>JAGVTV010000243.1 GCA_019136675.1 Bacteroidota bacterium
AAGGGTTTTTTTAGCATTTAGTATTTATTTAATATCACACAATGAGTATATTTGAATTCATAAAAGTTAATAATTTAGAACTTCTAGATGATGTTTTTTGTGGATATAAATTTCCACCTATTTACCAAATTTTTTAAAAAATTTTGATCTTGGAATTAATGCAAATTTTACCCCAACACTTGAAACTGGTGATACATTTGGAAATTTTTATCTTTTCAATATTTCAGCAGAGTACTCAGGAGTTTGTATAACAAATTTCTTCAGCTTGAAAGAGTTGTTTGACGACAATGATTATTCCAAAAATAATGAAATTTTGATTAATTATAATTTGATAAGAATCGGGACAGTCAGTATTGGTGGTGGAGTTTGTATAGGCACAGGTAATGAAAATTTAGATAAAATTTACCTCTACATAGGTGATGAAAAAAAAATCGTTCATTTATCAAATGACATTTTCAATTTCCTAAAAACCTTACGATTTGAAATTGATGATTTCAATGACTTTGATAAAAATTCGCTTTACAAGAATTGGAACGAAGATTTTTGGCGTATCAAACCTCCTGATTTTAGAGACGCAAGACCATATTAACTCTTGGATAAAGATAGACTTGACAAAAGATATAGTGAACTTAAAAAGTCTGGAGCAGATCTTTTGGAAATAGAAAGTGAATACAGAATAAGGGGACTTGATTTGCCTAAGAAGTTTCTTTTTTGGTAATAAGTATTAATAATCAAAAATATAAATAAACATGACCTTAGCTAAAATAATATCACTCCTCATATTCACCATCTCCCTCCAGTCCCAATCCATCACCTTTGGGCCGTTGAAGACCTTGTTTGCCATGGAACCACATAATTATGGCATCTTTCAGGATTAAAGCAAATCTCCGATGTTTATAAGTTGTCTTTTTCCGGGAAGGTCAGCCCGATCAATTTCTTTTCCTCATCGGGAGTGAGATACCTCCACGTGTCTGTTGCCATATCACTGTCTTTAAGGTGCATGATACGCACCCTTGAAAGGGCCAATACCCGATAACCGAGGTATTCGCACATGCGGCGTATCTGCCTGTTGAGCCCCTGGGTGAGGATGATACTAAAGGTGTTTTCATCGATTTTTCTGACAATACAAGGCCTGGTCACGGTGTTCAGGATGGGTACTCCGGACATCATGGTTTTGACAAACCTGTCATCTATGGGCTTATTGACCGTGACAATATATTCCTTTTCATGGTGATTTTCGGCCCGTAAGATTCGATTGACTATATCTCCGTCATTGGTAAGGAGGATCAGTCCCTGTGACATCTTGTCCAGCCTGCCGACAGGAAATATCCTTTCACTATATCCCAGATGAGAAATAATATTGTCAGGCTCCCGGATATCGGTCGTGCAAACAATGCCTTCAGGCTTATTATAAAGGATATACACGGTTTTTTTTTGGGGTATTACAGGAATGTCATCCAGTAGTACCACGTCTGATGGCAGTACCCTGTTGCCTTTTCTGGCTACGACCCCATTGATGGTAACCCTTCCGGCATCTATGAGTTTGTCTGCTTCCCTCCGCGAACACCGGCCGGTCTCGCTGATAAATTTATTCAGGCTTATACTCTGGTCTGTCATGTATCACAATTCCATGAAGTTGTCTTTTTTAGAAACCTTCCGAAACTTGGGTGCGGTTCCCTTTGGCAGGTTTTTTCCCAGATTAATATATTGACCGGCGATCGGTTCAGCATCTGCCGGCACATTGTTTCTGGCTCTGAGGGTTTCGAGCCTCAGGCCGTATAACTGGGATATAGCATACATGGTTTCTCCCTCCATGACCCGATGTGTCGCTTCTTTATCGTATGTTTTCTTTTTGCGGTCCAGAAAGATTATCTCGTCTGTTTTCAGGATCCTGCCAGGTGACGTGCATTCTTCGTTGTACTCCATGATGCGGAATACGTCCATGCCTACGGCAGCTGCCAGAGATGACAGGTTTTCGCCGCCGGCTGACCTGACACACCTGAGTTCATTGACCTTTATTACCACGTATCTTTTGAAGGAGGTTGCTTTTTCGATTTTTGCGGTCTCGGCTTGCGGTCTTTTTTCTATCCTTTCGGTTTCAATCCTGCTTTTAACACTTGATCCGGTTTCCTGGGCAGGCGTGATATCCCTAACCTTTGAAATAGTTTCGGTGGAGGCAGGTGCTATGCCGGGCTCATCAAGCAAAAACAGTTTGTATGATTCTATGATTCTTATGAGCTTTTTTGGGTAGTCGGGATCCGAGGCATAACCGGAAAACCTTAGTCCATTGGCCCATCCCTCGTAATCCGTCGGGCCGAGCTTGAAAAGGAATCCGTATCTGCCTTGTTTTTCCGGAGCAGCCAGAAATTCTGAATGAGCCCGGTAAGATTCTTCGGCTGACAGATAGGATCTGAAACAACTCTCTATGAGTGTACCTGAGCTGTCAGTATCGTCATCATGCTTGTAATAGGCATTACCTGTCCATCCGCTTCCGCATTTGATACCGAAATGGTTATTAGCTTTTGATGCAAGCGGACTCCGTCCGAGGTCCGACTCAAGGATACCCTGAGCCAGTTTGATGCTTGCCGGGATGCCTGTCCGTCTCATTTCTTCCACAGCTATGCGTTTAAAATTATTGATATAATTTTCTGTTAATTTTTTATTCGAAACCGAATAACCAAATGAACAAAAAATGATGCATAAGAACGGGATACATCTGCTCATTTTCCAACTCATATACATTATATATTTTTATAATTTATCAATGCAAATACTGTTCCGAAATACCGTTTTACATTCATGAGCTATATTAAAATGAATTTTTTGGTAAAAATATTGTTAGATAACATTGGTCGGATTTTCGACTTAACCTTCAAAACAATATAAATAATGAATATTACAGATCTTCTCCAGGGCCCGCTAAAAGACATCATTGTCCAGCAGGCAGCTTCTAAACTCGGCCTTGAATCCCCTGAAAAAGCAGGAACTGCCGTGGATGGAATATTTGCGACGCTGCTCAATGCCCTTAACAGGAATGCGTCTACTCAGGAAGGGGCAAACAGCCTTCAAAATGCCCTCGAGAGAGACCATGACGGCAGCATCCTCGACGACCTGACCGGCTTCCTGACCGGAGCAAACCAGCCGGCCAACCCTAATACCACCAATGGTGAAGGAATCCTCAAGCACGTTTTGGGTGACAATCAGACAAACGCTGCTGATGCCATCTCCAGGGCAAGCGGCATTGACTCTGGAAAGATCATTAAGATGATGATGATGATGGCACCGGTTGTACTTGGATATCTTGGTAAAATGAAGTCCCAGCAGTCACAGGTACAGCAACAACAGCAAGCCCAGGCCCCGGCAGGCGGCTTACAGGACATCCTCAAAGGGTTGACTCAGACAGTAAATCAGCAACCTTCCAACCAAAGCATCTTCGCAAAGCTGCTTGACAGGGACGGTGACGGCAATGTGATGGACGATATCGCGGAAATGGGTGTAAAATCAATTTTTGGAAAGATTTTGGGCGGTAAATAAAGCCCCTTAGTGTATATTTGCCACTTATTAAAACAAGGCCACTCTGATAGTTTCTGGTGGTCTTGTTTTTTTGGGATAACCTGGCAAAAACGCACCTTTTATGCTTTTTCAATTTCATCTGCACTACCGCACCATATACGGCGAAAACATAGGCATCCAATACTGTGAAAATGAACAAAGCATACCCGCCAGCCTGTTTTTTCACACCTTTGATGGCGAAAACTGGTATGGCAGCCTTGACTCGGAAATAGGTGAATCATTTACCTATCAATATGCAGTTTTTAAAGATGGCCAGGTAATCCATAAGGAATGGGGCCCTCCGAGGACCATCGAAAAACCCGGCTCAGGGGAAGTGTTTATGGAGGACAAGTGGAGACCCCGGGCCAATGAAAAAAATGCTTTTCTAAGCACAGCCTTTACCAAAGCTATATTCAGGAGGGAAGGCAGCAAAATATCCTTAAAAAGCAGCAAGAACACTTCCGGTTCCGTCACGTTCAGGCTGGTTTCTGCTACGGTACAACCAGATCTGGTTTTTGGCATTACGGGCAATGTTCCTGAGCTGGGAGACTGGAAGACAGCCGTAAAACTGGATGAACAACAATTTCCATTGTGGAAGGTGACCCTGCCCTTTGAAGGGCCGGACCTCCACCTGGAGTATAAGTACGTGATCATGGATCCGGCAGACGGCAGCATCCGGGTCTGGGAGGAAGGGGACAACAGAGTATGCCATTTTGTTTTCAAGAATAAAAAAGGAAACCATCCTGTCATCACAGATGACCATTTCAGGTTTGCACATTCAGGATGGAGAGGAGCTGGCGTGGCTATGCCTGTATTTTCGTTACGCAGCGAAGAGGGATTCGGAATCGGCGAATTCAATGACCTGATCAGGCTGACTGACTGGACCTGCTCCGTAGGTATGAATGTGATCCAGGTTTTGCCGGTAAACGATACCATAGCCAACAAATCATGGACCGACAGCTATCCTTATGCTGCCATTTCCGTCTTTGCACTTCATCCACTGTACATTCACCTGCCTGCTATTGGTGGATTTTCAGAGTTGAAGCAAATCAGGCAATATGAAAAGGACAAGGCATCCCTAAACAAACTGGAATCAGTGGACTTTGAAAAAGTGCTTAGCCTTAAGTTCAAATACCTGAAACTTATTTTTGAAAGTACACGCACGGCCTTTCTGGAGGAAGCTGAGAGCTTTATCGCCGAACACGCTTCCTGGCTTAAGCCTTACGCCCTGTTTTGTTATCTGAGGGACAAATACAGCACCTGCAATTTTAACCAATGGGAAAAATATGCGGTCTACAGCCCGGAATTTATCACTGAATTTTGCGACAAGGACCATAAAGAAAAGAAGTCCATAGAGTTTTATTATTTTATCCAGTATCATGCAGACCGCCAGCTGTCCGCTGCAAGGGATCATGCACGATCTAAAGGGGTAGTACTGAAAGGCGATTTGCCGATAGGAATATACAGGTACAGTTGTGATGCGTGGATAAGTCCGGAATTATACAACATGGACGAACAGGCCGGAGCTCCGCCGGACGATTATGCCGTGCTGGGTCAGAATTGGGGTTTTCCGACCTATAACTGGGAAAATATGGCCCTGGATGGTTTTATGTGGTGGAAGCAGAGGATGCAGTCGCTCAATCGGTATTTTGATGCCCTGAGGATCGACCATATACTTGGCTTTTTCCGTATTTGGCAGATTCCCACCAGTCAGGTGTCAGGTACTATGGGCCGGTTTAATCCCAGACTTCCTTATTCTGCACAGGAGCTCTCAAACTTCGGGATAAACGTGGATACTAAAAGGTACCTTAAGCCATCCATCACCCACAATATGCTGAAAGAGGCTTTTGGCGACCGGCTTGGAGATGTTTTTGAGGCTTTTTTTGTAATGGAGGCTGATGGCTCCATATCGTTTAAGCCGGAGTTTGAGGTGCAGCAGGATATCAGCAGGTATATAGCATTACATCCAGATTTTGCAGGCTTTGAAAAAGACCTGCTTTTGCTGGCTTCAGAGGTCCTTTTAATTGTCGAGTCTGACGGTGAGCATTATAATCCCAGGATTACGCTTAATACTACCCGGTCGTTTGAACATCTGGATGACAGGACCAGGAAGTGTTTTCTGGATGTGTACAATGATTACTATTTCAAACGCCACGATGAGTACTGGAAGCAGCAGGCACTGTGGAAGCTGCCGCCCATTCTGGATGCCAGCGACATGCTCATATGCGGAGAGGACCTCGGCATGATACCGAGTGTGGTGCCCGGTGTCATGAAGGACCTCAATATCATATCCCTTGAAATCCAGCGGATGCCAAAGGGCAATGTGAGGTACGGTGAGGTCAGATCCTATCCGTATTTTTCGGTATGCAGCCCGTCCTGCCATGATATGTCCACCATCAGGGGCTGGTGGGAGGCCGACCACGAAAACGCCAAAAAGTACTACTACGATTACCTTAGATGGTACGGCCTAACTCCTATGTCCTGCACACCTGAGATTGTTCAGGCTGTAGTGGAGGACCATCTTTCTTCGCCCTCCATGCTGGCTATCTTCCCCATCCAGGACCTCGTGGGTATGGACGGCAGCCTCCGCAAAGAGGACGCCGCCTCCGAGCAGATCAATGAACCCAGCAATCCCAAACATTACTGGCGATTCAGGTTTCACATGACCACAGAACAACTCCTCGGCTGCGAACACCTGAACGAAAAAATCAGAACGATGGTAAAAACAGCCGGCAGATGAGTGCCCCGGATGGGAAGGTGTCATTTCCAACCATGCTTGACAGGTTTCCCGATTCTCCGTTATGGGGCCTGCACTTTCTGGTTCCGCCGGATATTGCTGCAAAATTTGTGAGCGGCAAAGACAGAAGAGTGATTTGCAGCCTTAACGGAAAGGTGGTCATACACTGTGCCCTTATGCCTAATAAGGAAACATGGTTTGTCATGCTAAATAAGGATGTAGTAAAAAAACTGGGATGCAACGTAGGAGATGAGCTGGCCATTGTTATGGAAAAAGACGAGTCGGAATACGGAATGCCGATGCCGGAAGAATTAAAGGAGGTCCTGGCCATGGATGCAATGGCAGATAAGTATTTTCATAAACTTACACCCGGCAAGCAGCGAAGCCTTATTTATATTATTTCAAAGGTCAAGAATTCAGACAGCAGGATCCGCAAGTCGCTGGCTGTTGCAGACCATCTGACGGCTAACAAGGGAGAAATAGATTATAAATTGCTGAGTGAAGCTCTCAAAGAATACAACAAAATGCAGTAAACTCTTGGTTTTGCCTTCTGATAAAAAAAAAAATGATAGGCCAAGGTAACAGCTTTGATTTTTCTGCGTTTAAACTTAATAAGTATCAGGCATGAAGATATTAATGGTTTGTCTGGGCAATATCTGCAGATCCCCCATAGCCCAGGGCATCCTTGAATCAAAAATAGCCAGGCTGGGCCTCCCGTGGCAGGTGGATTCAGCAGGCACATCGGGATGGCACGACGGAGAAGGGCCTGATTTACGGGCAGTTGAATTATGCAAAACTAGAGGTCTTGACATATCCAGGCAGGTTTCACGCAAACTTACTGCTAAGGACCTTGACCATTATGATCTGATTCTCGCCATGGACAGTTCCAATTATCAGGAGATAACTGCCATTTGCCACACTCAGACTCAACGTAATAAAGTCAGGCTGATCCTTAATTATCTGTATCCCAATAAAAATATGGCTGTTCCTGATCCGTACTACAATGGAAGGTTTGGCGAAGTATATGACCTCTTGGACGAAGCCATCGATAGCCTGGTAGACAGCCTGTCGGCAGCCAAAATATAATTTTTACTCTTCCAGAAAACGAATATTTCTTTTCAGACCTTCGTATTTAGCCCTTTTCACCGCACTTCCTTCAAAGAGTCTGGTGAAGGCGTCTTCGGTGAGGTCGCTCCATTCTTCTTGGGTCATATGTAGCCATTCGCCGGAAGGCAAAAACTGAGGCTCTGAGTGTGGCTCCGAAAACCTGTTCCACGGGCAGACCTGCTGACAAATATCACAGCCAAATATCCAGTTTTCCATCTTACCCTTAAACTCCTGGGGTATTTCATTTTTTAGTTCGATGGTTAAGTAGGAGATGCATTTGGATCCATCCATGATATAGCCGTTTTTATCGATGGCTTCTGTAGGACAGGCATCAATGCACCTGGTACATGTGCCGCAATAATCTGTCATCGGTGAGTCATACATGAGTTCCAGATCGGTGATCAGCTCTCCCAGGAAAAAGAAAGACCCTTTGCGAGGATGTATGAGCATGGTGTTTTTTCCAATCCATCCAAGCCCTGCCCGCCTGGCCAGGTCACGTTCCAGGACCGGAGCAGAATCCACAAACACCCTCCCTCCGACCTCTCCGAAAGATGTTCTGATGAAGCTGAGGAGCTGCTCCATTTTTTTTCTGACCACTTTGTGATAATCCCTGCCATAGGCGTACATAGAAATTTTAGGTGCTTCCGGGCTGGACCGGGTATCGGAATTAAAATAGTTATAGGCCAGTGAAATGACGCTTTTAGATCCGGGTACAAGCTTTGTAGGATCGACTCTCAGGTCAAAGTTGTTTGCCAGGTAAGCCATTTCGCCGTGATGACCTTTATTGAGCCAAGCCTCCAGTCGTCTGGCCTCTTCATCCATAGGCTCAGCCCTGGTGATGCCACAAAGGAAGAAACCCAGCTCTTCGGCTTTGCTTTTAATCATCCTGCTTTTAAGTGTGTTTTCCACGGGCCGGGACGGGTATAATTTCCCAAAAGTAATAAAACACCATCAAAAAGCCAGCAGTAATTTCCGGTTCATAACCTAAATTCGAAAGGGATGACAATATTAGAAAAGTGAAGAGTGAAAAGTGAAGAGTGAAAAGTGAAGAGTGGAAAGTGAAGTACATCCCTTCTGGATTACGTTCCTTCGGGATTTCATGTCTGAAACGGCGATAAATAAATGCCAAAGGCCATGGGTCATTTAACAATATCCGGTAATATTTTGAAAAAATTATAACATTAATCAACTTAATCTGCCAAGCATACCGAGTTTTTTATCAGGTGTGATCACGAGGTGGAAATTTTCCTTAAAAAGTTTGATGGCTATGGCCAAAAGGATGATTCCGAAAACTTTTCTGAGCACAGCAGTGCCTGCATCTCCGAGTTTTTCCTTGATGTAGTCTGAAAAATGAAGGACGGCAAAAACCACTATGATATTGAGCAGGATGGCGGTCAGGATCTCAAGGTCCTTGTATTTGGATTTGAGGGAGATCAGAGTGGTCATGGTCCCTGCACCTGCGATAAGAGGAAAAGCTATGGGTACTATGGTCCCGGTGGAAGTGCCTGCACTTTCTCTGAAAAAACGGACACCGAGTATCATTTCAAGGCCCAGGAAAAAGAGTATAATCGCACCTGCCACTGCAAAAGACTGTACATCCAGACCAAATAACTTCAAAATACCTTCGCCGGCGTACAGGAAAGCCACCATAAGGAGCATGGACACCAGGGCTGCCTGCACGGAATCTACGACTACTCCCTTTTTTTTCAGGTCTATGATCACAGGTATATTGCCGATGATGTCTATCACCGAAAAAAGTATAAGTGTGATGCTTAGCACATTTTGGACATTCATATAAAATAAAATTTTATGAAATGACAAATCGTAACGTCAATACGGGATAAAATGTTGTACAATAATAAAAATCAGATTAATATTTTACAAGTTATTAACAAGATGAGATTGCCGGATTTCCTGTCCGTACGGGAAAAAGTAAAATTCAATAAAACTATTCATACAAAAAAACAGGTATTACACAGGTTGTCAGTTCTGGTAATTACCTGAATATATTTATCATAAGAGGAATATGAAAAATGAACCTACATCCCCATACGGCGTTTTAAAATCAGTGCTTAATCCCTGACAGCTTATTTGTATAGAGATGGCCTGAATATAATTTGCTATTCACAATCGTAAATGATCAGATATTTTTCTGCTTGTATTATTTTCCTTCTGAGTCTGCAGGCAGTAAAAATCGTTGGGCAGGATACTTCCCGATGCCCGTCAGGATACAGGCTGATGCAAGTCCAGGATTATCTTGCGGCTGCGGCGGCTTTTAATGGGTGCCTCCACGTGGATACCACTGATTACCAAATGATTAATTCACTGTCATTTTGTTATCTGCAGGCCGGAGACTATGCCAATGCAAAGTATTACTACCACAGACTGGAAAATGCAGATGCCTTCCGGACTGAAGCCTTGATGCGGCTGGCTTCCATCTACGAAGCCAGCCAGGACCTGCCCAAAGCCATCAAATATAACCTGGCTCTGCAAAAGCAGTTTCCCGGCAATCCGGCCTAT
>JAGVTV010000131.1 GCA_019136675.1 Bacteroidota bacterium
AGGGCTGAATCGTCAGCACACCTGATAAGCGGTGAAGTACGCACCAATCCGCTTACCGAAGACTATGACCTGAAATATTATCGCTTCGACTGGTATATTGACCCGGCAGTCAACGCTGTAAAAGGTACCGCCACACCCTATTTTGAGGTTTCAGCTGATGGTTTTGAGTCGATACACTTTGATTTTTCTTCGGACCTGGTCATCGACAGCATCAAATGGCGGGGCCAGAGGCTAACCTATGAACAGCAGTCGTCGTACCTGCTGACCGTAAATTTTCCCTCAGCCCTTGCCAAAGGCTCTCTTGACAGTATATCCATCACCTATCACGGCACGCCTCCTGCCGGAGGGTTTGGCTCTTTTATACAGACCACCCACGGCACCGATCCGGTTATATGGACTTTGTCTGAGCCATTTGGTGCCCAGGACTGGTGGCCTTGACCGGGCGGCAAGCAATGGTAGTCTCGTTTCCGAAAGGGAGGTCACCGGAGGTCTTAAGGCCTACCACTGGAAACACAGATATGCCATAGCTCCCTATCTGGTAGCCATCGCCGTGACCAACTATGTTGCCTTTAACCACGACGTGCATCTGTCTGACGGCACCATAATGCCTATGGTCAATTATGTATTTCCCGAAAACCTGCAGGAAGCTATGACCGGCACCGCCCAAAATGTCAGAGTCCTCGAATTTTTTGACAGTCTTTTTGTGGATTATCCCTTCAAAAAGGAAAAATACGGTCACGCCCAGTTCGGATGGGGTGGGGGCATGGAACACCAGACGATGAGTTTCGTGATCAACTATGGCTGGGGACTTTTGGCCCACGAGCTGGCACACCAGTGGTTTGGCGACATGGTGACCTGTGGTGCGTGGGAAGACATCTGGCTCAACGAGGGCTTTGCTACCTACCTCGAGGGTTTGTCCAGGGAGCGTTATCCGCAGTCTCCCGGCGACTGGTATAACTGGAAGCTCAACAGGGTTAATTCCATCACCTCAAGCCCCGGTGGCAGTGTTAAAGTGGACGACCCGACCAATATCGGCAGGATATTTAATGGCAGACTCAGCTACAGCAAAGGCAGTTACCTGTTGCATATGTTGAGGTGGAAGCTGGGTGAGGAGCATTTTTTCGGGGGCATCAGGTCATACCTTAACGATATGGGATACAAATTTGCCAGGACCAGTGACCTGAGGCAACACCTGGAAAATACCTCTGGCCAAAGTTTGTCTGGGTATTTTGCTGACTGGTACGAAGGACAGGGATATCCGACCTATAATGTACGCTGGGATCAGGAGGAAAACCGACTGCTTGTAAGGCTGGACCAGGCTCAGTCTCATCCATCCGTTTCCTTTTTTGAGATGCCTGTGCCACTTCGCCTCAAGGGCGAAGGCAAGGTTTTGGACGTGCGGCTCGAGAATATTTCGCAGGGTCAGATGTTTCAGCTTTTACCGGATTTTAAGGTAGAAGAGGTTGTCTTTGATCCGGAGTTGTGGCTTTTGGCCAAATCAAATGTCACAAAAGAGGACCTGGTTTCTTCCGTGTATGATGGGTCTTCTGAGGATTTTACCGTATTCCCAAATCCTGTTTCTGACTACCTTACGGTCCATTTGGCTGCAGCCAAAACCCTGGATTACCACATATCCGATGCGACAGGACGCAAGCTTGTAGCAGGCAGATCGCCATCCGCACTGTCATTCACCATTGATATAAGATCGCTGTCCGACGGAGTCTACATCTTGTCCCTTGCGGGCAATAAGCAGTTGACAACCCGGAGATTTGTTGTTTCAAAATGACAATTTATCTAGTGGTTGTCACTTTCTGACGGTGACAGACCTGCAGTAAGATTCCGCAGCAATACCAGGCAGATAAACAGTACTGCCATGGGTATAAGAGTATAGTAAAATGCCTTTTCGGCCCCAAGATTTTTAAAAAGCCAGCCGACAATTCTTGAACCCAGTGTGCCGCCCAGGGCGGAAAAAATTATAATCAGTCCTGTCATGGGACTATGCAGTTTTTTGGGCAATGAGCTCAAAACGGTGCTATTAAGCAGTGGATAAATGGGAGCTATAAAAAGGCCCACCAGCGGAAAGGCAAATCCTATAAGTGGTATATCGGCAAAGGACTGTATATCAGATGTGGTGGCATTGACGGTTTGCGGCAAGACAAAGGTGACAAGGACCATAGCTGCTGCGATGCAAAAGGAAAGCACATAAAACCAGTTGTATTTTTTTGTCAATTGTCCGGCCAGTATCCTGCCCAATCCCAGTGAAACCGCCAGAATGCTGGCCATCATAATGCTGATATTTTGGGGTAATTTCAGCACCCTGTCATTGAATGTCGGCAACCATGTCATAATGCCTTGCTCTACCATTACAAATAAAAAGGCCGAGATTACAAAGACAAGTACCAGCTTCTGAGTGATCAGTAAAAGCATCTGCCTGAAATCTTCAGAGAGGTCGGCTCCAGGTATCTCGTGGCCCTCATCAAATTTTGTAAACAGCAATATCAAAAAGGAAACAATGCAAGCTGCCCCAAGTACCGGATATACCCTCAGCCAGCTGTCAGGTATTGCTTCGTCGTTGAAGGCAGGGAAAAGAAAGTAGGCCAATGCTATGCCAAACATAAAAACGCCTTCGACAGAGCTCATAAGTGAGTTGTGTTCGCGGCTGTTGTCAGTGACCAGGCCTATGACGGAATAAACGGATACTTTGATCAAAGCAAATGAGATACCCACACAGGCAAAAAGCAGTCTCGCGGACCAGAACGAATTGCCCAAATACATGCCGAGGCAAGCAAGGCTGACCAGGGCAAGACCTGAGAGCATAGCTTTTTTATATCCCAGCCTGGGCAGAAAGGAGGCCACAATAAATGAAACAATGGCTATGGGCAGGTCCTTAAACAGCTCCAGGGTGCTTGCCTGGACCTCATCCACCCCATAAACCTGTTGTGATTTCAGGATCACGATTCCGACGCTGTTGAGCAGGATTGCAAACACAAAATAGTTTACGTACAGAGAGAGTTTTATGCCGTGTTTCATGTGTGGTATCTTTTTGGTTTTGATTTGTTTGGTAAAGATAGCGGCACAATTTCAAATGCAGATATTATTTTCAGGAACAAATTTTGGGTTTCAGTCATGAAAGCCTGAAGGTCTTGAATGATTATAGCCGCAGGTGAAACCTGAGGCTACAATAAGCGGTGTCATCAAAAACTCCGGAGGAGTTGAATTTTAAAACATCCCGGGATCATTCAACCACGTTGTGGTTGGTGTTACCAATTATTAATAGCCCTGCAAACATGCAGGGCTATTAATATTAAATCCCTTCGGGATTTTTATACGTTACCAAAATATGGGTCAAAAAATAAAAGCCTGAAGGGCTTGAATGTTTATTTTGAATCTGCGGATTATTCAACCACGCTGTGGTTGGTGTTACCAATTTATTACTAGCCCTGCAAACATGCAGGGCTAGTAATATTAAATCCCTTCGGGATTTTTTTTGAGGTACCAAAATATGGGTCAAAAAAAACAAGCCTGAAGGGCTTGAATGATTATAGCCGCAGGTGAAACCTGAGGCTATAATGTACGGTGTCATCAACAACTCCGAAGGAGTTGAATTTTTAAACATCCCGGGATCATTCAACCACGCTGTGGTTGGTTGTTAATGGCCCTGCAAACATGCAGGGCTAGTAAAATTTAATCCCTTCGGGATTACTGTGTTTTATTAAAATATGGGTTTAAAATAAAAGCCTGAAGGGCTTGAATGATTATAGTCGCAGGTGAAACCTGAGGCTATAATGAACGGTGTCATCAACAACCCCGGAGGAGTTGAATTTTATAATATCCCGGGATCATTCAACCACGTTGTGGTTGGTGATTCTAATGATTAATTGCCCTGCAAACATGCAGGGCTATTAAGATTAAATCCCTTCGGGATTTTTATGCATTATCAAAATATAGGTCTAAAATAACAAGCCTGAAGGGCTTGAATGATTATAGCCACAGGTGAAACCTGAGGCTATAATGTACGGTGTCATCAAAAACTCCGGAGGAGTTGAATTTATAAACATCCCGGGATCATTCAACCACGTTATGGTTGGTTATTAATGGCCCTGCAAACATGCAGGGCTATTAAAGTTAAATCCCTTCGGGATTTTTTGCGTTACCAAAATATGGGTCAAAAAATAAAAGCCTGAAGGGCTTGAATGATTATAGCCGCAGGTGGAACCTGAGGCTATAAACGACAAAGAGGCAACAACTCTGAAAGAGTTGAATTTTAAAACAAAGAGAGTATAATATTTATACAAACACAAAGCAAAGCTTAAATTTGTACTTTTTCAATTTTATGAGCAATTATACCCAAATCCTTTATCATATCGTTTTTTCAACAAAACACAGGCAGCCAACATTATTGAAATCCAGCAGGCCTGAGCTTTACAGTTATATCAATGGTATTTTAAAAAATAAGAATTGTCATGTCTACCAGATCAACGGAGTTGAAGACCATTTGCACATTTTAACAGATTTGCACCCTTCAGTATCATTAGCCTCACTAATAAAGGATATCAAGGTTGCCAGTAATATTTTTATTAAGGAGAATAACCTGTTTCCAAATTTTATTGGTTGGCAGCAAGGATACGGTGCATTTACCTATTCCTACAAGGACAAAGATGCTCTTATAAATTATGTAAAAAACCAGGAGGAACATCATAAATCTGTAAATCCCAATGATGAGTTGGTTAATTTACTGAAAGAACATGGCGTAGAGTTTGATGAAAAATATTTATGAACCATAAATTCAACCACGTTGTGGTTGGTATCTGCAATTATTAATAGCCCTGCAAACATGCAGGGCTATTAATATTAAATCCCTTCGGGATTTTTTTGCGGTACCAAAATATGGGTCAAAAAAAAACAAGCCTGAAGGGCTTGAATGATTATAGCCGCAGGTCAAACCTGAGGCTATAATGTACGGTGTTATCAACAACCCCGGAGGAGTTGAATTTTATACATCCCGAGGTCATTCAACCACGTTGTGGTTGGTATCTGCAATTATTACTAGCCCTGCAAACATACAGGGCTAGTAAAATTAAATCCCTTCGGGATTCCTGTGTGTTATTAAAATATGGGTTTAAAATAAAAGCCTGAAGGGCTTGAATGATTATAGCCGCAGGTGAAACCTGAGGCTATAATGTACGGTGTTATCAACAACCCCGGAGGAGTTGAATTTTTAAACATCCCGGGATCATTCAACCACGCTGTGGTTGGTGTTACCAATTTATTACTAGCCCTGCAAACATGCAGGGCTAGTAAAGTTAAATCCCTTCGGGATTTTTTTTGAGGTACCAAAATATGGGTCAAAAAAAACAAGCCTGAAGGGCTTGAATGTTTATAACCGCAGGTGGAAAATAATAATATTCAGGTCATTTGATTGTATAACATTATCTTTGATTTTTATAATTAATGGCCATGATCGAATTAAAATTGCCCGAAGAGACCTTTGACCCCCTGTTCAGGGACATAGCCTTGTCGGGGATTTTGTCAGATGGCAAGGCCCTTGCTGATGCCATACCTACCAGGCCGGTCAAGGACATCATGGCTGACTATCGACAATTTTCTTCAATGCCAGGCTTTGACCTTATGGCATTTTACAATACAAATTTTTTGCCCGGAGGTCTGTCAAACACAGACTTTACCTCAGATACTGAAGAGCTATTAGAAAACCACATCCGCAAACTTTGGCCTATTTTAACCAGGAAAGCGGATGGTCAGGTGGCTGGCAGCTCTCTGATACCTTTGCCAAATCCCTATGTCGTCCCGGGGGGAAGGTTTAATGAGATATATTACTGGGACAGTTACTTTACCATGCTGGGATTGGCTGCGGAAGGCAATTGGGAACTTATCAGGCATATGACCGAAAATTTCGCCTGGCTGATAAGGGAAGTCGGCTTTATCCCCAATGGCAACAGAACCTATTTTCTGAGCAGGTCACAACCACCTTTTTTTAGCCTCATGGTAACACTTTTGGCCAGCCATGAAGGTGATGAGGTGTTGGGCCATTTTTATAACGAACTGCAGACAGAATATGACTTCTGGATGGAATCAGGTGCCACAGAAGAAGGTACATTTGGACATAAAGTGGTTTTGCCTGAGGGGTTATTAAATCGGTATTGGGACAGGCTGGAGACACCCAGGTCTGAAATGTATGCTGACGACATCCATTTGTCAGAGGCTTCTAAACGACCGGAGCAGGAGTTGTTCAGGCATATCCGCTCTGCCTGTGAATCCGGGTGGGATTTCAGCAGTCGATGGTTAAGTGATGGCCAAAATCTTGATTCAATCCATACTACTGATATCCTCCCCGTGGACCTTAATTGTCTTCTGGCTCACCTCGAAAATACTATTGCCAGGGCTGCGATGGTACAAGGAGATTCTGCAAGATCTCAATGGTTCCGGTCAAAAGCCGAAAAGAGAAAAGATATGATCGAACGTTATTTTTGGGACAGCATACAAGGGTATTATTTTGATTATGACCTTAAAGAAAATAAAAGGACCTCACGAATTCATGCAGCCGGTGTTTTTCCCCTGTTTTTGAATCTGGCAGGTATGGATCAGGGTGTCAGGACTTTGCGTTTTTTACAGGAAAAACTGTTGATGCCACACGGCATTGTAACCACCCTGTATAAAACCGGTCAGCAATGGGACGCACCCAATGGATGGGCTCCGCTGCAATGGATGTCCTTTATGGCAGCTAAAAATTACGGCCATATCGAGTTGGCAAAAAGTATTGCTTCAAGATGGACCTCACTCAATGAAAAGGTATTTAAAGCCACAGGTAAAATGATGGAAAAATACAATGTTGTGGATGCTGATGCTCCCGGCGGGGGAGGAGAGTATCCTGTGCAGGATGGGTTTGGATGGTCAAACGGTGTGTATCTGGCCATGAAAAAATATCCAGGCCTGAACGCCTGACTTTCAGGAAATCAGTGTTTTACCACGATATTAATTACACGGACCACCCGCCCATTTTCTGTGACCAGTACTGCATACAATCCCGGTAAATAGGTGGAAACATCTATAACATGGGCCGCACTTTCCGGGATGGTCTGTTCGTATATTTTTACACCGCTGCTGCTGATCAATTGCACTGTATAAGGTCCGCCGGTTATCAAATGGTTTTTATTACCCCTGATTTCAAGGTAATCCTGGGCGGGGTTTGGTGTAGCATCCCACCGTGTACTTTGTTCACGGCTAAGCCTTACCGTTGGGCTGAACATTTCAGTGTCGTCATAACCCACAGCAACTACCCGAACGAGGATGTCATCTGCCGGAGTCTCAAATATGAAGTGGTAGGATGATTCGGCAATTTGTTTATTTATGGCATCGATTTCCCCATGTCCTGTCCAGGTTTTACCATCATCTGCCGATGTCATTACTCTGTAATGATCAATGTCAGTTTCGGAAAAAACTGCCCACCTTACTTGAGCATTATTGGAAACGATCCATGCCGCATTGATGTCTCCCCATACCAGTGGCAGGATAGAGCCCTGTCTGAATCCTATGCCTGTCACGTCCGTGTCTGAGCACTCAGAAACACCTATCCGACCGGAAGTACCCGGACCAAAGGTGTTGTCAATATCGCTGTCATTTTGTTCGTTGCCGGCGTGAGGGACCGTAAAGGTAAGGCCTGGGAGGCCTCCGCTGCAATACACAAAATATTTTCCTGCCTTCAGGCTATCAAACTTGCACACACCGTCTTCCAGGGTGACTCCGACATCAATCAGCATATGGTTTTGGTCATACAGGGACACTTGTACATCGGCGAGAGTTGCCTCACCGGCTTCCCGTAAGCCGTTTTCGTTTTCATCAAACCATACCCTGGCAGTAATGGACGAGCCACAATAGAATCCTCCGTCTATGTCACAATTATCTGTACCGCTGCCAACCCAAATCGTGTTGGTTGTATTGGGGCCATTGTTATGAGTCACCAGGCTGTTGTGGTTGTCCAACTCTGCCTGAAAGGGTATACTTGCCACCAGGTCCGCTTCCTGCGGGATGATTATTTTGATATAATAAAATCCCGGGCTCACACAAAAGGTATAGAAACCGTCATCACTGGGGGTACCTGCCTTGTGCTGTGTTTGTGTGGTTGTAAATATGCTGGTGTCTGATTCTGTCACCCTCCAAAGTTCGATGGTCAGACCGTTGATTCCGTTTTCAAAAATGTCAAGCGTGTCGTTTTGGTTTTGGTCAAAGAACACCGTTCCACATAGTCTTGCACACTGATAAAAGCCGCCATCAATATGTGTAATATTCTGACCCGCTCCGGCAAAAAAAGTACCGGTTGTATTGGGCCCGTTATCACCGGACACATCACTGTTTGTATTGTTATCAGGTTGAATAATGGTAGGCCGGTAGGTGGTGTCAACGCCAAAAGCCACATAGTACAAACCCGGATTTACATTGTTAAAATGATAACTACCGTTTGGTAATGATTGGGTTTGAGCCCTGACAGTACCATCAGAAGCACTTACCAGTTGGACCATAATATTCGGTATACCCGGTTCGTTGGGGTCCTGTGTGCCGTCATAGTCGGTGTCTTCCCAGACTTTGTCTCCGATATTGGCAATAGCAGTAATCCCACCATGAACACTGTAGACACCTTCTGTTGTGAGCTGGCAAAACGTAAATCCATTGGCCTGAGCCTTGTTGTCGGTTTGTGAGCCATAAACAGTAAATTTGTACAGAGGTCCGAGCGAGGATATGTTATAGAACAACTTGTAACTGTTGGAAGGTAGGTTTGAAAACGTATAATCACCATTTACATCACTGTAGACGGCATTGACAAATTGTCCCGAACATGTGGTAAGAAAGACAGGTACATCGGGAATTCCCTGTTCACCTGTTGAAATGTTGCCGTCGTAATTCAGATCCAGCCATACTTTTCCTGTAATACTGCTTTGGGCATTCAGCGTGGAAAACTTTGGGCATACGAAAGCCATAAAAGTAAAAATACAAACACAGATAACTGCCTTTGGGGTGTTTTCAATTGTCATACGAATTGTTTTTGGGTGCAAATACCCATGGGGTAATGGAGTATTCTTAATACAAAGTTATGTTATTAGGGGCAGATCTCCTCGATTGTACAGTATAAAAAATAGCTTCAGTGATATATTTTTATTTTTTTAATGTGTTGATTATCAAAGCGAAAAGAATTTATATACTTTGATTGTAATGTGTATTACGCTGTAAATTTTTTATAGAATGTAAAATTTCTTACATTTTTCTTAAAAACAGAATTTGGGGATATACATATGGGATTTTAATATATTCAAATTTGCTTATCCATATAATAATGGTCAATCCCTACTTCTTTAAATACGCTTCCGCTGACAGTGTACCCAAGTTTCTTATAGAATTGAACGGCGGTGTCTCTTGCATGCAACTCTATTTTATTAAAACCTTTGGCCCTGGCAACTGCCTCACTGTGGCTTACCAATAGAGAGCCCACTCCCCTGGACTGAAGATCGGGATCTACAGCTACCTGCCTCATTTTTACAGTTTTACTATCAAGAGGCTTCAGTATAAGCACTGCTGCCAGAAATTCGCTTTTTACATCGTAACATGCCAGGTGTACCGAATCATATTCAGTAGCAATGTCCTGAGGCTGGAATTCAAGTTTGAGGGGTTTTCGCAATACTTTATCCCTGAGTCTGAGTGCTTCATCAAACTCAGGTGTTCCGAATTCAATCTGCGTACAGTAATACTGATCCGCCGCCATCAGGTTTTACTTTATCTCCTTGTATTGTTCGGTATAGCCTGCAAAGATCCCCAGGCCATTGGTAATGTTGGAGTAAATTTCAGGAGTTTGCGAAAAACTCGAGTTGTGGTTGGCCGAGCCGACAAACTTTTCCACGGTCTTGTAATAATTGTACAAGTCCTTGCTGACAGTCATAAGCCTCAGATATCTTTTGGTTTCGGTAGTACTGCCTGATGTACCTGTCTGTCCGCTTCCACCTTCTTCATCAGTAAAATTTTTGACCTCAGAAGCAAATTGGCCACCTGTGGCTATGGCATCATTGCCCTTGT
>JAGVTV010000175.1 GCA_019136675.1 Bacteroidota bacterium
GCATCTTCTGTAAATACAGGCATCCTGGAACTGTCAGGCAATGTTTCCGGCAGCAGTCCGGCAAAGGTACACTGGCCCAGGGCCAGATAATCCTTAGGCCAGGTGATGTCGTCGGCCGGGTCATTGTGATTCAAATCGTTGATATAGAACGGATAATTGTTTTCAAAGGTTATGGTCTGGGTGCATGTACCGAAAATGGTCCTGCCCTGTCCTACCGTGACAGTCCTGATTACATCGCCTGTACCGCACTGTGTCCTCTGGTCATCCACCACATCCCTGATTATGTTATTGGCAGGGCAATTGTCGCTGACAGTTACGGCCCCAAAATAGGCTGCAGGATTGTTAGGGTCAAACGTGAAGTTGCAGTCACTGATCGTCAGGTCACCCGGACATGTGATCGATGGGGTCACCTTGTCCTGGACTTCCACATTGACCATACAGATATTGGTATTGCCACCCTTGTCGGTCACCAGCAACTGTACCATCCGGCTTGTATTGGCATCCAGACAGCAGAAGCCCACCTTGTCAAACCAATCGTCGTCGTGCCCAAAGTCGCATGGGTCTTCCATCCTGCGTAACTTGAGGGTTACCGGCCCGCATTCGTCAAAACTACCGTCATCCACAGCTGATGCTGTGATCTCGGTGTATCCGTTTGTCTTGATGCTTACAGTGGCATACTGGTCGCATATGGCCACAGGATCTGTATCATCCCTGACTGTCACTACAAATGACATCTGGCTTTGGTTGCTGCAGTTATCCAGGGCTGAGTAGGTAACTATATGCTCACCCACTCCCAGGTACATGGTGCCTCCGTTGCCGTCTATATATCCGGTCGGCTGGCCTTCCTGAGTAGCATTGGCATATACATGGTAGATCTTGTTGCAATTGTCGGTAATGGTAAGCTTTGGCAGAGTTACCAGCCCCGTACAACTCCTCGTCTGGGTGGTCACCGTAATATCATCCAGCTGCGGAATGACCGGTGCCAGGTCGTCAACAATGTCTATAACCTGTACAGCTACAAACTTCTGGACAGACTGGCTGCACCACCACTCTGTGATCATCCAGGTACGCATAATCCTGGTCTTGCAGTCAGTGGTTAAAATCAACTGGTCCCTGTAGTCTATGGTAGAATTACAATACACCATATTTAACTGTGACAACGGATACAGCGGAAACTTAATGTCACCGTCATCATATACAGGCACACCTGTCTCTGACGGAGCTGGGTATCCAAATCCTCTGTTGTCTTTTTTGTAATTGTCAGAACATCTGAGCTTAACTTCAGAAGGCGGAGGGGTCACATCATCCGTATTTGACCTCGCCAGCCAGATAGTAGCCGTGCAGGGTGCACTTTCGTTACCCGCTCCGTCCACTGCCACATAGGTCCTTGTAACTTTGCCTATAAATTCATCATCACATTCCAGGGCAGCATGGGTCTCGTCCACAAGCTTCAGCGTAGCGTGACAATTGTCATCCGGAAATGCCACCACAACCTTGCTCAGATCTGCCAGGCAATTGACCGTAATGTCACGGCATGTGATCGTCGGAGCTATTTTGTCTTCGACATAGATCTCACCCCCACAGGTCGGAATAGTAGGATGTGTGATGGTATAGGACAAGGTCTTGCCCACGTGAGTTGCATTTATGACGTTTCCAACATTTTGTCCTGTATGAGTGGTAATATTAATTTCAAAAAGATCTTCACACCCCAACAGTACAGTTCCTCCCGGACCTTCCCAACCTGTAAGTACAATGGTCGGAGTAATCACAGCTTCACAATCTGCGTCCAGAGAAACCTGTACATTCTTGCAGCCCAAAGGGGGGGCCGGATAATCGTTGACTGTCACCGTAAAGGAGCAAGTATTGGTATTGCCAGCAGCATCTGTGGCCATGTAAGTTACAGTGTTGATACCTACAGGAAAATCTGCACCGCTCGCTGGCCCGGATACATGGGTCAGGGTTACAGTCCCTGTGCATGGCAGATCAGAAGTAGTGGGAAGGCTGTATGTCACTGGTACAGCACACTCAAGTGCGTCGGCATTAACAGTGATATTACTGGGACATGTAATTACAGGAGCCTGAGATTCAAAGTTAACCGTAAATTGAGCCCAATCACCTGCACAATCTCCCGCATCAAGATTATTATTATTATTTGCATCATAGTAAGCTCTGAATCTAAGCAATACAGAGCCGGGGGAAGTCACTACTGTTTTGGTAAAAGTATTGGTAGAACCCGCAAACAAGCCGGGTGCTGCTGAACATCCTGCCCCGGAAATCCCGTTACACCATGCTCCTGACTGAGTAGCGTTAGTCAATACGATTTCCTGATAAACCTTCACTTGTGCTCCTGAGGGACCAGAAACCGAAAACGCACCCATGGTCACATTAGGTGAGGGAGGACCGCTGCAAATGGCAAATGTACCATTGTCAGCTACTCCGTCATTATTGGTGGTAATATTTACTCCATTGATGGTGGCAGAGAGTACCGGCAAAACCGAACGGAATGTGAAGTTACCAGCATGAAAGCCACCGATAGAATGAACACCCGAGGCTGGTACAGCCATAACCGGATTGTTGTCCCAGGGAGAATCAACATGTGTGATAAGCCCTCCGCCTGAATTTGTGGTTGCGGCAAAGCTTGAGAAGGGGGCATTGGTATTCCCATTGGGATCTGAAACACTGAACCCAAAGGCCACCACTGTGTAGGTGCCTGCACCTAAAGTAACCGGTGAAATGTTTCTCATCCGAAATGATGTAACCAGTGGATCAGAATTTCCGGTCATGGTAATGGCAGGAACAACCACTGTTCCGGCAGCGTTCACAATACCAACCGTGATTGTTCCCGAAAAACCATTCTGATCACTGTCATAAGCACCCAGTCGTGTAACTTCTATGGGTGAATTGACCGTAAACCTCATACCCAGACTACCTGTCCATGGCTGATCACCGGATAACTCAATTCCTGTGGCACCATCAATGGCACTGCACTGGGCGTGGGAAGTACTTCCCGTAAAAACCAGGAATAACAGCATCGGCAAAGCCATCATGCTAAACCTGAGACCAAACCAAGTGGATAACTTCGACATAACTAACAATTTTTTACTTTGAGAAAATCCAATTATTAAATACTGTCTGCTGGGATATAGATGACACGGCGTACCGAATCACCTGGCAAAGATACATAAATCAATTACATATTACAAAAATTTTTAATACTTAATTTAATATAAATACAGTACTTTATTTATATTTTTATTTTATAATATTTATCACATTTTTATACAATTGTTTATATATTAATCATTTTGTACTTTATAGGTGATTGTATGACAAATTATGTCCAGCATATCAGCAAGCATAAGTCAGAAAACAAAAAAGCCGGACTTATAAAAGCCGGCTCGTTTGAATGTCAATATATCTGGGTCCTGATTGGCGGATACCTGTAAATCTGTATCCTGAAGGAATTATGCGGAAGGTTACTTACTATTCAATAACACTGATCTTTATGGTTCTTGACTGTCCTGCCACTGACATGACCTTCAGAAAATAGAGGCCTGGTGTAAGGAAATGCGGTTCGATACGGCCAGTAGTAGGGTCAAATTCCTTTATTTCAGTCCGGCGTCCCAATCTGTCGGTCAATGTTATTTCCTTTATGGCAAAATCTGCACCAAAACCGGCAATATAAACCGGATGCCCTGCCTGTACGGGATTTGGATAGATTACCACTGAAGGTTCTTCACCAAACCAAACTCCGGCAATATTGGTAAATTCCTCTTTGCCATCATGCCGGCTGGCACCAACCTTATAGTATGTAAGCCCTTTGACAGGGAAATTATCTTTAAAAGAGTATTCAGAACTTATATCTGAATTGTTTCCGACTTTTCCTATCCCGACCCAGTCGGTACCATCTATACTTTTATATATATTGTAGTGTCTAATTTCGTCGGCACTATAACTCTTCCAGGTAAGGAGGACATGGTCATCCATCGCCCGGGCTTTAAGGCTACTCACGTCCAATGGTAAAATTATTTGATTCTGAGCATCTATGCGGAAATTGTCAATCAGCACTCCGTCTACTGCGTACCCGCCGGTAAATACGCTTGAAATGGCTGTTACGAACCTGAAAATAACAGATGGGCTGCCTGAAAGGAAACTGACATCAATGCTTTTGTGCAAATAATTTTGATTGAGAGTCCATCCGTATTTATCTGAAAAAAGTTGTGTAGCAATTTCACAAAACTGGCCGGGACCCGCATTATAAAAGTCAGGTGCTGTGCCAAGCCTGGTCCATGTAGTCCCGTTGTCAGTAGAATACTGAAGCTGCACGGCAACAGGGCCATTACAAAACTGGGTTTCCATCCCTATATCAAAATGAACCTGATAATTCTGGTAACCTGTCATATTGTACCTAGGGGAAAATAGTCCGCTTTTTGATGTTACCTGTGGAATGTCAGCATTAAGGTAAGACTTCCATGCATTGCCCTGGGTAGCCAACACATAGTTCGTAGTTCCAAACTCCCACACATTAGTAGTCCCCTCAAAGGCCTGAGCACCAAAGTCAGAAGTATTGGATTCAAAATCACCACCTTGTGCCAAAGTATATGGAGGACTTCTTTCCGGCAGGACCCTTACAGCTGCCGTTTTGGTCATTGTGTGGATGTTATTTACAGTAAGAGTTACATCGTAATTACCCGGAGCAGAGTAGGTGACAGTGGGATTCTGGACTGTGGAAGTCTGCCCGTTGCCAAAGTTCCAGTTCCAGGAAGTTGCATTCAGTGAGGTATTGGAAAATGTAATGGTACTGCCATTCCACCCTACCGGATTGTTGACTGAAAAGATGGCACATCCCTGTGATGTGGGACTGATCATTAATACCCTCTGTGCAACACTTAAAGTACCTCCGCATTTATTATAAACAAAAACATCATATTTTTTACAAATGGCATAACCTGTCGGATTCAGTGTAACAGAATTTGTGCTTACAGTTATATCATTAATAAAAGGTATTGTGCCGAGCTCCCTCACCTTGACCACATAAGAGCCGGAACCAGATGGACTCCATGAGACGGTAAACCCCGAGGTCGTCACATTGGAAACCGCCAATGCCGTCACCCTGTCACAGGTAGCTGCACCACATGCCGTAAAACATCCAGACTGGCCTGCTATCTGTCCGCTTATCGTTGTCTTTGATGTCGAGGACCATGTATCGGTTGCCGTTACGGTGGGTGAAAGAATCAACCCGGTAGTCCCGTCATGGACACCGTTGAAGTTGTGCCCTATTTCGTGACTCACCATGGTCTTGAGAAGGGCTGCGGTAGTGGTCCAATCCTCAAGGATGGCCCTGCCCCTATTATTGCAGTACAGATTTGCAGACTGAAATGCCAGTCCAACTGCTGAACCGATAAAGTCCCTGTTTGACCAAAAGTGGGCACTCTGAAGCGGATGATTGAATCCACCCTGATCTACCCAGGAGGAAAATTCTGACAAGAGGGAGTTGGGGTTTTGAGTAGAGGAAACAGGGTCGCAAGTAGAGCAAGTACTAACAATTATCTCACCCACTTCATAGTTTACTCCATCGTCAAAATTGACCCCCGGGTTATATTCATAATTGATATGCACGTTATTAAGTACCCCGATTACATGGTTAATATTAGCATCCAGTCCGGGATGTGCCGGATCGATATACATAAGATAGTCCGAGACAAAGGATAACTTTATTTTATAACAATTTCCGGTACGCCCGGCATCATGATTATCATGACTGATATGATCAGACGGTTCATCAGGCCTGAAACACCTGGTCGAACTGTGATCAGGAGCGATATCTTTAGAGTTATAAAATACAAATTTGCCTGGACGGGCACTGTGTTCAAAATAGTGTAATGGCTCAATATAGTATTCTTCGTCACCGTACCGGATCAAGCCATACATAAAGTCACCGCTGACTGTCAGTCTGATCTGTCCTTCCCTTCCATCGGCAAAAAAACCTTTATAAGTCTTTACACTGGGTTTTTCCGTAATCTCCTTCTTGCCTTCCGGAGTAAGCAGGTATACTTTAGTTTCGGCCGTTAGAATCTCTACCGGCTCGACATTAAAGTCCCATTGCCTGCCGTCAGACAACCTGAAACTAAACTTGTCATTAAATGATCTTTTTTCTGAAAGGTAGCGATCAACAATTTCGGCATTGAGACCGAAAACTTCGACCTTGTTAAATATGGAAGAAAGCGTTGCTGATTCAGTTTTTTCGACCTTTCCTTCAAAGACCCTTGACTGTCCCTTCGCCTGAAAAAACGAAACCATATAACAAACCAAAATCAAAATGACTCCTGAATATACTCTGAAGTTCATCACACCCGTTATTTAAGATTAATAATAATGATCCAATACCTTAAAAGGTATCTGCTAGGTTCACATTCTCAATACAGGTTCGTTATTGATTTCAGGAATTCTTTGTGGTTATGTCCGCAAAGATACATAACACTTATAAAATCACCAAACTTTATATTAAATTTTTTTCTAATATTTTTTTATCAATCTGTGACCTCAGGTAAGCCACCAACAATTCTCTCCCCATTTCAAAAGATTTGTTGTTGTTTATTATAAGGTCTACTTTATTGATGTAAGGATAAATAAATGTCTCAAAAGACGGCAAAACATGGTGTTCGTACCTGTATAACACATCTTCTAGAGGATAGTTCCTCTCTACCCTGTCCCTTTTTATTCTCCTGATGATTTTTTGAGTGTCAGTGGCATGGATCAGGATCTTGAGATCCAGAAGGTTAAAAATTTTGGGTTCAAAAAATATAAACAGGCCTTCTACAATAACAATGGGAGCAGGCTTAAACCTGAGCATCTTCGGGTTTTTGGTCTCATTGTTAAAGGTGTATTCCTGTCTTTCTACCTCCATACCGTTGGCCAGTTTTACCAGGTCAAAGTAGAATTCATCCAGTTCGATGGATTCGGGCAAATCAAAATTCTTAATGCCGTTTAAATCCTCCTTCTGCAGCTCACGGGGCTTGTAGTAGTCATCCTGAGACAGGAAACACACCTCTTCGCTGTTAAAATGCTGTCTGACATCACGGAGAAAAGAAGTTTTGCCTGAGCCACTGCCCCCTGATATACCTATGATGAAGCAATTTGTGTTTTTTAAACTCATACAATACAGAGATTGGGATTTAAATTCTATTTTTACGACAAAATAACGAACTTGACACCATATATAAAACAAATAAATTCAATTTAATATGGATTTTTTTATCAATCTGCTTAGAGGAGTCCTCGGAATGGTTGTTCTGATTGGAGTAGGATATATCTTTAGTGCCAACCGAAAAGGCATAAACTGGCGAACAGTAGGTCTCGGATTACTCGCACAACTTCTCCTGGCTCTTGGAGTGCTAAAGGTTCCATTTATCAAAAATATTTTTGAATTTATAGGTGGAATTTTTGTGCAGATACTTGAATTTACCAAGGCCGGCAGTACTTTTTTACTCGGAGGGATGATGGATGCCAAATCATATGGCTTTATTTTCTTGTTTCAGGTACTTCCTACCATCATTTTCTTTTCTGCCCTGACCTCTCTTCTATTTTATCTGGGAGTGATACAAAAAGTAGTTAAGTGGTTTGCCATAGTTTTTACCAAATTGTTGCATATTTCCGGAGCAGAGAGTCTTTCTGTGACAGGAAACATCTTCCTCGGCCAGACAGAAGCTCCTCTGATGATTAAGGCATACCTGGAAAAAATGACTAAATCAGAAATTTTACTCGTCATGGTCGGAGGTATGGCCACAGTCGCAGGTGCCGTTATGGCCGCATATATTCAGTTTTTGGGCGGAGATGATCCTGTACTTAGACTGGAGTTTGCCAAGCATCTCCTTGCCGCCTCAGTTATGGCAGCACCGGGTGCCATCGTAATTTCCAAAATACTGTATCCTGAAACCGAAAAAATTGATACTGACGTAAAAGTTTCATACGAAAACATTGGCTCCAATGTACTTGATGCTATAGCCAACGGTACCACAGAAGGCCTTAAGCTCGCTGCCAATGTCGCTGCTATGCTTCTGGTTTTCATTGCTTTTATCGCAATGGCCAATAGCATCCTCGGCTTGGTAGGTGACTTAAGCCTCAACAAAATCTCCTTTGGCATACTTGAAAATAAAGCTAATCTTAACAACGGTATTGCCTTTTATACCCAATATTCAAAACTATCCATTGAAACCATTCTAGGTTTAATTTTCGCTCCTTTGATGTGGCTCATAGGCGTGGGTAAGGAGGACATCATGACCATGGGGCAGCTTTTGGGTATAAAACTTGCCTCCAGTGAATTTGTCGCTTATACACAACTCGCCTCACTCAAGGATCCGTCCAATGCCGTACATCTTGTACATAACAAATCCGTTATAATGGCTACTTATATGTTGTGTGGCTTTGCAAATTTTGCCAGCATAGGTATACAAATAGGTGGCATCGGATCACTCGCCCCCGGACAAAGAAAAAATTTGTCCGAGTTTGGCCTGAAGGCTGTCCTTGGTGGCTCAATAGCTTCCTTATTTTCAGCCACCATTATCGGTGCCCTTATGTAATTACACAGCCTGAATTTCAATGATCATCCTGTGGGCTTACATAAATCTGAAAGAACCGGCGGGTCAAAAAATTAAATCCAAAAAGTAACCTTTTAATAAATATCCGTTTTGGCAAAAACAGGCTTTCGGGCCATCCATTTACCATCCGTAAAATCCGGAAAAGCCTGCGGCTCACCACCCTGTGCAATACTTTGCTCTGATAGACACGTAATAGCAGACCATGCAGCATGGTCGTACACGTCGAGCGGCATGGGTTCATTATGCTTGTAAGCCTCGATAAAGGCATTCATCACAAACCAGTCCATACCGCCGTGACCGGCACCGGAAGCATCATTTTCATACTTTTTCCACAAAGGATGGTCAAATTCCTTTAGATATGCATCAGCCTGCTCCCACCTGTGGGCCGGACTCCTGCCTTCGATATAGATTGATTTATTGACATCCATCCACAGGCCTCTGGTACCCTGAACCCTGAATCCCAGCGAATACGGCCTGGGCAGGTTGGTGTCGTGGGTCAGCGTGATGGTCTCTCCATTAGAAGTCATAATATTGGTGGTGACGACATCACCCAGCCTGAAGTTGACTCTGGCATTTGGGTGATCCTTTCCGCCCTTTGGGTGATTGACTACATATTCATGCAGGCCACGGGCCTTGGAAGCCATGGAGGTCAGGTATTCAAACCGATTGCCTCTGTTTATATCTGTCATGGTAGCCACAGGGCCGATGCCATGCGTAGGATACAGGTCGCCATTTCTGTACACTGAGTGGGTAGTCCGCCAGCGTGCCTCGCTGTATCCCTTGTCTCCAAATTCAACTCCTCCGCCATAATAATTGACCCCGTCGTTAAACTTAACTTCCCTGAGATCGTGCTGATAGCCCCCCTCCAGATGAATCAATTCGCCAAAAAGACCCTGTCTGACCATATTGAGTACAGCCATTATATCCCTCCGGTAGCAAACATTTTCCATGATCATAAAAGGAGTGCCTGTTTCCTCCTGAGTTCGTACTAATTGCCAGCATTCGTCCAGGCTCATGGCACCGGCCACCTCACAGGCCACTGCCTTTCCGGATTTCATGGCTGCTACCGACATGGGAGTATGCCACTCCCAAGGTGTGCATATCATCACGGCATCCACATTTTTGTCCAGCAAAAGACGCTTGAAGTCATATTCACCATCTGAGTAAAC
>JAGVTV010000197.1 GCA_019136675.1 Bacteroidota bacterium
GGTCCGGCCGGTCCGGCAAATACACTTGCCATAGGAAATGTCACTTCAGGTCAGACGGCATCGGCTACCATCACAGGCACTTCGCCAAATCAGACATTAAACCTGGTACTGCCGCAAGGCCCTGCCGGCCCACAAGGACAAACCGGTGCAACAGGCCCTGCTGGTCCTCAAGGTCAAACCGGAGCTACAGGTGCCACAGGACCACAAGGACAAACTGGAGCAACAGGCCCTGCAGGGGCAGCAGGCCCACAGGGTCCCGCAGGTCCGACGGGTCCACAAGGTCCGCAAGGTCCGGCAGGAAGTTATACAGCAGGTACCGGTATCAATATCACTGGTAATACACTTTCAGCCACCAATACAGCTCCTATTTGGAATGCCAATCAAATTCAATCAGTTCCGGTAGTAGTAAATAACTTAACGCATGGTCATGTACTAAAATGGTCAGTCCAACAAAATATATGGGAGAACCAACCTGATTTTGATTCCAATCCATGGAATTTAATCACGGGGGGCATCACATACAATAATGTGAATGTAAAAAATAACAGAGTAGAGCTCAATGGAACCAATACTTATTTGGAAGGTGTATCAGGATTAAGGCTACAAGGAAACTCTTCTACCTGGGCAACTCTAAACAATGGTGAGCTACTTGTGCAGGCCTACTTACATCCTAATACACATGCAGCCTATGATCTGGGCAGTACCGTCAAGAGATGGTCCACAGTATTTAGTGTCAATCCGTTAAACACTTCTTCAGATGAAAGATTAAAGAAAAATATCCAATCTATAAATGGAGGTCTCCAAAAAATTATGGATATGAAACCGGTATCCTATCAATGGAAGAATGAAAAAATTGACACAAAAACACACCTTGGATTTTTAGCACAAGATTTGGAAAAAGTATTGCCTGAAGTGGTTTCAGTGCCTCAGTCCGACTCCCGAAATGAACAGGAATTTTATGGAGTAAGTTACTCTGAAATCATACCTGTCCTGGTTAAAGCGGTTCAGGAACAACAGGAAATTATCAAAGGACTAAAGGCTGAAATAAGCGAACTTAAAAAAGAGAAATAAACTACACACACATTGGAGTGGGAGGTTTCCCACTCCAATTTAAATAATATTAATATGAAGACCCTGATAACTTTTACATTCCTTATTGTCCTTTATGGCATCTGTGGTTATTCACAATCCACTAGTCAATCAAATGGTCCTCAGGATGGATTGCAACATGAAAGACGTGCACGACCCTCTGAAAGGAGCTCCCGGAGCAGAGTAACCAGAAGTGAGCCAGTGACTACAGAACAGTGCCAATCCAGCGGTTGCCCGTGTTGCATTTTTTTAAGTAGGAGGGCTGGAACTGTTTGCAAAGAAGATCATTTTGGAATGGAAAATGAAGAGGAACTATGGGGCCCCAATTACCAGATTGAAAGAAATGGATATCTCTTTTTTGTTTTCAATGCTAACGCTGCTCAGATTGCAAAAATTCAAGAGATTATTAATGTTTTACCTGTAGGGTATTTAACTGCGATTCCCAAAAATTTTAGAATTGGAAACCCTAGAAATGGTCGTAAGAATATTTCTGTTTCAGGTACAGTCGGTGGAGGGTCGAGAAGATGTACAATAAAAAATGCAGACTATGAGTACATAATTATCCACCCTGATGTATTTACGCTCAGGTCTGAAAATGCCTATCTGACTATCCTGCACGAGATGGGCCATTTTATCGATAGAGAGTTTGGGTTATCTCAAAGCCATATTGGTGAATATTCTGAACAGTTTAGGTCTTATTTAGCTAATTACCGTGGTGATTCCAGAGGAAATGATGAAGTAATCTCTCAGGGTATCATGTATTATTTTTACAGGAAACATTTTGACCCTCGCAGATTGAGCAGAGAAGTGATTCCATGGTCAGATAGAAGTCGGTTTCCTTCCTGGCTAAAGGAAATTATCGAACAGGATGTACAAAATAGATAGCTATGAAAATTATTGGTATAATATTTCTGATTTTTGTAAGGGTGGTATTATTTTCTCAGGATATTTCTACCTTCCGCAAAGGCAGTCTCTTTGACAAAAGTGCTTCCTTATCTCTTGGATATCAAGCCAATACCCAGGAAAGAGATACTCAAAGAGTAGGTTCTAATACCTTTTTTGCCTCTTTAAGAGGCACACTTTCCATGGCCGGAATCCAAATGCCTTTAAACCTGACTTACAGGTCGGGGCAGCTTGCAGGAGGTTTTGACAATCCTTTTATTCGATTTGGTGTAAGTCCGAGCTATAAATGGGTAAAGCTACATCTTGGCCATCGCCAGATGCACTTCAGTAATTATTCATTTAATGGTATGACTTTCAGGGGAGTGGGCCTGGAGGTTAATCCGGGTATATTGCGGTTGGCAGGCTTTAAGGGATATCTGCAAACTCCAAATTATATCCAGGATTCACTGGCAGCTTACGCCAATTTGGTTCAAAAATTTCAAAGAGATGCATATGGAGTAAAATTAGGTATTGGAAACAATAATAATTTCTTGGATATCTATTTCTTTAAGGCAAAAGATAAATTCGACTCAGTAAATAAAGGGGAGTTTTTTCGAACAATTTTCCCTCCGGCAGAAAATCTGGTCATAGGGTCAAAAGGCAGTTTAAATATTTTTAAAGCATTACATATCGAGTATAACCTCGATTTATCAACAGTGACTAATAACCAGTTGAGCAGATTTGATACCATTCAGTATGAAACTTCCAAAAAAATTATTGATATCGTTGACGGATTTATAACAACCAATAATACAACCAGATCTGGTTTGGCGTATGATGGTTCAATAAATTATAAAAAAAGGATTTTTAATATCGGGGTGAAATACCGGCAAATCGACCAAAATTATAAAAGTTTTGGAATGCACTACACCCTGGATGATATCACACAGACCACAATTAATACAGGCTTGCGGTTATTTAAATCCAAACTCAATGTTAATGCAACCTACGGTGTACAGCGTAACAATATCAACCAAATAAAAAGGAATACTTCATTGCGTAAAGTGTATAATATATCGACCAATATTATGATATCCAAAACGGGAGGAATTAACGCGACAATTTCAAATTTTGCACTGGACCAGAGGCCAGGGCTTACTGCCATAAATGATACATTCAGACTAATACAGCAAACATCTGTTATCACTATAAGCCCCTACCTCAGGTGGGGAAATACCACTCTCCACCATGGCATCATAGCCTCGTTCAATAAAAATCAAGTAGTGGATGCGAGTCCGGTCATAGTATCAAACAGAGAGGGCAGCACTCAGATTATCTCATTGTCATACACGCTTGACCATAAAAAATCCAAATCAGGTTTTAACCTTCATTTAACGCAGAGTAATGATAAATTTAATGGCATTGACCTAAGCAGAACAGGTGGATCTCTCGGACTACGAAAAACTTTTGAAAAAAGTAAATTATCACTTAATGTGACGGGCAGTTATCAGAAACTCCGTAATGAATTAACGGATGACGGACAAGTTTTTTCAGCAACCCTTTTTGTGGTACTTCCTGTATCAAACGCAGGAAACCTCAATCTGAGAACTGGCTTTATTGATAAATCCTCTGTAGCCACCAGAAGTTTCAAAGAAATTAACATAGGTTGTAATTTTAATTATTCATTTTTTACAAAAAAGAAAAAGTCATAAACATGAGCCTCAAAGAAAATTTTATCAGGTTTACTTTATATCGTTTGTTAACCAGGTTTGATTTTTTGTAAAATAGAAAATAATGTAATCAGATTCGTTTGTTCTTTTAATTAAAATATAATTATACAGATGAAAAATATTTTTCCATGCATTTTTTTATTCCTGCTAAGCATTTGTACATTAAAAGCACAAATAGCAATAAATACTGCAATCTCACCTCCTTACCCTACGGACCTTGATTATTATATAGAAGATTTGACATTTGTATATGTATCATTAAATAATACCACAGCGACAAGTCAAACCTTTTATTTAAAAACTGTAGTTTATGGCCCTAGTCAGCTCCAGGCTACCATAGACTATTTAGTGCCATTTACCCTTGCTGCAGGAGAAACAAGAGTATATGATGGAAGGCAGCTGGCTGAGTTTGGAAGAACCACGGATGGTTTTAGCAACACCAACAATCTTAGTGAAGAACAAATCCAAGCCATAACTATTAACAGGGCTTTGCCGGAAGGAAATTATCAAATTTGTTTTGAAGCATACGATGAAAATGATGTCTTAATATCAGATCCGTCGTCAGGGTGTTCTGATTTTGAGATCACATATGTGGACAGACCCTGGATCTTTACACCGGAAACAGGGGAAACCATACCAGCAATCAATGTGAGCTGGGCCCATGACCTTAGCAACATCAGTCCTGAGGAACGAAACAGAGTCACTTATCGTGTGCATTTGATTGATGCTACAGAAAATAATCTGGTTATGACAGTGGATGAAATCATGGCTAGTGTTTTTGCAGGATCCTATCAATTTGAAACAAAGTCGACAACAATGCCTGTTCTGGATGGGGTAGACGCACTATTGGTAGAAGGCCATGAATATGTTGTATTTGTAACTGCTTTTGACCCTGAAGGAAGACTCATGTTTTATGATAGGGGAAATAGTAATTTGGTTTCATTTTTTTACAAAGTAAATCCTAATGAAGAAGAAGATGAAGACGATGAAATTGGTTTTATTGGTTGCATAGAGGAAGAAACTGAAGGAAATGATTGTTCAAACCCAGTTTGTGATTTTTACTTCCCTTTAGACAGGGATACTCTTCCATTTAATATATTGCCTTGCCTGGTCAGATTTGATCCGTACTGCTCAGATTACAAGAAATTGATTTATAATTTCACATTAAATGATGAAACCGACAATTCTCCTATGCAAACAAACTCAGGAGATAACACATGGCCTGTGGGTGGTCCCTTGCAATATCTTCGCAATATAGGTGACGCAGATGCCACGGAAGACCACGCCAGGACATTTATGCTTAGTACCCTGGGCAATAGACTCGACTCAGATGATGTATTGATAAGAAGTCATACATACCGGGCTGCTGCCCGCACAGTGATGGAAATGCGGGATGGTACCAGATTTACCCAAACAAATGAAATAAATTTTGTGGTAGGAATGCCAAAACCCTTATTAGAAAAACCTGCACATAAAGATACATTATCGCCAGGTGATATCCGATTTAAATGGGACAACGGAGCCCTTCCAGCATATGGTTTTCCAGATTTTTCTTATGTAAGAAGGCTTGAGGGCTCAGATGGGGACTTGGTAGAAAGTTCATATTTCGGCGATGTTGCTGAAAAATGGGTATTACAAATTTCGAAAACTGACAGATTTGGAAGAGATGATATTGTTTTTGGATTGCAACAGGAAGTGGGAGGGTCCGAATTTAATTCTGTAGAAGAGCTTATGTCAGGAATTTATGTCATAAATGATAAAAATATAAAACTTGAGACAGAAGGCACCTATTATTGGAGGGTAGTTTGGTTAAAGAGTGCTATACATGATGTTTCTCTGGATGGTTATTTTGTAGCAGAAACCCACTTTTATCATAAGAGCAACACCATCGAATTTACTATCTCTGATGAAGCCCCCGTTACATCAGGTGAAGATAGCGAAGGCAGTGAAAGCGAGTGTTCTTCTCCATGTACCTTTCCTGCTTTGACATCAACGACGGCATCGGGCGGAGTTACTGTGGGCTCTTCCTTTACAGCTGCGGGATTTACGATTGAAGTAAGAGAATCATCGGGGGGATCGTCAAGTAATGGTTATGGTTATGTCATCATCCCATTTTTAAATAATATCAAGCTTAGGGTCAATTTTTCAGGAGTAGCTATCAATGCCAGCAGACAGATGGTAAATGGTACAATCATACCTGTCAAAGACGATGGTTTCCCATTCAGATCTGAGGCGACAGTGGTGGGTCGGGTCATAGGTATGTCTCAGGGTGAGGCTGAGGGTCTTGCTGCGGCACTTGAGGCAGGTGATAAACTTACCAGCTTGCTTACCAGTGGTGCAGAGACTACACTGCCTATTGGCATTGATCGCACTATTGACGGACAACAAATAGTTATTGGCATCCCGAATCTGACTATCAAAAAAGACACGGCCCACATGGATATAGTGGTAAATCTAAATCTTCCAAATTTAGATGCACTTGGCGGATTTTTGTCACTGGGTGCTCAGGTATGCATTACCAATGGTGGTTTTGGCAATGATGTTAGACTTTATCTGCCTCAGGATCATATTTTCTTGTTGGGTGATGGCAATGAGTTCAGAATCAAAGGGGCTGAAGGATCTTCTGATCCCCGCAATATCACTTCCGTCGAATGGAATTGCAATGGATTTAAAGCTTTAAATATTGTAGGTGCAGTGAGGTTTACGAGAGAGTGGATTGTGCCTGAAGACGACGCTGGGGTTATTCATGCTACCAATAATGTAGAAGCTCGTTTCGGCGGTAGAGTCACTAATGGGGGACATGTAATGCTTAGGCTTGACATGGACAGATTTCAGATTAAAGATGTAGAAGGATGGGGTTTTAGATTGCAGAATGGATATATTGATCTCTCAGATCTTGAGAATCCAACCGAATTGGTGCCAGGCCTGCCGTCCGGGTACAATCATGCTGCTTTTAATGCCGGTGGTGAAGCAAACACATGGAAAGGTTTTTTCTTACAAGGTCTTGAAGTGCGAACACCAGAAAGTTTCAGAGGATCAAGTAGTGAGCGACTTACCTTTGCCATGCGAAACATGATTATCGACGAGACAGGAATTTCTTTTTCTGCCCGTGCCGAAAACATACTTCGCTGGGATGGTTCAGGAGACATGAATGGCTGGTCTGCATCTTTGGATACAGTGTTTTTTGATATTGTGCAAAATAATTTTAGGTCATTTGGCCTTTCAGGCAAAATCGGGCTGCCTATAGCAGATAACAATGATCCCGGGTCGAGGGCTAATTACCGTGCTATGTTAAATCACTCATCAGCAGGCTTAGACCTTGTGATTAATATTCGGCCGGCAGCAGATATGCGTATCCCGATTAGTATGGCTACTGCTACTATTCGTGATGAGAGTTATATTACCACAATCATAGGAAATCGGTCGGTTATTGAAGCAAATTTATGTGCCACATTATCATTAGGCAGCAGAAATTTAGCACCAGGAGGACCGTCGATGGCAGGAACATTTAATTTGCCTGGTCTGTCAATAGAAAATCTTTTATTAAGCTCCGAGAGTGGGATAGGCGGCCCCCATTTCAGATATTCGCTTACAGGGATGGGAGGAACAGGAAGTAGTGGCGGGAGTAGTGGTGGAGGTTATTCATTTGATGATGACATTCCTCTTTATTTGCTTCCTCCGGATGGAGGTGAATCGACTCTTTCAGGTTTTCCAATAGGACTGGAGCACCTTAGTTTTGGTAATGAAGGGGTGTCTATAGAACCCAGGTTGACATTGTCTTCTGATGGTACCGGTATTGCCGCATCTGCCCGAATTTTATTGCGGATACAAAGTCCAGATGCTTTCAGATCGTTTCAACTTACAGGAGTAGATCTCCAGCGGATAAGTCTTAATGTTGAGACTTCGGATGTCAAATTGGCCGGTTACCTGGAGTTTTACAAAGAAGCAGGTACTGCTGCAACGCCAAGTGCAGAAGGTGTGCGGGGAGGTGTCATAATGGAAATTAATCTAGGTACACGAATCGGTGCACAAATAAATGCTGACTTTGGTGTGGCTAAATCAGCGACTGCAAGGGCTTTTAATACTCCTGAATGGTACTCATATTTTGCTGTGGATGGTATGGTTTTCATAGGAAGCGGAATCACCTTGTTTTCTGGTATCTCATTATATGGCATCGGGGGGGGCTTTTATCATCATATGAGACCAAATGAAGGGAGTACGCTTCCGGGTGGTTCTGCAGTCGTTACGTCACCTGTAAGGACTACAAGTCTGGCCGAATCTTCCCTGTCTGAAGACTCCATTGTACCGGATGAACCTTATGATAGTAGCAAAGGCTCTGGGGTGAGGTACCTCAGAGATTGGAATACACTATTTGGTTTTCAGTTTATGGCTATCCTGGGATCAAATGATATGGGCAAAGCCTACAACATTGATGTAAAAATTGAGGCATTATTTAGTCCAAGCGGAGGTATGACCAATCTCGGACTTACTGGTACCTTTAGAGTCATGACCGATGGTATAAGTGTTGCTACCATAGGCAGAGAAGGAAACTCACCTGTAGCCGGATATGTTAATTTGAATCTTTCAATGCCTGCTGGTGGTCCGGTCACATTTAATGGACAATTTTTTGTAAAGCTGGCAGTCCCATATAGTAGCCCAATATTACGGGGTGCAGGAACTGTGCCCAGCCCTCCTCCCGGCTGGACAGCAGAGAATGCGATGGTTTGGGCAAATATTTACTTTGGACCGGACAAATGGTATTTTCACATGGGAACACCTACCAACAGATGTGGTGTAAGATTGACCATCGGTGATCGCGAACTATTTAGGTTGACAAGTTATCTCATGATAGGTCATGACATCCCTGTACTACTTCCAGAACCTGAGGCAGAATTTACCCGTATTTTCAATAAAGGTATGAGACCTGATTCTGATTTCAGAAGCCCGGATGGCGATGTCAATAATTTATTGGCGGGAAGGCCAAGGCCACCAATGCCTCTCGGTACTGGATTTGCCTTTGGTATTGCTATGGCCATGAATACCGGTGATATTGAATTTTTCCCATTCTTTTTTAATTTGTCTGCTGTTATGGGGTGTGATATCAATATGACTCATGCCACTCCTGAAGCAGATCGCAGGTGTGCCGGAAGCAGCAGAGTGCCAGGCACAGATGGTTGGTATGCAACTGGCCAGTTTTATGCTGGAATAGAAGGTGCATTTGGTATTAAAGTCAATCTCTTTGTTACTGAAATCAAAGCGACTATACTTGAAGCAAGTGCCGCATTAATCCTGGAAGGCGGCTTACCTAATCCTGAATGGGTCTCAGGGAGGGGTAGTTTTTATTATAATGTGTGTGACGGACTGGTTACCGGTAGATGTACCTTTACACTCGAAGCAGGAACTGTCTGCAGACCTACTGTAGGTAATCCGTTTGGTGGGATTACAATAATCCAAGACATCAGCCCCAAAGACGGATCCACAAACGTATCAGTTTATACCAATACGGCAGCAGCATTTTCTATGGAGATGGATAGGATTTTTGAAATTCCTGAGTATAAAAATGCTACAGATCCGCCACTAATAAGAAGACTTCAACCCTATATGTCATCATTTGAAATCAGAAAGGTTGGAACTTCAAAAACCTATACTGGTCCAGGCAACTGGAGGGATAATAATTTTGCTTATGAGTTGACACCCATAAATAGACTGGATCCTGATCATCATCATACTATCACTGTCAAAGCAAGGATACGAGAACATACTGCTGGCGGTGCAAGTGATATGACAAGTCGAGGGATGGTATATGAAGAGACAAAGACAAGCAATTTTTGGACAGGTCCTGAGCCAGATCACATCGTAGACGAAAATCTGTTTTTTACCTACCCATATGTAAACCAAAGGCAGTTTTTAAAGGGTGAGACACAAGGCAACAGAGGATATGTAGTATGCAAATCAGGTGATAATGGATTTTTTAAACCAAGTACGGAATCTGGCATGACCACTTCTTTTATAGCCAGAATATCCACTCAGGGAAGTGCACCGGTAGATGTTCCGGCCAC
>JAGVTV010000081.1 GCA_019136675.1 Bacteroidota bacterium
GTGCCCCATATACGGCCTTCCCTGCCTTTAACACCGGGTGCATTCCATTGGATGTCTACCTGTGTGACTCCTATGGTTCTGCCGGCCCGGCACTTTAAATTTGTGGACGATGGTAATCTCAAAGCCTGTGCATGCAGGCAGGAAGTTCCAATTATTAAAAACAGTGCAATAAAAAGCTGTTTCATGATCGTAATTGATATTTTATTCTAAGAAAATTAATTCGGCACAAGCCTGGCGTCATCCAGGACATAGATAAGGTAATCGTAATTTTCTGCATTTAGCCGCAGCGTTCCTTCAAATTTTATACGACTGTCCAGTTTGAGGGGAGGCAGATCCTTGGTACCCAGCACATCGATAATTGTTTCCACCCCGGCGTTGCCACAGAAAAAGCAATTGGCATACGGATAAGCTGAGAGGATAACAATCGAAGCGTCACCGGTCTCATCCACCGGGATATAGTACCCTTCGACGATGACTCTTTTGCCCGCAAGGGCCCTGAGAGTATCATTAAACAGCGGATAAGTGACTTCTATCCCAAGTTTTTGTTCAAAGCGGTTTTCAAACTTTGTTTTCATCAATACCGGCCAGGGAAGGAGATAGGCATCACCGCTTTTTTGGATTGTTGGAGGCACTACGCCAACAGAATCCAACACCACTGACTGTGTTGGCTCAGGTTTTTGATCCGATTTCTGATCCCGGCAGGATAAAAAACTACCGGAAAAAGCCGCAAAGAAGGCCAATTCCACCAGTATGGCTGCAGTACTGCAAATTTTAAAGACTGATCTCACGCCCATAAATTGACATTGGTACATTATTTTTAAACTAATTCAGGAGTTATTATGTTTTGGAGTTCAATATTTACTAATAGCACCCGGAATGGTTGGGTGACAATTTTTTTTGGATAGATTTATGGCAAGGGTCAAATTCACATTTGAAGATAAAGAAAAAAAGGAAGTAATTGCGGACTCAGTTGAAGCGGGATATTCTATTCTGGAAGTAACTGAGGATGCTGATGTCCACCTGAACCACAATTGTGGAGGTGTATGTGCCTGTTCCACCTGCCATATCTATGTGGTAAGAGGGGCCGACCATCTCGAAGAGATCTCCGACAAGGAAGAAGACTTTATTGACAGGGCCATCAATCCCAGGCTTGAATCCAGGCTAGCCTGCCAGTGTATTATCCTTGACGAAAATGCCGACATCGAGGTCATCATTCCGGATCAGCGGAAGATCATAGGGCACGAACACTGATTACCAAACTTTTTTATTTTTTGAGTGCTGCGGCAAATGCTGAAAGGCATCTTTCACGGGCAAATTTATGGTCAACCACCGGCTGTGGATAGGCTGAAGTCCCGTACTCAGGCACCCATCTGTGTACATAAGCGAGGTTGGGGTCAAACTTTTCCATTTGGGTTAGAGGATTAAAAATACGGAAGTATGGGGCAGCATCCGTGCCGCAACCTGCAGCCCACTGCCATCCTCCGTTGTTGGAGGCGAGATCATAATCAAGAAGTTTTCTGGCAAACCATGCTTCGCCCCATCTCCAGTCAATGAGGAGATGCTTCACGAGAAAGCTGGCGGTGACCATACGCACACGGTTGTGCATATAACCTGTGGCCGACAGCTCACGCATCCCGGCGTCCACGAGGGGATACCCTGTCCTGCCTTCGCACCAGGCAATAAACTCCTTTTCGTTATTCAGCCAGTTTATATGGTCATACTCGGCTCTGAAGGATCGGCTGGCCACATGGGGAAACCACTGAAGAATCATCGAATAAAAGTCCCTCCAGATAAGCTCATTGACATAGGTCTGGCTGAGTGGAAGGGCAGCTGATGCTACTGACCGGACAGACAGAGTGCCAAAACGAAGATGAATTCCAAGTCTCGATGTACCCGGTATGCCCGGAATATCACGGTTTTCCTTGTACCCCGGCAGGATATTGAGGTCCAGTACTGCAGGCGGTATGCTGAGAGACGACCTCACAAATCCCATGTCCTCCAGCGAAGGCATGACATTACTGATTTGCGTCTTAAAAAGCGAAGAAAGGTGCAACACAGACGGGTACATTTCCAGTGCCTGATATCCTCCTGCTTCCAGCTTTTCGTTCCACTTCCTGCTGTATGGTGTAAACACCGTATATGGCTTTCCGTCATCCTTTACGACTTCCTCCTTCTCAAATATGACGTGGTCCTTGTATGAATAAAACTCTATCCCCTCCTTATTAAGTGCCGATTTTACTGATTTGTCCCTGGCTACCGAATATGGGTCGTAATCATGATTGCAAAAGACGGATTGAACACTTCTGCTTTCGATCAACATTTTGAAGATTTCTTCAGGTTTGCCGTAATAGACCTCTAGGTCGCTTCCTGCTGCCTGAATCTCTGCTTTTAGAGCGGCTATTGTATCATAAATAAAAGTTACCCGGGCATCGTCAATGTCTTCCAGCCTTTGAAGGATATTTTTATCAAAAATAAATATAGGCCTGACCGGCTGTCCTGATGTTAATGCCTTGTACAATCCGTGGTTGTCGCTTGTCCTCAGGTCACGCCTGAACCAGAATATGCTTGATTTACTCATAACAATTAAAAAATTGAATTAATGCTCAAAGTAAATGTTACTTTCAATACCCTGACTCGAGGTCCGTAAGTGCATTGCTGAGTTCAGAAAGAGCATGAAAATCTTTGAGCTTTTTGGCAACCAGAATTCCATCCTGATAAGCTTTAATGGCATTGACAGTCTCCTCCAGTGACTCATAAATCTTGCCCAGATGGTAGTAGAGACCTACGTAATCCGGATCTTTTTTTTTGAGGTCCGTAAGCTGGCTGGCAGACTCACGAAGCAGACCCATATTCTGGTATTCCTTGGCTATGGCATAAAGCACAAAGGAATCTTCCGGATCATCACTCAGCATCTTTTTCAACATTTCAAGTCTGGACTCACTCATGTACGTCAGGATTTTAATAATTATTGTACTATATACAATCAGAGTGGAGTTTCGTTCATTACCTGAAAATATGAAAAAATTTAACTTTGAGTTTAATTTTTATAAAATTAAAGTCCTTGTTATCTTTGTGGCACGCATAGACAGTGCTTAAAAGTAAAGACTTGTAATCTTGTCGTTAAACAAGTGATAAAAGGAAATGTTATTTTAATCAAAATACCCACCAAATGAACATCTTAGTCTGTATAAGCAAAACCCCTGATACCACCTCCAGGATCTCGTTTCGGGCCGGTGACACCGAATATAATCCCGATGGAATCACTTTTATTATGAATCCATATGACGAATGGTATGCCCTGGTCAGGGCTATAGAACTGGTGGAACAAAACGGTGGCAATGTCACAGCTATTAATGTAGGACCTGCAGCCAATGATATCATCATACGTAAAGCTCTTGCCATTGGAGCCAACGATGCTGTACGGATTGACATCGATCCCGCCGATGCGTATGTCACTGCTGCAAATATTGCAGGACATGCCAGGTCAAAAAATTATGACCTCATCATGCTGGGTAAAGAGACCATTGACTACAACGGCTCTGAGACAGGGGCCATGATTGCAGAAATGCTTGACCTGCCGTTTGTTTCTTACGCCTCCGCCCTCCAGGTAAGCGGAAACATGAGTACGGTCACCCGTGATATTGAGGGCGGTGTAGAGGTCTGTCAGGTGGAAGGTCCTTTTGTCCTGTCAGCTGCAAAAGGCATGGCCGAACAAAGGATACCCAACATGAAAGGAATCATGATGGCCAAGACAAAACCGCTGGCAGTTGAGGTCGCATCCGTGCAAAACCCAAGGGTTAAAGCAAATAAATATGTGTTGCCACCGGCCAAGTCCGGTGTAAAACTGATATCTCCGGATAATATGGACGAGCTGGTACGATTGCTCCACGAAGAGGCAAAAGTGATCTGATACCCGAACCAAAAAATAATTTAAAACACCAAAGTAAAAGTAAAATAATATGTCAGTCCTGGTATATGTAGAAAGTCCGAAAGGGCATATTAAAAAAACGGGAAACGAAGTGGTAAGCTATGGCTCGCGGCTGGCAGCTTCTCTTGGCACCCAATGCGTAGCATTACTGATAGGCAAGGCTGATGACGCTGCTTCATGCGGCCTCTACGGAGCCTCAAAGGTTATTCATGCCAATCCATCGTCCGAAGCAGAATTTGACAGTCAGTCATTCACAGCCCTGATCTCTGAGGTAGCTCAAAAGGAAGGTGCTGATCACATCATATTGTCCAATACTGCCAATGGCAAGGCACTTACCGGCAGGCTGGCCATCAGGCTCAATGCCGGCGATGTCACCGGTGCCAATGCTTTGCCGGAAACCTCAAGCGGATTTATAGTGTCTAAATCCGTATTTTCTGGGAAGGCGGTAGTAAAATATTCGATTGAGACCCCTGTCAAGGTCATTAGTGTCATGGGCAACACCCTGCAGCCACAGGCTTCGGGAAGTCCTGCCCCGGTGGAAACAGTGGACATGCCCCTGAAGGCAACAAAACTTAAGGTCATAGAAAGAAAAACCTCTGAAGGCATAGTACCATTGCCGGAAGCCGAACTCGTGGTTTCAGCAGGCAGAGGCATGAAAGGCCCTGAAAACTGGGGTATCGTAGAAGAACTGGCCACCGTACTGGGAGCAACCACATCTTGCTCGAGGCCGGTAGCAGACTCAGGATGGAGGCCTCACCATGAGCATGTGGGACAAACAGGAGTCGCCATCAGACCCAACCTTTACATCGCCATAGGTATCTCAGGAGCTATACAGCACCTGGCGGGTGTCAATAATTCCAAGGTGATGGTAGCCATAAATAAAGACCCGGAAGCACCATTTTTTAAAGCAGCAGATTATGGAGTGGTCGGCGACCTTTTTGAAGTGGTACCGAGGCTCACGGAAGCAATCAGGAGGCTGAAGCATTCCTGATTTCACACCCTCTGCAGCTTTATTTAAAAAGGAATAAACTTCATCCTGTTCCTTTCCGGGGAAACCTTCATATCTTTATGATGGTTTATTAGGTATGGATTGGTCCAGGATTAATATATGGTATTTACTGGCGGGTCTGGGGTTGTTTCTCTTTGGGATATCCTTTCTTGAAGAGGCCATTAAGGCTATGGCCGGGAGGAGGTTTAAGCTCTTCCTACAAAAACAAACCGGCAATTCGATTAAGGCGGTATTGGCCGGGGCCCTGACCACAGGCATTATGCAGAGCAGCAGCATGATGACCCTTCTGGTCATGTCATTTACCGGGTCTGGCATCATAGGGCTGAAAAATGGCATTGGCATGATTCTGGGGGCTAACCTTGGGTCCACCGTGACCGGCTGGATAGTCACTCTGCTGGGTTTTAAACTCAATCTTGAAAGTTTCTACCTTCCGGTGACAGCAATAGGTTCACTGGGGTATCTGTTTGTTTCCCCCGGAAAACTTCACCAAATATGCAAACTTGTATTTGGATTCGGAATGATGTTTATGGGCCTCCAGTTTATGAAGGAGAGTTTCCTGGAGTTTACCCGGAGTGCCGATCTTTCGATACTGAACGGCAAACCTCTCTTGTTTTTTTTCCTTTTTGGGTGTTTGGTCGCGGCAGCAATCAGGTCGAGTGCGGCAGCTATGGTTATCTTTCTGGCCTCGCTGTCTGCAGGCAGTATTACCCTGATACAGGCAGGCTACCTGGCAGTGGGTGCCGACCTCGGTACAACCATAACGGGTATCCTGGGTACATTAAACGGCAACCACATCAGGAAGAAGACAGGCTGGTCACAGTTTTATATCAATGTCATAACCTCGGTAGTTACCCTCGTCCTGATGAAACCTATATTTCATCTTATATCACTGGCCGGCATCCATGATCCGCTGGTATCTCTGGTCACTTTTCACAGCAGTTTCAATTTTTTAGGCATCCTTCTTATCCTGCCCTTTTTAGGTAAATTTACGGCATGGATCGAAAAGGCGATAGGTTCTGATACAAAGTCCAACACAAAGTTTCTGGCTTTTACCAATCCTGCTGAATTTATGACCTCGATTGATGCACTTCACCAGGAAACTCTCAGATTTATAAGGCAGTCACACGAATACAGGGAATATTTTTTTGACGAAAGTCCGCAAAAAGACCCTATTGAATCCTATTACGAGCTCAAAAACTACGAAAACGAAATCTTCAATATTTCTACGGGTTTTATGAAAGAAAAAAGGACAGATGAGGAAATAGCCATGATACAGCACTACTTTTCGGCTATCCGGTCTGCAACCCTCGCCGTTAAGGATATCAAGGACATTTACCACAACTTGACCGATGCTGCACGTTCGGGCCACGACCATGAGTTTACCATTTACAGGGAGATAATTAAAATGGAGGACAAATTTGACACAGACTTTCACTACACCCTGTCCAATGTTACTGACCCGGAGGCGACCGAGGACCTGATAAAGTTGATAGAAACAGAATATGTACAACTAAAAGATCTTGCACTCCAGTTATACCACAAAAGGCCGGATTTTGACCTTGCCACAATATTTAATCTGATCAGGGAGGTCCGGGATTCGAGAAAATTGCTTGTCCAGGCTTTTGAACATTATCTGCAGGCAAGGCATTTTATATAAAAAAGAGAAAAACCTGTGTCACGGCATGGATGAAAAAACAAACATCAGAAACCAGATCATAAGATCCGATGCAAGTGTAGTCTTTGGGTTACTCGCTACCGGAGAGGAAGGACTCACTGCCTCAGAAGCTGCCAAAAGACTGGAGACTTACGGGCCTAATCTCATACCTGAAAAGAAAAAAGCAGGGCCACTGGCCATTTTCCTTAGGCAGTTTATGAATTTTATGATCTTCGTACTGGTCATTGCAGCTGTCATCTCGGGGTATCTGGGAGACTTTGCTGACACCCTGATCATCCTGGGTATAGTCCTGGTCAATGCGATCATAGGCTTTTATCAGGAATACAATGCTGAAAAAGCTCTGCAAGCCCTGCGTAACCTGTCTGCCCTCAATGCAAGTGTGGTCAGGGACGGCATGGTATCCGTCATTCCTGCTTCAGAATTGGTGCCCGGAGACCTTGTGGTGCTGGAATCCGGAAATACTGTACCCTCTGACATCAGGTTAACTGAGACCCACAGTCTGAAGATCGACGAGTCTACCCTCACCGGCGAGTCCGTCACCATTGATAAAGCTTCATCTCCCATAGAAAAAGAAGATGTACCACTGGGAGATATGATAAATCTTGCATTTAAGGGCACCAATGTAACATATGGACGTGGCAAGGGAGTAGTTTATGGCACAGGAATTAATACTGAATTGGGCAAGATCGCTGCCTTGCTTCAGACGGAGGAAACGATGACACCCTTACAGCTGCGTATGTCTGACTTCAGCCGTAAGCTGTCCTATATCATCCTGATTATATGCCTCATTATATTTATCGCAGGATGGATACGGGGCGAAGATCCCTTCAAAATGCTTTTGCTGGCTATCAGCCTGGCAGTGGCCGCTATCCCTGAAGCCCTTCCTGCCCTGATAACCGTCGCCCTGGCACAGGGTTCTTCCAGGATGGTGCGTAAAAATGCTCTGGTGAGAAAACTGCCCGCAGTCGAAACGCTGGGATCCGTGGACTTTATCTGCTCTGACAAGACAGGCACCCTGACCATGAATAAGATGTCTGTCACCGATGTATATGCCGGCCAAACCGGTGATATGGACAGTACCTCTTTGCTGGAGCTGGCCATGTGTCTTAATAATGACGTTGTCAGCCAGCATGGCGAATATATGGGTGATCCCACAGAAATAGCCCTCGCCCGCTATGTAGATGAAAAATACGGGCCCGACACTTATGAGGCAAGGAAAAAAGAGCATCCCAGAGTCGCTGAGTTACCTTTTGATTCTGGGAGAAAGTGCATGACAACAATCCATAGGTGGCATAGCGGCTATATGGCATTCAGTAAAGGTGCTGCCGAATCACTTGCTGACAGAATGGTATATCAAGACCAAAACCATTGGCAGGAACACGTATCACGGTGGACAGAAGATGGTAAGCGTGTTTTGTTGTTTACCTACCGGTATTTTGAGCAGTGCCCGGATGTCGCGGATCAGGAAGCCATAGAGCAGCAATTGTCTTTTGTTGGCCTGGCTGGCATGACTGACCCTCCGAGAGAAGAAGTACGGGCCGCCATACAAGAATGCAAGGCTGCAGGCATCAGACCTGTGATGATCACGGGCGACCATCAGGCTACAGCTGTGGCCATTGCAAAAAAGATAGGCATCTGGCAGGAAACCAGCCAGACCCTGACCGGGACAGAACTTAAGAACATTCCTGAGCATGAACTTTCTGCCAGGGTGGAAGACATATCCGTATATGCCAGAGTAAGTCCTGAGCAAAAGCTTAATATCATCGCAGCCCTGAAGGCAAAGAGTCACTTTATTGCTATGACCGGCGACGGTGTAAACGATGCTCCGGCCCTGAAGGCTGCCAATATAGGCATTGCTATGGGCATAAACGGAACCGATGTAAGCAAGGAAGCCTCCGACATGGTACTGCTGGATGATAATTTTGCCACTATCGTCAAAGCAGTGAAAGAAGGCAGGAGGATCTTTGACAATATACGGAAATTTATAAAATACATCATGACATGCAACAGTGCCGAGATCATGGTCATCGTCTTCGCCCCGCTGATTGGCTTGCCACTGCCATTGCTGCCCATCCACATACTATGGATAAATCTGGTCACCGACGGCCTGCCGGGCCTGGCTCTGGCCGGTGAGCGTGCAGAGAATGACATAATGCAGAGACCTCCCAGAAAAGCCAATGAAAGTCTGTTTTCTGAAGGTATTGGAAACCACATCATATGGGTAGGACTGCTCATGGCAGTCATCACGCTGGCTACGCAGGCTTTGTGTATAAAGCAAAACTACAGCCACTGGCAGACGATGGTTTTTACAGTACTGGCCTTCTCACAATTGGGCCATGTACTTGCCATCAGGTCAGAGAGAACATTCCTTTACAAACAGGGACCATTTACCAATAAGCTCCTGATTGTAGCAGTCATGCTAACATTGGCACTTCAGATGGTGGTCATCTACCTGCCTTATGCCAATAAAGTCATGAATACCCAACCCCTTTCCGTCCCGGAACTCATTTTCTGCTTGGGGGTTGCCTCGATAGTTTTCCATGCCGTTGAACTTGAAAAATACATAAAATCCAGACGGAAGAACAATAATAAAACAAAAGACCTTTGATCACCCGCAGGCAGATTCATAATAAGTTTTATCTTTGACTTAAAATTCAATCACATGACACTCAAGCAACTTATAAAACTGGAAGATAAAGCTAAGGAAGTATGGGTAGTGAGCCCATCTCTTCATTACGATGTCGAAAACAAGGAATTTACCGAGCTGGTAAGTGTAAACCGGGGGCAAAAGACTAAATATAAGTACATTGTTCCGGCCACAAAAAGCATTCACAAAAACATTGACGCTTACAAGAAGATGTATAACCTCAGCGAAGCTGAAGTGGCTTCTACCTTCCTGCTGCTTCCGGAATCTGATTTCATCCCTTTTACGATGGAAATAGGCATATACAACGGTTCATCAGATGATTGTGTAGCATGTGCAGGGCCAGCCCTTGAAGAAGGAAATGAGGTGATCCAGTTCAATGCTGAGACTTCAAAGGAAATGGCAAAAAGCTTTAAGGCGATCTGGAAA
>JAGVTV010000109.1 GCA_019136675.1 Bacteroidota bacterium
TTTTAACGATGCCCTCACACAGACCAAGAGGCTGACAGCAGATGCCAGGCTTCTTATTGAGCCATTCAGGGATTTTAGTGTGGATGTGACGATGAAGAGGAATTACCAGGAAAGTCACACAGAGGTATTCAGAAATAAAAACATGGATGGGACGGACAAATTTATGCAACTTGCCAAATATGATGTGGGCTCATTTGACGCATCGTTTTTTGCACTGAATACACTTTTTGACAATAGTTTCGGGCTCTACAATCAGTTTAAGGAAAACCGTGAGATTATATCCAGAAGGTTGCCAAATACCGGAAATCCGGGAGTTCATCCGGCAGACCCTGCTTATGTCGCCGGATATGGACCCTCGCAAAACAATGTGACCGTGCCAGCTTTCCTTGCGGCCTATACCCGACAGTCGGCGTATGACATAGACCTCGACCAGCAAAAGGTGTTTTCCAGCAATACCTATGTACCCAAACCCAACTGGCAACTTAATTACAGCGGCCTTTCAAAGCTTAAGATGTTTAAGGGACTGTTTTCCAATATAACCATCAAACACGGCTATTCTTCCACAATAAGGGTCAGCAACTTCCAGACCCAGCCCAATTACAATATGACAGATCCGTTTACCGACCTGTCGCCCAACAACAACTATTATGCAAGGCTTGAGATTCCGGCAGTGGCCATTCAGGAGCAGTTTGTGCCCATCGTCGGCATCAGCCTGCGTACGGTCAAGGACCTTAAACTGGAGTTTGAATTCAAGTCTACCAGAAATCTCGAACTGGGCATCTCACAGCTTAGGGAAAACAAGACCAAGGAGATAGTCTTTGGCGGTGGTTATGTCATCAAGAATTTTAAGGGATTCAGCAAGAAGAAAAAGGCAAAGGCAAAAAAGAAAACCGACAAGGATGACGGACTGGCTTCAGGACAACCTTCTTCCAAGCCGGCAAACAAGTCATCCACGTCAAAAACCAGGGACTTGCGTATGAATCTCAGCTATTCGCTAAGGGACGATCTTTCGCAGGTGTATGACCTCATGACCGGTGTAGACGCTCAGGCTGACAGGGGTTCAAAGACAGTTACCCTGAATCCTACTGTGGAGTATGATGTCAACAATAACCTGACGCTCAGGTTTTATTTTGATTATTCCAAGATAGTGCCTAAGACAACATTGTCATTTCCGGTTACCACCATCAGGTCAGGGGTTACCTTCCGGTTCAATATCAATTAAGCGGAGGAACTTATTTGACAGGAAGACTGTAGAGGTAATAACTCTCGTTTTTATAGCTTGGTTCTGCAAATGGCTTCCATAGCCGGGCTGACGGATACCTTAGCGTATCAATGGGTTTTGGAGATATAAGGACGATGCCGCCGACACCTTTATACCTGCCAAAAAGCCTGAGCTCCTCTTCCGTAGGCACATAAACCTTGTCGACCCATCTGAAATAGCTGAACTCCCTGCCGTCAGGAAGTTCGTAAAACTTTCGTCCTGCATAACCAATGACGGGTGTGGTTTCAAACTTGTTAAGGGCAACGACAGGTACCTTAGCTGGCACTTTGTCCCGGATAAAATGCCCGGTCTCCTGTGCATTGGAAAATGGAATTCGGATGTCTTCACTGACTGCTCTGAAGCCATGGATTACGCCAAAAACAGAAAATAAAACCGGAACTGCAAATGATGGCCAGCGGACCGAAGTAAGGGAAGTGAGCAACTCGGTCAGGCAGATCAGGAAAATAAAGCCCATGCCCCATTGTCTGATGCCGCCCAGAAAAATGAAAAACGAAAACCCGGTCATCATGACCAGCATAGCCGCCATGGTAAGCATCAGCTTCCGGTCAGAGCGGAAATAATACCATAAACCAGCCAATACGGCAAGCGACAGGACCAGCCCTGTAAATGTCCATCCGTATCTGAAAGTATCTGGTGTAGATCCCGGTAAAAACAGCTGGTCACCGGCAGGCAATACTGTCCCCCCGGTACGACCTATGTGGCCGGTCGATCTGGGAAAAACCGAAGCCACAAAAACCAGCAGTCCGGCTGCCAGGCCCCAAGTCCAGGATGAAAACAGAAACGCTTTCCGGTCGGTAATATGAATAAAAAGATAAAATGTAAACGCCATGGCCATCAATACTCCAAATACCTCAGTCTGGCAAAGCAGGAACAAGAACACAGCTGCCGTTCGTCCCATTTGCTCTCCATCCCGGATATAGACAGTGATTATAAATGCAAGCATCATGACCAGGGCATAACCGCGGTTGACCAGGCCGTATTCAAAAAATACGAAGTAGGTAAGCGAAAACATCAAACAAAGCCACCAGGGTGTGCGGAATTTTACCAGGAGAAAATA
>JAGVTV010000256.1 GCA_019136675.1 Bacteroidota bacterium
TGAGCAATTACGGGAGCAGGGTTGCCCTGTAAGAATTATTAACGGCATGCCAGATCATATCCATTGTCTGTTTCTACTAAGCCCACAAAAATCTATTGCAGAAGTTATCAAACAGATTAAAGGCAGCAGAGGCTGATCTTGTAAAAAATTCCACATAGGTAAAGCATCAGGTAATTATACCATCAGAATGTTTTTACTTTTACACTTTCATCTGTAAACCCTTACTTCAATATGAAAATCCTGTTACCTGTTTGCCTGTTTTTAATGGCATGTTTTCACCAGCTTAATGGCCAGACTTCTTTTGATTATACAGTCCCTGTTACAGTACAGGCTCAAGAGGATCCTCCGCAGATCACACTAAACTGGCCGCTTAACGACGCTGCGACAGGCTACACGGTGGGGAGAAAATTGCTTACGTCAACATTTTGGACCACTTTGGCGACGGGTCTTCCCGGTACTGCCACTTCATATACGGACAATACAGTGGCCATCGGCACCGCTTATGAATACAGGGTGGTGCGTACAGGGTCCCCGGCTACCGGTACAAGTTACGTTTATGCGGGTATCAGGGTGCCTGCCCGGGAATACAGAGGCAAAATGATCCTGCTAGTAGACGACTATTTTACTGTTACGCTGGCATCAGAAATCAAAGACCTTGAGAGTTCCCTCATTGGTGACGGTTGGGTGGTGATTCGACATGACGTCTCACGTACCGATGCGGTCAGGGATGTAAAGAATATCATAGTCAATGACTACAATGCTGATAAAACAAACGTAAAAGCACTTTTCCTTCTGGGGCACGTTCCGGTTCCCTATTCGGGCAATATTAATCCTGACGGACATCCTGACCACCAGGGAGCGTGGCCAGCAGATGTGTATTATGCGGACGTCAACGGATTATGGACCGATGCTACCATCAACAATACTTCAGCTTCCAGAGTACAAAATGACAACATACCCGGTGACGGTAAGTTTGATCAGTCACAACTGCCATCTGATGTGGATTTGTTGACAGGAAGGGTCGATTTCTATGACATGCCTGCTTTTACCTTATCAGAAACAGAGCTGATGAGAAACTATCTCAACCGCCTGATTGAGTACAAATTCAGGATTTTCAATCCTCCTCAGACGTGCATCGTTGATGATAATTTCGGTGCATTTAGCGGGGAGGCATTCGGTAGCAATGGCTGGAGGATAGGTTCAGTAGTATCTCCTGGGAGGGTTTCGGCTCAGGATTATTTTACAACGTTAAATGCCACATCCAGCCAATGGTCCTACGGGTGCGGGGGTGGCAGCTATACATCGTGCAGCGGTGTGGGAAATACTTCCATGTTTGCAGCTGCTCCGGTACAGACTGTGTTTACCATGGTGTTTGGCAGCTATTTTGGTGACTGGGACAGCCAGAATAATTTTCTCAGGGCACCTCTTGCATCGGGAGCACTCACTTCAGTTTGGGCCGGAAGGCCGTGGTGGCATTTTCATACCATGTCCCTTGGCGAGCCGATAGGAGTCAGCACTCGACTGACTCAGAATAATTCATCGCTGTATGCCGTAAATTTCCCTCCCCGTGCCATACATACTGCCCTTATGGGTGACCCGAGTCTGAGGCAACACATCGTAGCCCCGCCATATGGTCTAAAAACGGAAGAAATGGGTCCAAATGCAGTAGGATTGCGGTGGTCACACTCCCAGGATTCCGTATTGGGATATTATGTTTACAGGCTCGACACAGCTTCCATGGTATATAACCGCATCAGTCCGGATATTGTAGCTGATACAACCTTCACTGATGCAGGCTTATCTGATAAGGTAAATCATTATATGGTCAGAGCTGTTACCCTGGAGACATCCGTGACCGGTAGCTATTACAATTTGAGCCAGGGAATACTTGACACGATTTCGATTATCATAAATTCGACCGAAACACCGGATGCTGATCGTCAGATCACAGTCTATCCCAATCCTGCCGATGGAAAATGCAGAGTAACCTCTGACTCCGGGATAGAGTCTGTTACCATTTATGATGCTTGCCTTAGACCTCTAGGCACTTTTAAAGTCAATGCACAGGAAATGGATATTGATGTCTCCGGCTATGCTCCAGGGATCTACCTGCTCAGGGTTGACGGTGTATGTAAAAAACTGATTGTAACCCGGTAGTTTTTGATTCTTACTTTGTTGAATTGACCCATAAATTAAGCTCGTTCAGTGCTCTTTATGTTTTTAGTCGTTGGACAATTTATGAAGTAATCTTTCTGATTTTCGGTAAAAAACAAGTACATTCACACCATATTCCACTTTTAAAACAAACAGAACATACATGCGTATCCTTGTTTCTTTGCTTTTTGTAGTGTTTTTGGCATGTACTGCCGGAGCACAGTCGCTGCCCGCACAGTGGAGATTTTCAGCAGATAATAAATATCTTATCGCCGGTGATCAGTTGTCAGATGGGCTTTATGACGAATCATCCATTGAGGAGATCCGCCTTTATTTTTCCCAATCCAATTACTGGACCCAGCTTACCCAGAATTACAGCACCAAAAAGGAAATCGTTGCGACCCTCAAATACAAGGGAGTCACCTACGACAGTGTGGGAGTGAGGTTTAAAGGACAGACGTCCTATTTTATGAACAGCAGTCAGAAAAAATCATTCAGCATCTCCATGGATTTTGTCCGGGACGGACAGGACCTCAGCGGATATAAAAACCTCAATCTCAACAACTCCTGGACGGATGCATCTTTCATGCGTGAAGTACTGTACTATCGCCTCATCCGGAAACATACGCCATCCGCCAAGGCTGGATTTGTCCGGCTGTACATCAACGACCAGGACTGGGGAGTATATCAGAATGTACAGCAGTTAAACAAGGACTTCCTCGAAGAATGGTACGAAAACGACAATGGCGTAAACATGAGGGCCGATGTGCCTGATGGTACCTCCACAGGCCCGGGTCCGGGCGGGGGAGGAGGCATGTGGGGCGATGGTACGGCTGGTATGAATTATCTGGGTCCCGATACCACACTCTACAAGAAGTATTACACCTTAAAAAGTTCCGGCCGCACAGACCCGTGGCAGCAACTCATTCAGGCTTGCAAGGTCCTGAATACAAGCGGCTCAAGTCTGGAAACCGAAGCTCCCAAATACTTTGATATAGACAAAATACTCTGGCACCTGGCTTGTGAAATAGCTTTTGGCGACGATGATAGTTACGTATACAAGGGTAAAATGGACTATTACCTATATCAGGATGCAGAGACCAACCGTTGGGCAACCTATGATTACGATGCCAACAGTACCTTGTTGTCACAGCATACTACCTGGTCTCCCTTTTACAACGAAACCAAAGTCAATTACCCTCTGCTCAACAAACTGCTGGCCATACCTGCTTTCCGTCAGAGGTACATCGCTCATATGAAGACCATTATCAATGACCTGCTGGATGAAACACGGGTCAATACACTGGTCGACAGCTATGACAACATCATCAGATCCACAGTTTTTGCCGACCCAAAAAAGACCACTTCAAATACGGCCTACACGGCAGAACTCAATGTCCTTAAAAATTTTGTGAAAAACAGGAAAGCCAGCCTACTTGCCAACACCGAGATCAAAGCGGCCGCTCCGGTGATCATGAGGGTTGATTTTTTCGGACAGGGTGACAATCCGTCTGTGATTACAGAAGGCGATCAGGTACTCGTGACCGCCAAAGTAGATTTTACCCCCGGCATCTATCAGGTAAACATTTTTTATGCACCCGGATTTTCGGATCCCTTTACCGTCCTGCCCATGAATGACAGCGGCATCTACGGTGATGCCACAGCCGGAGATGGCACGTGGTCTTTCCTGATGCCCTCTAAGTCGGCCGGCACATTCGCCAGGTTTTATATTGAAGCCGTAGGCAATAATACCACCAAAAGCAGGACTTATTACCCCGCAGGAGCGGAACATGAACTTTTTTATTACAGTGTTAAGCCAAAAACCTCCACAGCAAAGACCGTTGTAATAAATGAGTTTATGGCATCCAATACCGGAATTATCAAAGACGAATTTGACGAGACCGAAGACTGGATCGAACTCCATAATCTCACCAATCAGGACATCAGCCTCGAGGGGTATAACCTGACTGACTCCGAGACCAACCTTAGTAAATTTACCTTTGGGCCGGGTGTGGTCATCAAAGCCAACGGCTACCTCATCGTGTGGGCAGACGAGGACAGTGGTACACAGGGCCCCCTGCATGCCAACTTCAGACTATCAGCCGCCGGCGAACAAATCATTTTGCTGGATCCCGGACTTGTGGTACTGGACCAGGTGGTTTACGGGCAGCAGACAACCAATAAATCTTCTGCCCGGCATCCCAATGGCACAGGTGATTTTGCCATCGGTGACCATACATTTAATGCCAACAATGACGGTACTTCAGCCGCCGGCGAACAGGGTGAAGTGTCTCTGTCCATATACCCAAATCCCACGGATGGCAATGTGTTTATTGATAACCGGAGCGGAACCGATACAGAATTGGTCATTTACGATCTCAGCGGCAGGCCGTTGGCCAGACACACTGTTGTAACGGGGCTGTCCCGGCTTCAGCTTGACAACTTGCCTTCTGGTCTTTATCTGGCCCGGTACGGGCTCAGCACAGTTAAAATAGCCATAGTAAGACCCTGATACCACATAGCAATTGAGTGCACAGTCCATTGCAGGTCCGATGGCACAATAATTGCGGTCGTAAGAGTATAATTAGCGTCTTACGGTCATGGAATTTAACAAATGGGCAAATATACTCAAGGTGATCCTCCTCCGGATCGTAGACGAGCTGGAGCGGCGTATCAATGAGCGTAACGGAGTAGAGGCTTCTGACAGTTTCAGTACTTCTCTGTATTCGTCGCTCAGGTTTATCGTCCTTGAGCAGGTTGACGGCCTTGTGGATGAGGCCGTAGGTTATACACGCAAACAAGTACATGATCTGTCTACCCTCATAGCTGACAAGACGGCCGGCGTACTGGCATCGCTGGTGTATGTGCTTATCCTGTTGGGGCTGGCGGCTCTGGTGTTCCTTTTTCTTGCCATAGCGTTGTCGTTGTGGTTGGGTGATGTACTTGGCTCCCCGTTTTACGGATTTCTCATTACCGGAGGTATCACATTATTGCTTGTGCTGATCATTTACTTTACAGGCCATAAAAAGATTGCCGGCAGTATCAGACGCAGGCTGGTAAGTATGATGTAAATATTGAGGTTAAACCTAAGATTTTCTTGGTACGGTAATGTGCTGAGGCATCACATTGAATAATATTCGACACCGGGTGCTAATTAGTGAATAAAAATATATTAAATATAGTAAAAACATTTAAAAGCTATACAGTATATTTATTTACATAAAAAAGCTATATAAAATTGCATGATAATAATATATGGCTATATATTTGTATTGTCAAATGTGACAAAATATTTGAAATCGTTATACTGTGGGGTGTTGAAATTGGCAGACATACCCTCCTGTCCCGGGGGTGGAGACCATACGACAAACCGAAACTAACATTTGGATTGGATTATCCGGTCCGAATGCCACTTCCGGCTAAGTACTCCGTGGAGGTTCGAATCCTTCTCCTACAGCTTTTTTTCAGAGCATGGCTTCTGATTTTTTATTGTGAGGTGTTGAAATTGGCAGACATACCCTCCTGTCTCGGGGGTGGGGAAAAAGAAACAAACGTGACATAGAGCCGACCTACTGATATTGGTGAGGCCGACCAGGGTAGACCACTAAACTTTGTGTCATGGCTAATCTCCCCGTGGAGGTTCGAATCCTTCTCTCACAGCCTTTTGAATTGTGTTTTTAGCTTTAATGGTTTTTTGGTAGAAAATAGGTAAAGGTACCCGGGTGGGTGCCTTTACCTATTTTTGGACTATCTCTCACCGATCTGCTGCCTCCACATGGCGTAATACAGACCTTTTTCGTCCGCCAGACTCTGGTGTGTCCCTGTCTCTATGACTTTTCCTTTTTCCAGTACATAGATCCTGTCTGCATGCATGATAGTGGACAGCCTGTGAGCGATCAGCACCATCATATGCTCTCTTGTATCTGATATGTGGCGTATTGTCTCAGTGATCTCCTGCTCAGTGATGGAGTCAAGTGCCGAAGTGGCTTCGTCAAACACGATCAGCCTTGGGTTTCTAAGCAGGGCCCTGGCTACCGAAAGTCTTTGTTTTTCTCCTCCGGAGATCTTGATACCTCCCTCACCTATGACCGTGTCCACGCCTTTGTCACTCCTGGCAAGAAGACTCTGGCACGCTGCTTTATTGAGTACGTCGTACAGCATGTCATCCGTTGCATGCGGATTGACAAAAAGGAGGTTTTCGCGGATGGTGCCTGAAAACAATTGTGTATCCTGTGTCACGAACCCTATCTGGTGCCTCAGCTCTTCCAGGTCTATGTCATTGCTGTCGGTGCTGTTGTAGAGGATTTGGCCGTGTTCGGGCCTGTAGAGGCCCACCAGTAATTTTACCAGGGTGGTCTTTCCGGATCCGGACGGACCCACAAAGGCGATCGTTTGCCCCTTGTGCACCTCAAAGCTTATGTCCTCAAGGGCATTGTGGGCTCCCGATTTGTGCCGGAAGGACACATTGCGGAAAGCAAAACTTTCCAGATTATGAATCCTGACCGGTTTTTCAGGTTTTTCTTCTATGGGCGTACTGATAATGTTTTTGAAATTATTGAGTGAGGCTTCGGCTTCGCGGTAGGAGAGGATGACGTTGCCCATTTCCTGTAATGGTCCGAATATAAAAAAGCTGTAAAACTGAAGGGTCATCAGCTGGCCTACTGTGAGGTGATCTTTAAAGATCAGGAAAAGCAGGAAAAACATGATCAACTGCCTCAGGAAATTGACGAATGTGCCCTGGATAAACGAGATGGATCTGATATTTCTCACTTTTTTCAGCTCCAGCTGGAGGATTTTCATGGTAGTGCCGTTGAGGCGGTCTATCTCCTGGTTTGTCAGGCCCAGGCTTTTTACAAGCTCGATGTTGCGTAAACTCTCCGTGGTGGCACCTGCAAGAATGTTGGTCTCACGGACGATGTTTTTCTGGATCTCCTTGACCCGCTTGCTGAGAATATTGGTCAACCAAAAAAGAAGAAAGGACGCCACAAAATATATTACCACAAGACCAGGCTCCAGGGAGAAGGCATAAAACATCACAAAGACAATACCTACAAGCGAAAAAAACAGTACATTGATACAGTTGGATATAAATTTTTCCGTGTCAGTCCTTACTTTCTGCAAGATGTTGAGTGTTTCTCCGCTTCTCTGGTCCTCAAATTGCTGGAACGGCATAAGCAACGAGTGACGAAGACCATCGGTATAGATCCTGGCTCCAAACTTTTGGGTGATGAGATTGGTAACATAATCCTGAAATGCCTTGGCTATACGGCTCACCATGGCTACCCCAATGGCGGCCAGGATGAGCATCCCGGTGCCTGTCAGATATGCCTGCCGGGTAAAGGTATCAGCCTTGTAGGCGTACCGGTCTATGATCTTTCCGAATATGTACGGGTCAAGCAGGGAAAATACCTGGTTTATGGCAGCAAGAATCAGAGCAAGAAAGACTAGACCCTTGTAATTTTTAAGATATTGGTAGAGAAGATGCATGAAAGGATATTACAATCCTAACTAACCCCTTAGCTCACCAAATGGTTTATGGATTCAATTCCTCAAAATATCCCGTAGCTGTATTTTTTTTGACATTATCCCAGGGGAAACACCTTCCGTTCATAGCTACATATACTCCGTGAGGCAGGGTCTGGACAAAAGCCAGGGCTGCTCCCAGGTTAAAAAATCCGTCAGAGGAAGTGCCAAATGCGTAGGGTATCATGGCACCGGTAAGGACAATGGTTTTTTTGATCCCGTGTTTTGCTATGGCTTCGGCGGTTTTAACCATGGTGTCTGTCCCGTGGGTAATCACGACCCTCTCAAAGTCACTTTTTTTGCACGAATAGATGATGATCTCCCTGTCGGCATCTGTCATCTGCAGACTGTCCAGCATCATAAGGGTTTTTATATCAACATTGAGTGTACTCCGGCCACGCTCAAACATCTGGTGCAGATGGGTGTCCTTGAAGTAAAGTTCGCCGGTGATATAGTTATATTCCTTATCAAAGGTGCCTCCGGTTACGTAGATCTGTATCTTGTTTTGTGGCATATCTGGACTCTGTAAATTTTTGTGCTGAAGGTACTTACATGGGGATATTGCCGTGCTTTCTGAATGGTCGGTGGACAGATTTATTTTCCAGCATGGCAAAAGCCTTGATGAGTTTACGGCGTGTTTCACGGGGTTCAATGACCTCATCGACAAAGCCCCTGGCAGCCGCACGGTATGGGTTGGCAAATTTTTCCTGATATTCCTTTTCTTTTTCCAGGAGCTTAGCCGCAGGGTCATCAGCGGTTGATATCTCATTTTTAAAGATGATCTCACTGGCTCCCTTTGCACCCATCACGGCTATTTCTGCTGTTGGCCATGCATAGTTCATATCTGCACCGATGTGCTTGGAGTTCATTACATCATAGGCTCCGCCATAAGCCTTGCGGGTAATGACAGTCACGCGGGGCACGGTGGCATCGCTGAAGGCATATAACAGTTTGGCCCCATTGGTGATGATTCCGTTCCATTCCTGGTCTGTCCCAGGCAGGAAGCCCGGTACATCCACCAGTACAAGCAGCGGTATATTAAAACAGTCACAAAACCTGACAAACCTTGCACCTTTTTTACTGCTTTCTACATCCAGAACCCCGGCAAGAGCATAGGGTTGGTTTGCGACGATTCCGACACTTCTGCCGGCCAGTCTGGCAAAGCCCACCACGATGTTTTCGGCATAGGACTCATGGATCTCCAGAAATGACCCTTCATCAATGATGCCGTTTATGACCTCTTTCATATCATACGGGTGCATGGAGTTTTCAGGGACTATGGTGTTTAATACATCCCTGTATTCTTCAGCCGGCGAGTAGGGAATATTTGGTGCCTTTTCACGGCAATTCTGGGGTATGTAGGTCAGAAGGGCCCTTAGCTTACTGATGCATTCGAGGTCATTGGACGCCGTCAGGTGGGTCACACCACTTTTCGTGGAATGGGTACTGGCACCTCCCAGGTCTTCAAAGGAGACCTCCTCATTGGTTACGGTTTTGACTACATTGGGGCCCGTGACAAACATATAGGAGGTCTGCTCCACCATGACCACAAAATCCGTAATGGCCGGTGAGTACACCGCACCACCTGCACAAGGGCCCATAATGGCTGATATCTGCGGTATCACACCTGATGAGAGGGTATTGCGGTAA
>JAGVTV010000051.1 GCA_019136675.1 Bacteroidota bacterium
TCGCCTGAGACCTGTTCGGCACTGATATCCTTGACTTTTCTGGCGGGTACGCCGGCGTAGATACATCCTGCCTCGACGTGGGTATTTTGCGTCACCACAGCACCGGCAGCTATGATAGTATTGGATTCCACAATGCAGTTGTCCATTACGATTGCACCCATGCCAATAAGAACATTATCCCTGAGGGTACAGCCATGCACGATGGCGTTGTGTCCGATGGAGACATTGTTACCGATATGGGTTGGGTGTTTCTGGTAGGTGCAGTGGATAACGGCACCGTCCTGCACATTGACTCTGTTGCCCATCCGGATGTAATGCACATCTCCTCTGATGACAGCGTTAAACCAGACGCTGCATTGGTCACCCATGACCACATCACCTGTGATGGTGGCATTTTCTGCGAGGTAACAGTCGTTTCCGAACTCTGGGAGGATACCATTTACTGCCTTGATAAGTGCCATGATGAGATTATTTTTGGTTTGGTTGTACCGGTTTAGCTCCTGCCATGATGCAGTTGATGATATGGTCACCTATCGCAGGTCTGAGGTTGAGTGTACCAAGCATTGTGTTGTTTCGGGTGGGGTAGACCCTGTTAGACAAAAATATATATACAAGATTGTATTTGGGGTCCACCCAGGCATAGGTTCCTGTATATCCGGAATGGCCAAATGACAATGGTGAGCTTAGTGCAGGAGCATTTTTTATATCTGGATTAAAATCTTTTTTATCAAACCCAATGCCCCTCCGGTTTTTTTGATCGGCAAACTGATAGGCAGTACACATGGCCACAACCGACGAATCAATAAATCTCTTACCCCCGTAATATCCGTTCTGGAGGTACATCTGCATGAGCTTGGCAAGGTCTCCGGCACTGCCAAAAAGCCCTGCGTGCCCGGAAATGCCGTCCATCATGGCTGCACCTTCATCATGTACAAATCCATGTATAAGTACCTTCCTGAAAAGGCTGTCATATTCCGTGGGTACTATACGTTCGCCGGGAAACTTACCATCCGGGCGAAATCGAAGTGAAAATGCCCCGAGCCCTGAGTACGTTTGCTGAAGGTAACTTTCAAATGATAGTCCGGTGAGACGTTCCGTTATTTCAGGATAAAGGTAATAGTGAAGGTCGCTATACAGATATCCCTGACCCGGATAAACCGGAGATAAAGCGATCTGGCGTATAATTTCCTTTCTGTAATTTTTATGGAGGAAAAGACTATCGTGTATTTTGACAGAAAATTCTTCTGTCTGCCTTTCTGAAAATATTCCTTCCTTCCAGACCCTTTGGCCCTTGGCAAGTAATTTCTCCCAAAGAGCAGGTTTTGCTGTCACTGTCTCCGAATAGTTAATGGTTTTTTTGGCTTTTTTGCCAAATAAACGACACAGGAAAAATGGCTTTTTTATTGTAACCAGATATTCGGATTCCAGTTCCGGGTGGAGTTCAAGTGCTTTTTTCATTGTGGCCACAGTGTCAACACAATTTTTCCAAAAAGGTATCCATTCCTTCAATCCAGCCCTGTGTGTCAGCAGGTCCCTCATCCGGAGGCTGTCTTTATTGGTGTGGGTAAAAGTGGGGTAATAGGTGCCTAATTTTTCGTCAAGCGAAAATTTTTTATCTGACATCAGCCGCATGACAGCCAGTGCGGAGGTGCTGATTTTTGTGACAGAGGCCAGGTCATAAATGTCTCCCTGCAGGTTCTTACCAAAAGGAATGCTGACTTTTTTGGTGGTTTTTTGCGGCACATTGGCATTCACAAGCGGATTGTCCATGGCATCGTCAATATACCTGTGTGTTGCAGTACTCCAGTCTATTTCGGTTTGTTTTGCATTTTCGGCATCCCGGTACGTATGGTAGCCATAAGCTTTGGAAAATATGACCATTCCGTCTTTGGCTACCAGTATCTCACCGCCAGGAAAAGCTTTTTTGTTGATTCCGAGTCGCATGAGGGAATCAATACCTCCGGCCAGCGTGGTTCTTGATATGTTAACAAGTTCCGGCACACCGTAACTTAACCGGCCAAGGGGCTGCCAGGTATTACCCATATTAAAGGGAAAATTTTCATTGACAGCAACCGGAAGCCTGCCAGCCGGACTCATTGCCCCGAAGATGACCTGGGCGGCGGTTGATTCGGTGTACCTGGTTTGCTGATAACCCATCAGCAGTGTCTTGCAGGCTGACAACTCTGGCACTTTACCCAGAATAAAAGGATTGCCCAGGATCGTAATCACTGCTTTGGGATTTGCCGCAAGGCGAGACATTACCTTTTTGTTGGCATCCCTCAAGCCATAATTTTTACTGGCCCGGATATCAGATAAATGGAATGTGCACAAAATAAGGTCGTAGTTTTCGGCCTGAGCCAATACCTTGTCCACAAGGGTATCATGTGTTGTTTTATCGATTTTCAACTGAGTGACAGGCACATAGTTAGACACGATGCGATAAAATTCGTCCGCGTCAGACTCTGCATCTACGGACAGCAGAGCGATCCGCTGAGTGAGGTCCCTGACAGGAAGAAGGCCACCCTCATTTTTTAGGCAGGTAAAACTCAGCCCGGCCATCTTATGGTTAAGAACATCGGCCTCAATGGTGTTCAGGCTATCGCTGAGGGTAACGATATTTATGGGAGTGTAATTGTCAAGGCCAACATAAGACTTGGCCATAAGTATTTTTTTAACTTTAAAATCAAGGGCCTGCATGGGAATCCTGCCTTTTTTTACAGCCTCTCTGATGGCACTCACGGCAAGTCCCACATCCATAAAGGTTTCAAGCAGGTCATTGCCTGCCAGCAGTGCCCTGACCATGGCCTCGCCCTTTGGAAAATTTTTTACAGCACCCTGCATTTCCATGGCATCGGTAAAGGTTAGGCCACGGAAACCCATCTCCTCCCGCAGCAGTTTGAAGATGATGCTTTGCGAAAAGGTGGATGCCAGACCCGGTGAAGGTTCCAGGGCAGGGATATTGAGGTGTGCCGTCATTACTCCTGAAAGGCCCTCAGAGATCAATGCTCTGAACGGATGGAGCTCGGTGTTCAATAGCCTCTCCCTGTTGTGGCTGATCAGGGGCAGGTCGTAATGGGAATCTGTGTCTGTATCACCGTGGCCCGGAAAATGCTTGGCAGTACAGAGGATCCTCTGGCTCTGCATTCCTTTCATATAGGCAAGTCCTGCAGCTGTGACCTTGTCCTTATCTGAGCCAAAAGACCTGAAATTGATCACGGGGTTGTTAGGGTTGTTATTTATGTCCACTACCGGGGCATAGTTGATGTGTACACCCATGTTTTTGCATTGCCTGGCTACGACCCGGCCCATAGCCTCGATGAGGTCGTTTTGTCCCTGCATGGCTCCCAGTGTAACAGCATACGGAAACCTGTCCGCACTGTCCAGCCTCATACCGACGCCCCATTCAAAATCCTGGCCGATCAGCAGGGGCACTCTTGAAAGGGATTGCAATTCATTGGTAATTTTTGCCTGGGTGGCAGGGCCTGATGCAAAAAACACAATGCCTCCTATCTTGTACTCATTGACCCATTTCCTGAGAGAGTCGACAGGATGCGGCTTACCTGAATAGTTGCCCCTTGGCATCAGCAGTTGGCCTATCTTTTCGTCAAGGGTCAGGGTCGAAAATACAGAATCCACCCATTTCTTGTTATGATCAGACAGGAACTCAGGTTGTCGGGTCTGACCATTGGCTGCAGCCAAAACTTTTATTAAAAAAAGAAAAATAAAAAAACGCTGAAACATGTCCTGGAAGATGATTTAGGAGATCATGTAACCTCCGTCTGCCGTAAACTCCATACCGGTACAATAAGAGGAAGCATCAGAGGCCAGAAATACGGCTAATCCAGCCATTTCTTCAGGCTGGGCCATACGTTGCAGGGGTATCTTGTCATTCCAGTGGTCGAGGATTTCCTTATTGGCCCAGAGTGCAGAGCTGAATTTTGTCTGTACCAGACCCGGACAAATGACATTTGATCTTACATGGTAGGCTCCCCATTCCTTAGCCTGGGATTTTGACAGCATGATGAGAGCGGCTTTATTTATACTGTAAATGCCCAGTCCGGGGCTGGGCTTAAACCCCTCTACCGAACTTATGTGAATCACCGAACCCTTGCCCTGTGACCTCATATGAGGCAGGCAAAGATTGGATAGGGTAAAGGCTGACTTTACATTGACGTTCATCATCTTGTCAAACAGTTCTCCGGTCATTTCTTCAAGAGGACCGTAAGCGGGATTGATAGCGGCATTGTTGACCAGAATATCGATCCGGCCAAAATGAGAGACAGTCTTTTTTACCAGTTCATGCAACTGGGCTTCATCTCCTGAATGGCATGCCACAGGTATGATTTCAAAACCCATCTTATGGAGCCGTTGTGATGTTTCGTCCACTCCTTCCTGCTTGCGGCTGGTAATAACGACTCTGGCCCCAAACTCTGCGAGCCCCTGAGCTATGGATTCGCCAATGCCCCTGCTGGCTCCTGTGACTATGGCCACCTTCCCGGCCAGATCAAACCTGTCCCTGATGGTCATACTACTTGACAAACCGGGCCGATAATACAGATCTGTTGCTTTTGTCCCGCACCTGCAGTATGTAAATGCCGGGCAGGAGCCGTGAAGTGTCAAATTCTTTGGTGTCCTCCCCACTCCATTGTGACGCGTCAAACAGCACGGAACTTCCGCGGGCATCTGTGACGGTGGTAAAGTACATTCCTTTCAGCATATCTCGTGCCGAGACGGTGAGTTTATCAGCAACAGGGTTTGGGTAGATGCTGACCGAGGGCCATGCTGTGGCCGCTGTTGCCGAAACATACGGATTAAGGTCAACAAATTCAACTCCCTGAAATTCATTTTTGACGGAGTAAGTAGAAGACACGATGACTTCTTTGCGTGTGTTGCTGTAAAAATTGTATACGTATGAAGTGTCTTTTCCGAGGAAAGCTCCGAAGCCGCCCGGTATCTCGCCTCCCAAAAAGGCGGCAGGATCAATCCAGAGTCCCAGCACTTTGACCAGCAGTTTGGTTTCCGAGATGCTTTCTACTTTTTCTCTCAGCACAGCAAATTCCTTGCCTCCGAGTTTCAGTGTGCCGTATGCGTCCATCAGCCCCCTGTCTGAAGATATAAACTGGATCCTGATGCTGTCTGGCTTTATCGGCAAGCCGGCAAGTATCGTGTCAGGAATAATGGATGACGAAATGTCAAGTTTGAATTCGGAATCTGAACTTGTGGTCTGGATGAAAGCAAGAGGTGCCCTTCGCAAGACTGGCCTTTTTGTATATTTGACTACAAAGGGTCCCTGGAAAAATGGATTTTCACCTCCCAGTCCAAGCCCTTCAATTTTAGTATCTGATGACTTGAGATATTGCTCCTGATCTTCTATTACGGACAAAAGGTTTGATTCCGGAAACTGGGCAGCATCGTTGCCTGCAGACGGGGAGACAAAGATCTGACGCTGCTGGTTTCCTCCGGACAAGGTGGAAAAATCCCATACCTGAGGACCTCCGACATTGCCCATGAGCAGTGTGTCTTCAGGATTTGACCGGAAGGCTGTAAACAAGGTATCACCTATAGCCGGAAAAGTGCTTTTTGTGACAGTGATCTGGCCGTAGGCTGCCTGGGTCAGGGCCATGGCAAGAAAGAACAGGATTTGTTTCATATATTTAAGATTAAAAAGGTTAATCGATGTATTCCACTTTGCGAAGGAACCGCACACCGGCCTTAAGCTCAATGGACAGGTTTCGGGATTGTCTGAGCGGAAGGTTTATGGTCTGCTGGGTCCATGGCTCAGTAATATTAAACAGAGGCGGTTGCATATACTGAAATGAAAGGTCGGGCTGTAAAGACATTTCCACAAATACATTGGTCAGCTCGGATAGGTAGGTCTCAAAGCCTCCCCCCAATGTAACCCCGTAATTAAACTCCCTGACAAAATCGTTGACCGGATAAAAAAGGCTGCCAAAGGAGAGGTAATTGTCCAGGTTAGTCCCAACGGTGTATTCTCCCCTAATGCCAAGTATAAAATAGGGGTCAAATTCCTTATCCAGGTCAAAGGGCTTTCTGGCTCCCAATTCAAGGACGAGGTTATGGTATTTAAAACCCTGAACATCCGTAAAGGTATTGTTGAAACTTAAAAACCTGAACGAACTACCCCGGGTATGAAATCCCAACTGTGCGTACAGCGATCCTTTTTTTTCCTCATCATAGGACTCTACAAACAGGTCACCGTTCAGGGAGAAAAGAGGGCTTGTATTGGACGAATTGGAAAAACTGCCGTCGCTCCAGCTCTGAAAATTCACACCTGGTCCTGCTTTAACACCAAACCACATACTTTGGCAGAAAGAGTCTGATATAAAAAACACGAGTAAACCTGCTATGATAATTCTGTGCATACTACCCTTGTTGACATAATATTAGTAGCTCAAAGTTAATCATTTATCTCAAATGGATCTCAAACATTTTTTTAAACCTTTTATCCTCCATCTTGTTTGTTCCGAATCTGAATCATAAAAATTAGCATAGTTTTCCCGCATGACGGTAGCCTATTCCATAAAAGATCTTGAAAACCTGTCCGGAATCAAGGCTCATACGCTACGAATATGGGAAAAAAGGTATGGTATCATAAAACCTGACCGCACAGAGTCCAATATCCGATACTATAAGGATGAAGATCTCCAAAAAATACTGAACATCAGTATTTTAAACCGTCATGGAATCAAGATATCCAGAATCGCCTGTATGAGCGTGGAAGATATCAGAAGCAAGGTTGTGGAGTTTACCAATGTGGAGGACTCCCTGGTCGAACACCTGGATGCCATGATGTTGTCTGTGATAGAGCTCGACGAATCAAAACTCAATATACTCCTCGATCATCAGATCAATACCTTTGGTTTTGAAGTGACAGTTAATAACGTTTTATACCCGCTGCTTGACAAGCTGAGTATGATGTGGCTTTCAGGCTCCGTTAAAGGTGTCCACGAAAATTTTTTACTGGGCATCATCAAACGAAAGATCATGGTGGAAATAGACCACCTTAGCAAAGGTGACACAGACCATGGGTTTAGGTGCCTTTTGTTCCTGCCCGAAAACGAGACTCATGAATTAAGCTTGCTATTTCTTAATTATCTGTTTGTCAAAAAGGGTGCCCGCGTCATCAATCTGGGATCAGGTTTGTCACTGATCGATGTCCTCGAAGGCAACCTCATTTTTAAGCCAACCTATATATGTACCCTGTTTAATGACAGCTTTACCGAAAAACCCCTGCAGCCCTATATAACAGAACTGGCAAAAAATGCAGAAGGCACCAGGATCATCATCACCGGCTATCAGGTGTCTTTGCAAAACCTTAGCTTACCGGAAAATGTAATTGCCCTGGCAAGTTTTCCTGAGGTTAGTGAATTTATTTCCAAAGAGACACATTAACAAATAATTGTGAAATATTAAAGAATGTCGTAAAACATAACACTGATTTGGGGCGTTATGAGGCTTTATTTGATTTTTTATTTCTTAACTAATTTTAATTCAAAACAAAATGACTGTTAAATTCAGATTTCTTTTTTTAATCGCAATGTCAGTTTTTGTAATTTCCTGTAAGGAAAAGCAAGCTGAAAACAACGCCGGAACAGTAGCAAGTGCTGAAGGTGCAAAGTACGTCGCAAGCCCTGAAATGACCAAGGTAATGTGGGAAGGCTCCAAGCCAACCGGAACACACAAAGGTACTATCGGAATCACTGGTGGAGAACTTTTTGTAAGTAATGGTGCAGTGACTTCAGGCAGCTTTACACTGGATATGAATTCCATCACCGTCACAGACCTGGAAGGTGATGATAAGGCCAACCTCGAGGCTCACCTCAAAGGCACTGCAGAAAAAGGAGCTGATGACTTTTTTAATGTTACAAAATTCCCTACCGGTAAGTTTGAAATCACAGGTGTAGAGGCTTCTACGGTAGCCGGTGCAAACGCTAACATAAAAGGTAATCTAACCCTCAGGGATAAGACAAATGAAATTGCCTTCCCGGCCAATGTTACCATATCAGACTCAACCGTTACTGTAACCGCTTCAAAATTCAACATTGACAGAACAAAGTGGGGCGTTAACTACGGTTCAAAAAATATCTTTAAAGACCTCGGCGACAAGTTTATCAATGACGAAATAGCACTGGAACTTCAGTTTTCTGCCAAGGCAGCTCCCGCAGAAGCTCCTCAGCAGTAATCAGCCTGCATAAAAAAACCATAAAAGCCTCTGGTCAGATAAACCAGGGGCTTTTGTTTTATACGTGAGTAAAAACAGACTTGAACGGAATTAAAGTCATAATTTTGCATAAATATGCAATCTGACAATGGCACTCACTGAATCAAGAATGATAGCTCTGGGCACCAAAGCACCAGACTTCAGTCTACCGGACACTGTTTCGGGCAATGTAATGACCTATGCTGAAACCAGAGGTACCCACGGCACCGTGGTGATGTTTCTCTGCAACCACTGCCCTTATGTCATCCATGTAAACCCTGTCCTGGTGAGCATTGGCCAGGAATATGCAAAAAGGGGGATAGGTTTTGTGGCCATCAGCAGTAATGATGTGCAGGGCTATCCCGATGATGCACCCGACAAAATGAAAATAGTAGCAAAGGTGCTCAGGTACCCTTTCCCCTATCTGTATGACGAATCGCAGGACATTGCCAGAGCCTATGATGCCGCCTGTACTCCAGACATTTATGTTTTTGACAGCGAAGACAAACTGTATTACAGGGGAAGGATTGACGGTTCCCGGCCCGGAAATGATATTCCGCTTACAGGCACGGACCTCAGGCTGGCATTGGAACTTCTGCTACGTGGTGAAGCTCCTCTGTCAAAACAATATCCGGGTGCCGGATGCAACATAAAATGGAAACCCTAAGACGGGCTGGTCAATGGCCGTTTTTTCGCTCTGATGCCAGGCTGCGGAGGGTAGCCAACTCCCTGTATTTTTCCCTGGCTTCATCAGCCGGATAACCAAAATAATGTTTGCCCCCTTCGAGATCTTTGGATACGCCGCTTTTGGCAGAGATGAGTACGTTGTCTCCAATCATCAGGTTTTGGGCTATACCCACCTGTCCGTAGATGACAGCGTTGTCACCTATGATGGTTTTGCCGGCAATTCCGGTCTGGGCTGCTATCAGGCAGTTTTTGCCGAGCACGACGCCGTGGGCAATATGAACCTGGCAATCAAGTTTTGACCCCTCACCTATGATGGTTTCACCGGAAACACCCCGGTTTATGGTACAGCCTGCTCCGATTTCAACGTGGTCATTTATGATTACCTTGCCCCCTGATCTCCATTTGTGGTAGCTGCCATTAATCTTTTTGAAATAAAATGCATCTGTTCCGATCAATGCTCCGGCCTGAATATTTACCTGATTGCCTATCACCGTATGATCTCCGATATACACTCCCGGCTGGATATAGCAGTCCCGGCCGACAATGACATCATGGCCGATGGTGACACCGTGGTCAATGTGTGTACCCGGTCCGATGACCAGATTGTCGCCCCTGTCAGAAGTGAGGTATCTCATGGGCCTTTGTTCCCACACCAATTGGTTGTACACCTCAAACGGATCAGCCGACACCAGTAATACTTTACCTGCAGGACAGTCCACAGCTTTGTTTATCAGGATGATGGTCGCGGCTGATGATAGTGATTTCTGATAATACTTCTCTACATCCACAAAAGTGATGTCTCCCGGCCTTACCTTGTGTATCTCGTTGAGTCCGGTGGCCGTGAGGCTGCTATCGCCGATCACTTCAAGGCCAAATCTTGAGGCAATGTCCTTTACAGGAACAGGTTTGTTAAAGTCCATGCGTCAGTTTTTTATCAGTTTTGCATTGACTATCTTGTACATAAGCCGGTTTATGTCCTTGTCATTTAGCTTTAAGATACCTTTTAGTATGATGGCGTCGGCAGAATATTTCACACCATCGGTGGCCTCCACCTCCATGACAGTTTCCGGCCCTGCACCACCGCAGAAAAAACACATGCTGTACGGATAGGCAGAAAAGATAAATTCCTTGTGTGATTTGTATCCTTCGACTGGTATTATGTAGCCCTTGATCGTTATCTCCTTGCCGTCGAGGGCCTTTATCTGGTCGCCAAAAACAGGCTTGTCGATCTTAAAGCCCATGACTTCATCGTATTCCTTTTTGTAACTTATCTTGCCCAGTGTCTTCCATACATTATCAGAGGTCTGGGATACAAGCTGGCCTATCAGACAAGTCGTTACCGACAATATTAATAAAGCTTTTCTAACCATTATCTTTTCATTTGTTGGTTTGTGATTCAACCATCTCCGCATTTTCAAGGGTATATAACAAGCTGGAAGCATCTGTGGGATTGACAGATAGGATGCCCTTTACTTTTACCTTTCTTTCGGAAATTTTTACTTTCCTGTTGTTAGCCAGGAAGACCTGCATGGCCGTCTCCGGTCCTGCCTTACCACAGAAAAAACATGTGCTTTGGGGAAACTTGCTGAGCATAAAATGGTTTTGGGTCACTTGTCCGGTGAGCGGAATCATGTATCCTTCCACTTCGATGACCGTGCCGTCCAGTTTTTCAACAGCAGAAGAAGTCCTGGGTATTTTGGTCTCTACCATAAATTCCGGGTCAAACTTGGTTTCGAAGGTAACCATACCCAGGGTAAACCACACATCCCGGCCCTGCATCTGGCCATAGGTTGTATCATTTGACAGGCAAAACAATAACACAACAGCTATGATCCTGCAAAAAATTTGGGTCATGGTCGCTTGGGTTTTCGCTTTAAAATACATAACGTCTGATCGGGCACCTATGTAATCACTTTTCTGATAAAGTTTTGTTAATGTCGGTTCGGGCTGCCTGTATGGCGGGCAGAAGTGATGCGATCAGGCCAAGGACCAGGGATGCTCCCAGGATGTACCACTCTTCATGAAGCCATTTCCAGCCTGTAAAACTGTACCTGAAATCCTGTTTGAGAAATCCGGCGGCCCAGTTCATACCCAGGTGGCTGACCAGCGAACCCACTGCAAATCCTATACCTGCCAGTATTAGTCCCTCGAGAATGACCAGTGCAAATAGACCTGACCTGTGTGCTCCCATGACCCTCATAAGTGCCAGTTCATACCTTCGTTCCCGGAGGCCCTTATAGAGGGATATGAAAATACTCAGTGCAGAAACAATGGCTATTAGAATGGCCAGGTTTCTGATGGCATCTGTGCCCAGTCCGATCATACTGTACAGCCTGTTGATCTCTATGGCCGGCGAGGCGGCTTGCATTTCTGTGTTTTCGTTGATATTGCGTCCGAAGTTTAGTGCCTGAAAGTTTGTTTTATTCCTGTACCTGATCAGGACTGAGGTGATCTCCTGTTCCGGGTGGGCCAGAAGGTCGGCATTGCTGTTGTCATGAATATGGTCCTCACCGTGATCGTGGTGATGGTGGTCTTCTTCGTGGGTAGCAGCCCCTTCATTTTCCTCGCCGTGGTGTTCGTGGACAAGCCATATGCTGGCCGTATTGGTGAGTATCAGCTGGTCAATAACGCTGCCTGTAGGTGCCAGGATGCCTTTGACCACGAAGGCTGCATGATCATGAGCGAGATCCGCATCGTCAGCAAATCCATGTGAACTGACAAATTTGTCCCCTAACTTCAGGCCGGATTCCTGGGCCACTGTATGGCCTAAGGTTACCTCAAAGTCATTTTTCCAAAGGTCTCCTTCTGCAACGGTTGCCCCGTACAATCCAAGTATCTCATGGTTGGTACCCACGATACGGTACGACTTGTAGCTGTCACCCAGGGATAACGGAACCGCCTGCTTTATGAGCGGGTGAGGCTCTCTGAGAAGAGGAGCAGCATTTTTTATGGGAATATTGCCTGTAGGATTGTCAATATGGTACATGCTGCACAGGATCATCTGCAGAGGGCTGCCTTTGGCTCCTACCACGAGATCGATATCGGCCAGGTTTTTGTCAAATTTTTCCTTCAGTTGGCTGTTGAAAAGCAGCAGAAAGGATATAAGTCCTACCCCCAAGCCAAACAGTATCACACTCATCAGAAGATTGAGCGGATTTTTAATAACGTTTTTCCAGGCCAGATATAAAATATTCATGATACCAGGATTACTTTGTTGGAAATTTTTTCTTTCAGCCTTGAATCATGGGTCACTACCACAAGGGCAGAGCCGGCGGCTTTTGCCTGATCTTCGAGGAGCAGGAGCACCTCCTGACAGTTTTGATCGTCCAATGCTGAGGTCGGTTCGTCAGCCAGGATGAGCTTAGGTTTGTTGATGAGGGCCCGGGCAATGGCTACCCTCTGTTTTTCGCCCTGCGAAAGATCACGAATGCTTTTTTTTGATTTATGGCCAATGTTGAGTTTTTCGAGCATGGCCAAGGCTTCCTGAGCTGATACGCGGTTTCCAGCCAGCTTTTGGGCTATCATGACATTTTCAAGAACAGTGAGTGAGTCGATAAAATGATTTTGCTGAAAGACGATGCCAATGTTTTTACCTCTGAAGGCATCGAGTGCGGTATCGCCAAGTGTACAGATATTGGTACCCTCGATATTGACCGAGCCCTCATGGGTGGTCAGAATGCCTCCCAACAGATGTAGCAGCGTGGTTTTGCCTACGCCCGAATTTCCGAGAATGAGCAGAATGTCGGATGCCCGGCATGATATATCCGGAAATACCAGCTGAGGGCCTCCCTTATAGGTGTATTTCAAATCTTTGGTTGTAATCATACGGCAAAGGTAATCATTGAGATCATTACCTAACGATCAAAGATGCCAGGTTGTTTTTCGTGATGGGCATCAAATACATCAGATTAAAAGCCCTATCAAGCTCAAAGCTTTCTACTTTTGTGCGACCATTTCTTGTTTATGCTACATAAAAAGGCCGGTAAGCTGATCCTCTTTGTCAAATTGATGTTGGCAGGACTTCTGGTTTGGCTGCTTTGGTATCAGTTGACAGACAAAGAGGGTGCAGGGGCACTTGCCACATCCTGGCATGATGCCGTTACAGGCAACAGGATGCCATGGCTGGCCGGGTGTATCCTCCTGATGCCCTTAAACTGGCTGCTTGAGGCTGTAAAATGGCAAAAGCTGATGTCACCCCACCTGCGGCTCAGTATCTTATCTGCGGTAAAAACTGTGCTGTCCGGTATTACGGCAGGTCTGGTGACTCCTGCTCGTATCGGCGAATATGCAGGCAGGCTTGTCACCTCCGATCCGGACCACAGGACTGAGGTAGTATCGGCCACTCTTTTGGGGAGCATCTCCCAAAACCTGTGCAACATCATCATTGGGCTCTTGTTCAGCACATATTTTCTACGGTCTGTCTTTGATCCCGGTCTGGGTGGTACCATAATCTACGGAACACTTGTTATGGCCCAGGCTATTTTGCTGGTGTACCTCTATTACCGGCTGCCGCAGGTAGCACACAGGCTGGAAAAACTGCCAGGACCGGAATTTAAAAGGAAATACAGCGACCGGCTCAAGGCCCTTGACCTGTACAAGCCGGACCTGCTTCATACGGTTATGGCTCTGTCAGTAATGAGGTATCTTGTCTATTTTGTGCAATATGTTATGATCGTCAGGTTTTTGGGTTCGCCGGCCGGATTCATTGAATCAGCCCGTTGTATTTCGGGAATTTTCCTGATCCAGACGGGTATACCACTGCCGGCATTTTTAAGTATTTTTGCCAGGGGCGAACTTGCCATCCTGGTATGGTCGGCAGTAGGAGTTAACGAAGTGGTGGCACTCGCCGCTACATTTTCCATTTGGGTGATTAACCTGATCCTACCCGGTCTGGCGGGACTTTATTTCCTGCTCAGAGCAGACGTGGAGGGCAATTTATTTGGAAAACACAAATAAAAAACCCTGCCATGGTTCCATGACAGGGTTAACCAACTTAATATTGATCTGAACTTACTTCTCTTGATTACTTCTTGTCGCCCACTTCTTCAAACTCGACATCGGTCACGTCTTCGGCACCTCCCTGCTGACCAGCGTTGCTGCTGCCAGTGGCTGATTCCTGAGATCCGCCGTTCTGGCTCTGCTGGGCATTGTATATGTCCTGTGATGCGGCTTGCCATGCAGCATTAAGAGTCTCGGTGGCCTTGTCAATTGCACTGATATCCTGGAGCTTGTGTGCCTCCTTGAGCTCTGTAAGAGCACTTTCGATAGACACTTTTTTATCGGCAGGAATCTTGTCTCCTATCTCCTTCAGCTGTTTTTCTGTCTGAAATACCAGTGAGTCGGCCATATTGAGCTTTTCGGCTTTTTCCTTGAGCTTTTTGTCGGCATCGGCATTGGCTGCGGCTTCAGCTTTCATTTTGGCGATCTCCTCCTGAGACAAGCCGGTGGAAGCTTCAATCCTGATGTTTTGCTCTTTGCCGGTACCTTTGTCCAGGGCACTTACCTTGAGAATACCGTTGGCATCCATGTCGAAGGTCACCTCTATCTGTGGTACTCCTCTTGGTGCCGGTGGTATACCATCCAGGATAAATCTGCCTACTGTCCTGTTGTCCTTGGCCATGGGCCTTTCTCCCTGCAGGATATGAATTTCTACACTGGGTTGATTGTCTGCAGCGGTAGAATAAGTCTTGGTCTTCTTGGTCGGGATGGTGCTGTTTGATTCTATGACTATGTCAAAAACATTACCCATTGTCTCGATACCGAGTGATAGTGGTGTCACGTCGAGGAGCAGTACGTCCTTAACGTCTCCGCTCAGGACACCTCCCTGTACGGCAGCACCCAGAGCAACCACTTCGTCAGGGTTTACACTCCTGTTGGGCTTTTTGCCAAAAAATTCCTCCACAGCCTGCTGTATGGCAGGTATTCTGGTAGAACCGCCCACGAGAATCACTTCGTCAATTTTGCTTTTGCTGATTCCTGCATCCTTTATAGCCTCTTCGCAGGGCCTGAGGGTACGTTTGATCAGGTTTTCGGCCAGTTGTTCAAACTTGGCTCTGGACAATTTTATGACAAGGTGCTTTGGCACTCCATCTACCGCAGTGATGTACGGAAGGTTTATTTCGGTTTCTGTAGCGGTAGAAAGTTCAATCTTTGCTTTTTCGGCCGCATCCTTGATACGCTGGAGGGACATGGGATCCTTGCGGAGGTCTACATTTTCCTGAGTTTTGAATTCATTGGCCAACCAATCAATAATGACCTGGTCAAAATCATCTCCTCCCAGGTGAGTGTCACCGTTGGTTGACTTCACTTCAAAAACTCCGTCTCCGAGCTCCAGGATGGAAATATCAAATGTACCTCCTCCAAGGTCAAAGACAGCTATGGTGCTGTCCTTATGCTTCTTATCGAGACCATATGCCAGAGCGGCTGCTGTAGGTTCATTGATGATACGGAGTACCTTTAGGCCTGCGATTTCACCGGCTTCCTTGGTGGCCTGACGCTGCGAATCGTTAAAGTACGCGGGTACAGTAATCACGGCTTCGCTTACACCCTGACCCAGGAAGTCTTCTGCGGTTTTCTTCATTTTCTGAAGAACCATAGCCGAAATCTCCTGCGGCGTGTACAACCTGCCGTCGATATCTACCCTTACGGTGTCATTGTCTCCCTTGACAGTTTTATAAGCGACCCTTGAAGACTCAGGTCCGACCTCGCTGAACCTGTTGCCCATAAATCTCTTGATGGATGAAATAGTCCTTTGAGGATTGGTGATGGCCTGTCTTTTGGCCGGATCTCCAATCTTACGCTCACCGTTGTCCAAAAAAGCAACAATCGACGGGGTCGTCCTCTTGCCTTCCTCATTAGCGATAACGACCGGCTCATTTCCTTCCATTACGGCAACACAGGAGTTGGTGGTTCCCAGGTCTATGCCTATGATTTTACCCATTTTATATTTTTTTATTTTAAGTAATTGAAATGTTTGAAACACCTATTACTTGTCAATCCTTGTGCCAATGGTATTTTTTACTGACAGACGGGTAATTTTCTGCCAAAACCGACTTGTTAACAACAGGAAAACTGACAATAAGTCAGTGGATTACTTAAAATTCAGACTTTTTGTGAAAATACCGTTCCGAAGCGAATCAATGGTGATATTGGAAAAACCGATATTGTCCCGTCTGAAATACGCTTTTGATGAAAACAATCCCAGACCACCGTTGGAGAGGTTGGTATAGCGGGGTATCTCGCCGCTGGAAGTGATGCCGAGGTTGGCCTGGCCGATGCTGATATAATCCCTGATCTCCTTACCTCCTGAAACTAACTCAATTGAGGCACCCTGTAAATACCTTTTGACCTGAGGGTCGGCTTCGATGGCCCCTTTCATAAACTCGTAGAAAGTCTGGCCCTTAAATGTATACTCGGTTTTTTCATAGTTTCTGACCAGTTTCCATGTGACAGATTTGTTGCTGATCACGCCATTTTTATCTTCCTTATAGTGGATGATATAGTTTACGTCATGGATGGCAGCATCCGGATCTGCGACCCACTCTACCTTATTCTGTGTTTTGTATCCAAAAGACAGAAGAGCTGAGGTTCCCGGGCTTATAATATCCTCATTGACATATTTGTTGAGTGACGTCGTGGTACCTTCGGTGAGGGTGCTTCCGTCTGCTCGTTTGACTAAAAGGGTGTATTTGGTATCCGGCAGTATAGGATTTAAAGAGTTTTTGCTTTTATACAGGTAGTTTGGAGCATCGGCAAAGGCACCTTCTGCCCTTTTGTACCCTTCAAGGTTGCCGTCGACTCTCTTGAACTTATAGTCCGTTTTGATGCCATTTTTATCCTGGCGGATGATCACTTCTATATCCGGAAAATACAGTTTTTCGGGGTCCTTGGCCAGTACGTACGCAGAGGTGTTTTCATCCACAAATGCCCTTTCGACTCTGATATAGGTGGCAGTATCGGTAGTAGACACCAGGCCATAGACGACCGGTAGTTCCACGCTGCCTTCCGTAAGGTCAAAGTCATTGGAACATGAGACGCCAAAAAGCAGGCCGGTAACGACGAAAAAGAGGTGACGGATGTTCATGAAATAAAAATGAAGTGCAAATTTAGGCTTAATTATTGGGATTTGGTCAAAAAATATTCAAAATCCTGTGGCAGTCCCGTGATTTTCAAGAATCTGCAAATGTGGGGCATTTTGAAAAATTACCATACATTTGCACTCCTGAACACACAACACAAAACATCATTTTATGGCAAGGAAACTGATCGCCGCCGGCAACTGGAAAATGAATACCACCATTGACGAAGGTATAACACTCGCACAACGGGTATCCTCGGCAGACAGGAATAAAAACGTGCTTACGATCCTCGCCGTCCCCTTTACTCACTTGTTTCCTGTGATGAAAAAGGTCAAAATTTCCTCTGGTGTCAAACTGGCAGCCCAAAACTGTCACCATAAGACTTCCGGGGCCTTTACAGGTGAAATTTCTCCTGCAATGCTGGCAGGCATGAAGATACCATATGTGGTCATCGGCCATTCCGAACGCAGAGAATACAACCACGAAGACAATGCCCTTCTGGCCCTCAAGGTCAGGGCAGCCCTGGATGCCGGACTCAAGGTCATATTTTGCTGCGGGGAGGCCCTCGATATTAGAAAGAGTCGAGGACATGTGGCCCATGTTAAGAATCAGCTTACGGACAGCCTTTTTATGCTTTCAGCCTCTGAAATGAAAAATATCGTCATCGCCTACGAGCCTATCTGGGCAATCGGCACCGGGGAGACTGCCACACCGGCACAGGCTCAGGAGATGCACCTTGCCATCAGGGAGATGCTCCGTAAAAAATACGGCAAAAGAGTGGCAGATAACACCAGCATACTGTACGGCGGCTCCGTCAAGGGCAGCAATGCGGCAGAGCTATTCGGCCAGCCTGATGTGGACGGTGGCCTGGTCGGCGGTGCCTCACTTAGTGCTGACGAATTTGTCACAATAATCAATTCTTTTGGCCGAAAGGCCGTATAAGCAGGAAACACAGGTCCCTGTACAGAGGCTCTTATTCGGAAAAAATTTAATATCTTTGTCCCTGGTGTCCAATTCCTGAAGGTATATGACAAAACAGTCGGTCCGGGGTTCTTCCATTTTCAGCAGCAGGATCTTCAGGTCCGTGCTTTACCTGATTGCTTTTGGTGTGGTATTTACAGCCCTTTTGTTTCTTTATATCTCCAAGGCTCTCCTGCCGGATACCGAGGAGCTCGAAAATCCAAAATACGAGATTGCTTCACAGTTTATTTCCTCTGACAATCAGGTCTTTGGCAAAATATTTAAGTACAACCGCGAATGGCTGGACTACAGGCAGATCAATCCTAAGATTATAAATGCACTGATAGCTACGGAAGACGTTCGATTTTACAGCCATACCGGAGTGGATGCACGTGGTACAGCCAGGGCCATATTTTTTATGGGGAAAAAGGGCGGGGCCAGTACCATCACACAGCAGCTCGCCAAACTTTTTTTTACGCAGAGGTCTTCCTCTTTCGTCAGGCGGGTATGGCAAAAGCTCAAGGAATGGGTTATCGCCATTGAATTTGAAAAAAGATATACCAAGGAAGAGATCCTGGCCATGTACCTTAATAAGAGTGACTTCCTGTATGATGCCGTCGGTATTGGGGCTGCCGCCAAAACATACTTTGGCAAAGACCAGAAAGACCTGGCTGTAGAGGAAGCCGCTGTGCTGATAGGCATGCTGAAAAATCCGAGGTTGTATAATCCCAAAATAAATCCACAAAACGCAAACAACCGTCGCTCTGTCGTCATGAAGCAAATGTTCAGGGCAGGGACTCTCACCAACGAAGATTACCTCAACAAGAGGCTGAAGCCAATAAATCTTGATAATTTTAAGCGGGAGGTGCACTACGAGGGCATTGCACCCTATTTCAGGTCTGAACTTACAAAATGGCTCAAAAACCTGCTTGAGGACGAAAAATACCGCAAACCGGATGGATCAAAGTACAATCCGTATACTGACGGCCTCAAAATCTACACTACTATAAACACCCGGATACAGAAATATGCCGAACAGTCCATGCACGAGCATATGTCGCAGCTCCAGGCAAGGTATTTTGAAAGGTGGAAAGGAGTGGATTTTATTACCTACAAGGCCGACAAAAACAAGGCGGAAGCCAGGAAGGCAGTGCTGATCCAGATGATGAAGGAATCTGACAGGTACAAGCTCATCAGGACCAAATATATGACGCAGGTTTTTGGCGATATTTCTTCCAATCTTGACGGAATTTCACTGTCTGACATTGATATTTTCCGCATGTTTGAGGAGGACAAAAAAAAGGGACATCTCAGGAGTCTCGTTAAATCCGGGGCCATAAGCCAGGGTGATATGGACAGGTGCGAAAAGGTGATGGAAAGTCCGTATTGGAAAGAACTCAAATCCCAATGGAACAAGATGCAGAAGACTGTAAATACCACATTCAATACCAAAACAAGGATGCGAGTGTTTTCATACAATGAGATAGGAGAGAAGGTAGCCGAAATGACCCCCATGGACTCGCTGAAATACCACCTGCAACATATGCAGATAGGGTCCCTCGCCGTAGACCCAAAAACCGGACATATCCTGGCATGGCTCGGAGGTATCGGACATAAATATTTTCAGTATGACCACGTAAACTCAAACCGCCAGGTGGGGTCTACCTTCAAGCCATTTATTTATTCTACAGCCATCATCGAAAATGCCTTGTTACCCTGCCTGAAGGTCAGGGATGTGCAGCAATGTATTCAGGCCAATGATCCCAATTTTAACCTCGTCTCCACTTGGTGCCCGGGTAATGCGGACAATACTTTTACCGGTCAGGAATTGACTCTTCGTCAGGCATTAAAAGATTCAAAAAACTCGGTTTCCGTCTTTCTGATGAAAGAGATAGGCAATGTGCAAAGCGTCCGCAATCTTGTGTCCAATCTTGGTATTGATAAAAAGAAAATACCGGAGTTTCCGTCTATATGCCTGGGAACACCGGAGCTATCAGTTATGGATATGGCGTATGCCTATACGGCTTTTGCCAATGAAGGGGTAGTTACCAGACCTGTTTTCGTCACCAGAATAGAGGATAAGAACGGGCGGGTCATCTACACCTCTGTTCCGGAGCAAAAGAAGGCCATTAACCCTGCCTACAATTATGTCATCGTGGACATGCTCAAGTACGTAGCCAGCGGCATTCAGTCTAAGTTTTCAAGCGAAGTGGCAGGCAAGACCGGAACCACAAATGATTACAAGGATGGCTGGTTTGTGGGATTTACACCTGATATTGTCATCTCGACATGGGTGGGAGGAGACCAGGAATTCATACGTTTCAACAGATTGTCTGACGGCCAGGGTGCCGTGATGGCCAGGCCGTTTTTTGAAAAGTTGCTGATGAAGATTGAAAAGGACAACACCCTTGGATATGGCAGACACTCAATATTCATGAAACCGGAAGAAAACCTTATTGAGACAGATTGCACCAAGTATGAGACCGTTGCTCCGGCAGAGGAGGGTAAGAAAAACTCTGATTTTGACGAAGAGTTTTAAAGCTGCTATCTAAGAATGGTAAGGCTACCCCTGTACTGCCTGATCACGGCATCAATGTACTCCACATCGCATATCCAGGTATAGATCCCTGTCATCACCTTTTGTCCCTTGAAGTTACCATCCCAGTCGATCTCCGAGACTCCATGGCTGTCTGACGATGACGTCCATATCAGATTGCCCCAGCGGTCATAAACCCTGAAACTGAGGACTTTTTTTACATCGTTGCCAGCGTAATATGTGATAAAATCATTGACACCGTCATTGTTTGGGGTGAAAACATTGGATATTACAAAACTCCTGATCTTGTCGACAGTCACTTTTATCCTGGCTTTGGTTTCGCAACCGTCAGGAGACACTACGGTGACCTCATATTCTGTGTCATTGACAGGACGAGCAGCGGTTATAAGGCAGGAAGGACAGGCTATATTTTCTGAAGGGGACCAAAGGACTGTTTGTTCCGTGATATTGCTGAAGGCCTGCAGTTGCAGACTGTCACCAAGCTTTACAGTGGCTTCCTCCGTACCCACACTTATTTCTGGAATTATTATCTCCCGGATGGCAACAGAATCAGTATCGGTGCATCCGGAAGCATCCTGTATCACAAGCATATGGGATCCCGGCCCCACTCCATTAAAAGCGGCGTTATGACCGGGAGTGCTTTGGTCAAGTGTATAAGTGTAGGGAGTCACTCCTCCCTGTGCTTTCAGTGTGAGGTTTGCTGAATTTACAGAGGTGCAGTCCGGGCCCTCCACAGTTACATCCATTGTTAAAGGCTCTGGTTGCGTTATCCTTATTGTAATCTGAGACACGCAGCCGTTGATGTCCTTGGCTTCTGCTGTGTATTCACCAGCGGCCAGTTGAGGTATGGAATCGCCCGGCACTGATACACCTTCAAAATAGTAGGTATAGGGGGGTGTTCCTCCTGCCGGAAGGATCTTAACATATCCGTCTGTATCTCCGTGGCACAATAGGTTGTAACCGTTAGATTCGGGTAGTCTTGAGGTAGCTGTTAGCCTGGATGGCTGAGGAACCAATACTGTAGTTACATTGCTGTTGCCGTATTCATCAACAATGGTTATGTAATAGGAGCCTGCATCAAGCCCGGAGATGTTTACAGGTTCATTGACGGTTGTAATATCTCCTGAAAAAGTTACCGAAGTATTTTCCAGTTTGTAACCGGTATAATGCAGGGGAGGGGTACCGTTTGTAATGAAAAAAGCTATGGAGCCGTTGGAGTCTCCATTACAAAGTGGCGGACTTACGGTTGTGCCGGATTTGATATTGCATTGTATGACTTTGAGGTTTACAGTCATATAAATGTTGCAGTCCTCGTCATTGTCAATAATTGTCTGGTGCGTCCCTTCCGTATAAAAAACTCCGTTTCCGAGCCTCAGGGTGTCTCCGTCACATATATTGATACTGGTGGAGGCTGTGACCTGGTCATCCACGATCAGGTCCAGGGTGACAATGCTGTCACAGCCGTTGGCTGCCGCAAGATGGTGGTCGTAGATTCCTGTCTGGCAAAATTTTTCCCCGAAGAAATTGAAGCATTCTCCGAAGCAGATCTGCTGCTTGACGATTGACTGCGGCAAGGGCAGTACCTCCACAGTGCGACAAATACGGGGGGCCTCATCACAAACATTGGAAGCATCCAGACAGATATTATATATACCCGGCTTGTCAGGGTTGAATTTGGCCTTTTTGCCGGAGGCCACATAGACTCCGTCCACCACCCAGTCGTAAAAAGTTGCCCCGGTTATCCCGGGTGTTTCCATGCTGATCTCTTCTTCGCTGCAGACCCTGGCCGGCAGCATTATCTCAGGTGCATTCTCCAGCGGAGCCACCTTGGTAGACCCATTGGTTACCTTTATGGACCAGTCGCAAATATCATTGTCGCTGCCGTCCATCACAAAGTAGTAGTATTGGCCTACTACCAGCGGAACCGTATTTTTAAAAACCCTTACTTCTCCAGGCCTGATATCGGTATCACAATCGCTGATTCTGCTGAAATTGATGCAGTCACTACTGTAATACAGCCCTATTTCAAGTCCTTTATTTTCATTGCAGTTAGAGACCCTGACCTCCAGAGTAAGGTTGGTGGTTCCGGCTATAAACCCTATCCATTGCATGTGATGGACATAAGATGTACAAAAACCCGGTGGTGCCTGACCAGTGATGCTGCTGTTGTTCCTCCCTGTAAATCCGTCGATGTCACAGATGATACAGGCGTCCGTGCAAAAAGATGTCATGGCAGGTGTCGGACCGCAAATCTGAGGCTGGGCCGCTATTTTGACGGAAAAAAGTATGACCGACAATGTGGTGAACAAAGTTTTTTGCACCAGGAAGAAATTTTATGAAAGTAAAAGTAACTTTATTTCCCGATGTAATCATTTTGGCCACACTATTTTTAATAGCCCGGACTATGTCCCTGAATCAGATTCCCTACTGAGAGCTCAGGATTACATCCACTGACCTGGTATCTTTGTCTCTCACGTAAGTCACTTTGACCTTGTCGCCAGCTTTGTATTTTTCCAGTATGAGGAAGAGGTCATTGTTGTTCTGTACCTTTTTACCGTCCACCTCCCTGATGATGTCTCCAAAAATGATCTCTCCGGAGCTGGTCTGCTTCAGGGCCTTTAGACCTGCTTTTTCTGCTCCTTTGCCGGGAGACAGTCCCATGATCATGGCACCTTCGACCCCCCAGTTTTGGGCATACTGAGGAGGAAGCAGTTCGACACCCAGGATGGGCCGCCTGACCTCGCCATAGGTTATCAGATCGGCGACCACCCAGTTTACTTCATCCACCGGAATGGAAAATCCGATACCGGCCGAGGCTCCTGAGGTACTGTAAATCATGGTGTTGACTCCGATCAACCTTCCCCTGCTGTCCAGCAGCGGGCCACCGGAATTGCCCGGATTGATGGCTGCGTCGGTCTGGATGACATCCCTGATCGGACGCCCACCAATGGAGGTAATTTCCCTGCCAAGGGCACTGATGACACCGGTGGTAAGAGACTGGTCCAGGCCAAAAGGATTTCCTATAGCATACACCGATTGTCCCACCTTAAGGGTAGATGACTGGCCCACAGGGATAGGTTTAAGTTTTTCTTCCGGTGCCTTGATCCTGAGCACGGCCAGGTCCTTGTTAGGCTCATACCCCACTACCTCAGCATCCCAGGAGCTTCTGTCTGATAGGGTCACCTTAAGTTTTGAGCCATTTTGTATTACGTGGAAATTGGTAATGATATGCCCCTGGTTATCCCAGATAAATCCTGATCCTGAGCCTGAAGGAATCTCTGTTACGTCTCTTGACCAGTAATCACGTTGTTGGCTCAGGGTAGTAATGTAACATACTGAAGGTGCTACATTTTCAAAGAGGTCGATGGTTGCCTGCTCACTGTTGGTCAGGTAGATGACGGAATCCACCGACCGCCTGCTGGTTGCTGAGGCAGGTGCTTCTCCGGGTTTGGCAGCGTTGTCAGCTGAATAATTGGTATTTACCTCAGGAGAGGTTTCTTTTGAAAAATAACTTTTTCCTACCCACATGCCGGCAGCGACGAGAAGACCGCTGATTAGGATATGACTTAACTTCATGACAGTAATACTTCTTTTTTGGGTTTAAAAAATGAAAAACGATTTTATACTAAACGGAAATAGATTTGACCGTCCATCTTGTTGTCGACACAATCTAAATGGTCAATCCATATTCAGTTTAGTAAACAACAATCAAACGCAAAAAAAGTATCCTATAATCTGTCAATTTTTGGCCAATTGCCTGAGATATCGACAAACCCTGTATCTTTCTTCGTGGTACGTATCATACAGATCGTCCAACTGCTTTACCAGGCTGCCATAACCCTGTTTTTGACCCCATGTAAGCAGACCTTCAGGATAATTAAGGCCCAGTTTGACGGCTTTTTCCACATCCTCCGCAGTACAAATGCCTGTTCCCACGGTATCGGCTGCCTCATTTACCAGCATGGAAAAAATTCTTAAAAAGATGGAACCGCTACTTCTTGTTTCCGCTGCTGCCATGGCTTCCATTGGATAGGTATAAAATCCTTTTCCGGACTTTCGTCCAAACCAACCCGCCTCCAGAAGCCTTAACTGGGTAAATGATGGACGGTATTTAGGGTCGTAATAGTATCCTTTCCAGACTGACTCTGTGACCCTGTAATTGACATCATGGCCGATGAAGTCCATCAGTGCAAATGGCCCCATCCTGAATCCTTCAGCGGTCATGGCGGCATCAATATCTTCTTTTTCAGCGATGCCTTCTTCCAGTATTCTTATTGCTTCGCTGTAGTAAGGCCTGGCCACTTTATTGACAATAAATCCGGGTGTATCCCTGGCCAATACCACTTCCTTTCTCCAGGCAGATATGATCTCACAACATGCTGAAGTGATGTGAGGAGCAGTCTGCAGGGCAGGTATAACCTCCACGAGCTTCATCAGTACGGGCGGATTGAAAAAATGGATGCCAATAAACCTCTCCGGTTTGCTCAGCGAAGAAGCAATGGATGTGACAGATAGCGATGATGTGTTGGTGGCGAGGATGGCATCATCTCTGACCAGGGCTTCAAGGGTAGAAAACAGCTTTTTTTTCACCTCTATGTCTTCTAACACGGCTTCAATGATAAGTCCGCAATCGCCCAGTGTCTCCAGTTTTTCGCAAAGGTAAATCCTGCCTTCGATGGCTTTGGCCTCTTCAGGTGTCATGGCCCCTTTGGTTACAAACTTTGAAATACTCTGCACTATACCCTCAAGTGCCTTGTTGAGAGCGTCTCTGCTGATGTCATACAGCCTTACCTCGTGGCCGGCTGTCGCGGCTACCTGTGCCATACCTGAACCCATGGCCCCTGCACCTATTATACCTACCGTCATCCGAGTGTTTTTTATGTGGCTGTAAAGTTACCAAATCGGCAGGAAGATATTGTGAAACGAAAAATTGTATTTATTGACTATTTTTGCGGCCGGCCGCATTTTCTGAGATCCTGCATTTCCAAAGTTACCAAGATATATGTCATCAAAACCATCATTGCCCAAAGGAACCAGAGATTTTTTGCCAGGCCAGGTAGCCCGGCGAAAATACATTTTTAGCATCATTGAAGATGTTTTCCGCACCTTCGGGTATCTTCCCATCGAAACGCCAACCATGGAAAACCTGAGTACACTGACAGGTAAATACGGCGAAGAGGGTGACCGGCTCCTGTTTAAGGTGCTGAACAACGGTGATTTTCTGTCAGGAGCCGACAAGGAAGCACTGTCGTCCCTGGACAGCAACAAAGTAGTGCCATCCATTTCCAAGCGGGGGCTCAGGTATGATCTCACGGTGCCTTTCGCCCGGTTTGTAGTGATGAACCTCAATGACATAGCCCTTCCCTTTAAAAGATACCAGATCCAGCAGGTATGGCGGGCTGACAGGCCTCAGCGGGGGAGATACCAGGAATTTTACCAGTGTGATGTAGATGTAGTCGGGTCCGATTCGCTGATGTATGAAGCAGAGCTCGTGCAGATCTATGCGGAGGTATTCAGGAAGCTTAACATCCGTGTCAGGATCCTGGTCAATAACCGCAAAATCCTGTTTGGCATGGCGGAAGCTGCCGGCATATCTGACAGGTTTATGGAGATGACCATAGCGATCGACAAGCTGGACAAGATAGGCCCTGACGGCGTCATCAGGGAAATGGCGGACAGGGGTATACCTGAAGACAGTGCAGTAAAAGTTCTGCGAATGCTAGAAATAAGGAATCTTGATGAGCTCACAACTGTTTTCGGCGACACTACCCCCGAAGGATCCAAGGGAGCGGAAGAGATAAGGGGTGTAATAACCTATCTCGGGGATTCAGTACCTGAGTTATTATTTGATATTAGCCTGGCAAGGGGACTGAATTATTATACAGGCTGCATTTTTGAGGTCAAGGTTGATACGACTGCCTATCCGGGATTTTCGATGGGCAGCATAGGCGGTGGTGGCAGATATGACAATCTTACCGGAGTTTTTGGCCTGCCGGGAGTGTCGGGTGTGGGTGTTTCCTTTGGAGCTGAAAGGATCTACGACGTCATGGAAGAACTGTCGTTGTTTCCGGACGATGTGGAGCAGGACATCAGGATACTGTTTGTAGCCATGGATGACGAAAGCCATAAAACCGCCTTTGACATTGTGTCGACCCTTCGCAGGTCCGGTATATCGTGCGACCTGTATCCTGAGCCGGCAAAAATGAAAAAACAGATGTCTTATGCCAATACCCGCAAAGCACCCTTTGTGGGCATCATTGGCGAGTCGGAGAGGCTTTCAGGCAGCGTTACTCTCAAAAACATGGTCTCCGGCGAACAGTCGGTGATCTCCCGGGACAAAATAATTGACTTCCTGCACAAATAAAATTTGTAACTTACACAGCAACAAGCCGCTTATGGGCACACTTTCATTGGCAGAGATACAAGAAAAACTGCTGGACGGTTCACTCACTTGCCGGAAGATAGTAGACACATATCTCTCAAGGATAGAGGCATCAAAGCACCTCAACGCTTACGTGGAAGTGTATACGGAAGAGGTAATCCGCCAGGCAGATATTCTGGATGGCAAGATAAAAAACAAACGCACGGAGCTGGGCAGACTCTTCGGCTGTGTCTTTTCCGTCAAGGACATGATCGTGCTGGAAAACCACGGGGTCACCGCAGGATCACGTATTCTGGAGGGATTTAAAAGCCGGTTTACTGCCACCTGCCTGCAGAGGATGCTCGATGAGGACGCCATCGTGATCGGCCGAACCAATTGTGATGAATTTGGCATGGGTTCTGCAAATCTCCACAGTCATTACGGTTCTGTGGGCAACGCCGTAGACCCCGAGAGGGTATCAGGAGGTTCGAGTGGCGGTGCTGCGGTTTCTGTGCAGGCAGGAACATGCCTGGTAGCATTGGGTACAGATACGGGCGGATCAGTGAGGCAACCGGCTGCCATGACAGGGACATTTGGTTTTAAGCCTACCTACGGCATGGTTTCGAGGTATGGACTTATAGCCTATGCCTCATCTTTTGACCAACTGGGAGTAATAGCCGGCCGGGCAGAAGACGTGGACCGAGTGATGGATGTGGTCTCCTCGGTTGACCCCCATGACGGGACCATGCTTCAGAGAGGGTTGTACGGCAGTCAGCTAACCGAAAAAAAAGAAACTTACAGGCTGGCCTGGTTTCCTGAGGCTGTTGAGTCAGACGGCATTGACGATGAGGTCCGTGACAGGTTTAGCAGCTTCAGGGCGTATCTTTCACGCCAGGGCCATACCGTGGAGCCTGTGGGTTTTGACCTCCTGGACTATCTTGTGCCTTGTTATTACATCCTTACCACAGCTGAGGCTTCGTCCAATCTCAGCCGCTATGACGGAGTCAGATACGGATACCGCAGCAAGGAAGCCAAAAACATTAACGACCTGTATGTTATGTCCCGATCCGAAGGTTTCGGGTCCGAGGTTAAAAAGCGAATCATGCTGGGATCCTTTGTGCTGAGCGAAGGGTATTATGATGCCTACTTCAGCAAGGCTCAGAAAGTACGTACTCTGGTGCGAAACCGGCTGCAGGAAATATTTGGCGGGTTTGACTTTATCGTGTTGCCTACCTCTCCGGTGGCTGCATGGAAAAAATCTGACAAGGCAGATAACCCGCTGTCAGAATACATGGCCGATATCTATACGGTCCTGGCAAGCCTGGCCGGAATGCCTGCCATTTCAGTACCTTCAGGCAATAATTCTGGTGGTTTGCCGTTAGGTATTCAGCTTATCGCACCTGCCGGCAGTGATAAAAAACTGGTAGGGTTTTGTAAAGACATTACTGATTGGCATAATATTTGATTTTTGGTTAATTACAGATAATTATTTGTTAACAAGTGTATTGTGTTGACAAATACCAAATTTTGTGTTATCTTTGCACTCCCAATGAAATTAGAGCCGGCTGAGGAAGCTAATAAATCTTACACAACAGTCATTTTTTATTTTAGTAAGATTTCCCAAAAACCGTTAATTTTATAGTACCATGAACACGTTACAACGTATCTTAAAACCATTTTATCTGGTTTGCATACTGGCTACGTTTCTGGTTACCACAGGGTCTGCAAAATCCCCCTCTGACCCGGAGGTAATCCGAAGGCTGGAAAACATGCAAACCATAGTCAATGTCCGCATCAATGAAGATGTACTGGATATGGTCAGTTTTTACACTGACAGAAACAAAAGGGACAGTGAGAGAATCCTCTCCAGGGCAGCCCTGTATTTTCCGACCATCGAGCAGGCTCTCCGTGAGAGAGAGTTGCCGGACGAACTCAAATACATCTCTGTCATCGAGTCCAGCCTTAACCCTGTGGCTGAGTCGCATCAGGGGGCCACTGGTATGTGGCAGTTTATGAAAGGTACAGCCGAGCTGTTTAACCTTAATATGGACAAACACATTGACGAAAGAAAGGATATCGTCAAATCCACAGAAAAAGCCCTGGATTATCTGAAGTATCTTTACGAATCCTATGGCGACTGGGCCCTTGCCCTGGCAGCTTACAACTGCGGTACGGCCAGGCTCAACGGGGCCATCAAAAAGTCTAACGGATCGACAGATTACTGGACCATCCTCAGGCATTTGCCGAGAGAAACCCAGAAGTACGTACCCAAATTTATCGCCGTGAGTTACCTGATGAATTACTATTATCTGCATGAGATCAGACCTTCAGAACTTCCGGAAGACATTGTGTACACCTCTTCAGTCAAGGTGTTTGAAAAAGTGGACTTCAAAAAGCTCAGCAAAGACCTGGAACTGGAGCTTGACCTGATACGTTACCTGAATCCCATCTTTAATAAAGATCAGATCCCTGCCACCGATGAAGGCAGATACATGCTCACTCTTCCGGATACCAAGATGGCGGCTTTCGCCGAAAGGTATGGAGTTAAAGAAGAAATAGTCATTGGCCCGTTTGGTATCAGAAGACCGACGGAAAACAGCGATCTTGCAGCCGAACAGGTAAAGAGGGAAGCCATAGCCATGCTGGAATCACTCCGCAGACGCAATATAGCCACCAGAGACAACCTCAAGGATACCAGTGTATTCAGGACCCTTGCCAAAAGCAGAGTGCCGGGATTTGAGTCCATGAAAGTCTACAAGCTCAGGAAGAAGGAATCTGTGGAAGACGTGGCAGTACGGTATAATATTCCACTTGAAGATCTGCTGGCCATTAACAATATAAATCCGGACGACGAAGTAGCTCCCGGCAGTTTTATCAAGCTGTCAAAATAATTAACTCCGTCTGATGGCAGTAAAGAGGGTTTAGCTCCGGTGAGGGGTCAAACCCTTTTTATTTGGCTTTTGTTTAGTATATAGTCAAAGTCACAAAAAAAGAGACCTTATGTCGGACGCTTTTATAGGCACGAGTATAGACATAGCTGCCACACTGCTAAAAAAAGGGGAGGCTGTGGCTATACCCACAGAAACTGTATACGGACTTGCTGCCAATGCCCTGGATACTCGTGCAGTGGCCAAGATTTTCAGCATCAAGCAGAGGCCTACATTCGACCCGCTGATCATCCATGTAGCCGATTTTGACAAGGTGGTAGATTATGTGAAGGAGATTCCGGAGATATTTAAAAAACTGGCAGCAAAATACACCCCCGGTCCTGTCACCTTCCTCATGAAGAAAAAGGATATCATCCCTGACATTGTGACGGCAGGCTCACCATATGTTGCTATAAGGATTCCAAACCACCCTGTCACCCTGGAGTTGTTAAAAAAGGTGGAGTTTCCGCTTGCAGCACCCAGTGCCAACCCTTTTGGGTATATAAGCCCCACAACAGCAGAGCACGTGGCTGACCAGTTGGGCAGCAAGGTGTATTACATCCTCGACGGAGGTTCCTGTGATGTAGGGGTCGAAAGCACCATCCTGGCCCTCGACGAAAACGGAGAAGTCGAAGTCCTTCGCAAAGGCGGATTATCCATTGAAGCCATTGAAAAAGAAACAGGCACGGTAACGGTCAGGGATACATCTGTCTCCAATCCCGAAGCACCCGGTATGCTTACAAGTCATTATGCACCCAGGGTGCCACTTGTCCTGGGGGATATCCATACTTTGTCCGCAGCTTCTAATTCCAACAGGACAGGCATCATTGCTTTTTCAAATTTCCTTCCGGGTATACCTACCAAACATCAGATTGTCTTGTCGCCTTCCGGCAATTTTACCGATGCGGCCAGAAACCTTTTTGCAGGCATGAGATACCTCGACAATTGTGACATCGATGTCATCTTTGCCGAACCGGTGCCCGAATCAGACCTGGGTATAGCTATCAACGACCGCCTTCGCCGGGCAGCACACAGGGATCATCCTGTTACGTAAATGCATTAAAGCCGGTCACATCCATGCCGGTGATCAGCAGATGTATGTCATGGGTGCCTTCATAGGTCACCACTGATTCGAGATTCATCATATGACGCATGATGGGATATTCTGAGGTGATACCCATGCCACCGTGCATCTGACGTGCTTCGCGGGCTACTTCCATCGCCATGGCTACATTGTTGCGTTTTGCCATGGAGATCTGTGCGGGAGTAGCCTTGCCCTGGTTTGCCAGCGTACCCAGCCGCCATACCAGCAGTTGTGCCTTGGTGATTTCGGTGATCATTTCAGCCAGTTTTTTTTGCGTAAGCTGAAACTGACCCAGTTTCTTTCCAAACTGTTCTCTTTCCTTGCTGTATCTGAGTGCCGAGTCATAGCAGTCGAGGGCTGCCCCTATGGCTCCCCAGGCTATACCGTAGCGGGCTTTGGACAGGCAGCCCAGCGGACCTTTCAGACCAGCCACATTGGGCAGGAGGTTTGCTTTTGGTACCCTGACATCTTCAAAGACCAGTTCTCCGGTGACAGAGGCACGCAGTGACCACTTGCCGTGGATTTCGGGGGCTGAAAAACCCTTCATGCCTTTTTCCACGATGAGGCCCCTGATCACACCTTCTTCATCCTTGGCCCATACTACTGCCACATCAGCGACCGGCGAATTGGTGATCCACATCTTGGCTCCATTTAGGATGTAGCTGTCTCCGTCATCCCTGATGTTGGTGACCATTCCGGCAGGATTGGAGCCGTGGTCAGGTTCTGTAAGACCGAAGCAACCTATAAATTCGCCACTGCCGAGCTTGGGCAGGTATTTTTTACGCTGCTCTTCATTGCCGTATTTGTAGATGGGGTACATCACCAGGGAGCCCTGTACAGAGGCCATGGACCGTATACCCGAGTCCCCTCTTTCGAGTTCCTGCATGATCACGCCGTAGGCGATCTCATCCATGCCGCCCCCACCGTATTCGGCAGGAAGGCTGGGCCCGAAGGCTCCTACCTCTGCCAGTCCCTTAAAGAGGTGGACCGGGCAGGCTGCTCTGTTGGCATAGTCTTCGATGATGGGACTGACCTCCTGTTTTACCCACTGCCTGACTGCGTCACGTGCCAGAAGATGGTCTTCGTTTAGCAGTTCGTCCAGGGCGTAATAATCGTGGTGTTCGTAAAGGTCTGTTTTTGATGATTTCTTAATTTCGGTATTCATATGATCAAGGTTTGGAAACCGCAGGGAGCGGCTGTGTGATTAGACTGCAAAGGTAACATCCATATATGGATTTTGTTGGTTTCTGTAAGACGAACAATTTTAAAAAACTTCGCCGGAGTCATTTTCTGGCCAGAGTACTTCATAGTGTCGGCTGCAATATTAATTTGATCAACAGGCAACATGGCATCCGAAAATTAAGTAATTTTGCGGTAGTTTTTAGTATCTTTTCTGCAAAAAGCAGGTTTTTTACTGCAAAACAGGGATTAAAATTCAAAAATTCATAATTTTCATTTTCAAATGGCAAAAAAATTAAAGGTTGAAAAACCAAAGGGTAAACTGGGTATTCTTATGCCCGGCATGGGTGCGGTGGCTACGACTGCCATAGCGGGTGTCATTGCCGTTAACAAAGGCCTCGGATTGCCTATTGGATCACTGACCCAGATGGGAAGGATGCGTGTAGGCAAAAGAACTGCCAACAATCAGCCGCTTATCAAGGACATAGTGCCTTTGCAATCACTGAAAAATGTTGTTTTTGGCGGGTGGGACATCTTTGATGACACAGTCTATGAATCGGCGATGCATGCCAAAGTGCTGGATGAGAGCCTGCTCAAGAAAATCAAGCCCCAGTTATCGGAGATCAAGCCTATGAAGGCGGTTTTTGACCACGAATATGTCAAAAGGCTGGACGGTAAGCACATCAAAAAAGGAAAGACCAAAATGGAGCTGGCGACAGCCCTCATGAAGGATATAGAAAAGTTCCGTAAGGAAAACAATTGTGACAGATTGGTAATGGTATGGTGTGGCTCTACTGAGATTTACATCAAAGAATCCGAAGTACACCAGAGCCTCGCATCACTGGAGAAAGCTATGGAGGAAAACCATCCGGATGTACCGCCAAGCATGCTCTACGCTTATGCAGCAATCAAGATGGGCGTACCTTATGCAAACGGTGCCCCAAACCTCTCCTGTGATATTCCTGCCCTGGTCGAGCTTGCCAAAAAGACCGGCACACCGATCGCTGGCAAGGATTTCAAGACCGGTCAGACACTCATGAAAACCATCCTTGCTCCGGGCCTCAAGGCGAGGGTCATCGGAATCGAAGGCTGGTATTCGACCAATATCCTCGGCAACAGGGACGGTGAGGTACTCGCAGATCCGGACAATTTTAAGACCAAGGAGGTATCCAAACTCGGTGTACTGGAGGAGATTCTCGAGCCTCAGCTATATCCTGAACTGTACGGTGACCTGTACCACCTGGTAAGGATAAATTATTATCCGCCTCGCGGTGACAACAAAGAAGGCTGGGACAATATCGACATCAGAGGATGGCTTAACTATCCCATGCAGATCAAGGTCGACTTCCTCTGCAGGGACTCAATCCTGGCTGCTCCGCTGGTAATTGATCTTGCGATATTCCTGGATCTTGCCAAGAGGGCAGGAATGTCAGGTATTCAGGAATGGTTGTCGTTCTACCTGAAATCTCCTCAGGCTCCCAAAGGTGTACATCCGATCCATGATATTTTTAAGCAGCTCAACAAACTCGAAAATACACTCAGGCACATAGCAGGGGAGGAGCTGATTACAAATCTGGGACTCGATTACCAATAAAAAGATTTTTGGCATCAAATCATACAGGAGCCTTGATTTCGGTCGGGCTCCTTTTTTAATTTATGGACAGACTGTACAAGACCATAGCTACTTTTTTTGGACTGGGTTACATGCCGGTAGCTCCGGGGACTTTCGGGGCTCTCGGAGGTATGGCGATCAGTTGTGGTATGCTATATCTGGGCCTGACTCATCCGATATGGAACACTTTACACCTGGCCATGGCTTTGGCCGCATACCTTGGGGGTGCCTGGGCTACTAAAAAACTCGAATCTGTCTGGGGCCATGATCCGTCAAAGGTAGTCATCGATGAAACAATGGGTTTTTGGGTCAGCATTCTGTTTTTACCGCAGGACTGGAGAGTTCTTGTGGCGGGTTTTGTGGTTTTCAGGTTTTTTGACATACTCAAGCCGCTGGGCATTCGAAGGGTCGACAACCTGAGGTCGCACCACGCCGTCATGGCAGACGATCTGCTGGCAGGAATTTTTGCCAATATCTTCCTGCAAATCATCGTAAGGATTTTAATTCCCGGATTTTAATAAACTGACTGCGATGCATAGCTATAAACCTGTCTCCGAAAGGCCTTCACTACGCCAGACATTCATCAGGGCACAGTTGGTCAGTCTCATTGCCACCGGGGTCGATTTTATGTTTTCCCTGATTTTTTACCATTTGTTTGACATTTACTACGTGTTCGCCACGTCTCTGGGCTCCCTGACAGGGGCGATCACCAGTTTTATTTTGGGCAGAAACTGGGCCTTCCTCAATCGTCACGGACATATTCGCCGGCAGGCCATGAGATTTTTGCTCACCAACGCCTTCAGCCTTTTTGCCAATACCACAGGGGTCTTTTTCTTCAAGGAAAATTTTGATATCTCCTTTTTTACCAGCAGACTGATAGTAGCCATCATTGTGGGAGTTTTTTTTAATTTTTCGCTCAACCGCTATTTTGTGTTCAGGTGAAATCTTGGATTACGGGCATATATTTTATTATCTTTGCCTGATGACGATTTGAGCCGCAAACATACCGGGACCCCCAACCGATATGGAAAAAGACTTGATATCGAAAATGTAAACCTGGTAAAAAATTTCACCCATGCAACAGATAAGAGAGCAGTATCTGAAGGTTTGGCAGGCGGCCTATGACAAACTAAACAACGAACAAAAACTTGCCGTAGAAACCATCGAAGGGCCTGTATTGGTAGTAGCGGGCCCCGGCACCGGAAAGACCGACCTTTTGACTGTTAGGGTAGGCAATATCCTCTTAAAGACCGACGCATCTCCACACAACATCCTCTGTATGACGTTTACAGACTCCGGAGTCATAGCGATGAGAGAGAGGCTGGAGCGTTACATCGGCCCTGAAGCCTATAATGTCAATATCCAGACGTACCACTCATTCTGTAGCACTGTCATCCGCGAAAACATGCAGTATTTCGGAGATTACAGGGACCTGCAGCCTGTCAGTGAGCTGGAGTCGGCCCAGGTTTTCCGTGATCTGATAGACGGGCTGGATAAAGAACATCCTCTGGCCAGGCTCAAAGGCAACAAATATTATGATGAAGGCAGGTACAAAGAACTCTTCAAACTCATGAAACAGGAACACTGGTCACCTGAGACTATAAGAGAAGCATACGATGAATATAAAAAAGTGATATCAGACCCTGTGACATCCCCTTTTGTGTACCAAAAAAGGACCCTGAACAAAGAAACAAATACGTATTTTGAAATAGGCTCTCTCAAAATCAGGGAAATCAACAACCAGCTTGAAAAATACAGCAAGACTGTGGCAGCTGCAAATGAGTATGATAATTACAACCGCCTGATGGCTGACATGGAACGGTATGACTTTCAGGACATGATACTGTGGGTGCTGGAAAAGTTCAGGAAATACGATGAGCTACTGGCAAAATACCAGGAAAGGTTCCAGTATGTCCTTGTGGACGAATATCAGGATACCAACGGCTCGCAAAACGAACTCCTCGAACTCCTTATATCGTACTGGGAGCTTCCGAATATCTTTATCGTAGGAGATGATGACCAGAGTATATTCAGGTTTCAGGGTGCTAATATGAACAGTATTCTGGACTTTCGACAGAGGCATAACCCAGTTGAAGTCGTGCTTACAGAAAACTACAGGTCAAGCCAGATAATCCTGGATACTGCTATGCAACTGATAGACAATAATGAGGAGAGGCTGGTGAAAAAGTTTCCTCATCTGGTCAAAAACCTCAGAGAGGCAAGGTCAGAAAAACTGCCGGAAAATCCTGAACCAGAGATACTGAGATATGCCAATGAAATGCAGGAAGAGGCTGACATCATACGCAGAATACTTGCACTACGTGATGCCGGTGTAAACCTTAACGAAGTGGCCATCATCTATACCAAACACAACCTTGCAGAAAACCTCATACGTTATTTTATGCAGAAAAAAATACCCGTAAATGTTAAAAAGCGGGTTAACGTATTGTTTGAAAATGACGTAGTCAGGCTCTGCAAAATCCTGGAATATATTTCCAGTGAATACCAAAAACCCCACAGTGGTGAGGACCTTTTTGAAATTCTTCACTATGATTTTTTTGGCATTACACCTTTGGATGTGGCAGCTGTCAGTATATTTGTAAACAGTGTTACTAAAAATGAAGATGGCTATCCAAGCCCCAGGGTCAGGTGGCGGGAGGTACTTGCAGATCCGGAAAGCCTTTCCAGGGCAGGAGTAAAGGACATTTTAAAGGTAAGCAAGGTGTCCGCTATGGTTGAATCGTGGATAGGGTCGATCCCAAATCTTACCATTCAGACACTCATAGAAAAAATACTTAACGAGAGCGGCATGCTCAACCAGATGCTTTCTGATCCCGATATGTCATGGAAAATGCAGTTGTTGGGCACTTTTTATGACCTGATAAAGGAAGAAACCGCTAAATCACCGGGCATGTCTCTGGCCAAAATGGTGGAAACCATTAACTTCATGAAGGAAACTAAAGTAGAATTGCCGGTTACACGCATTATTTTTAACAAAGCCGGTATTAATTTCCTCACGGCCTATGGTGCCAAAGGACTTGAATTTGAGCATGTTTTTATGATCCGTTGCATACAGAGTGCCTGGGAGGTTAAAAAGGCCGGCAACAGAGAGTTTCCTTTGCCGCCGACACTGACCTCTGAGACATCTGAAAACAGTGATGAAGATGACCGCAGGTTATTTTATGTAGGCATGACCAGAGCAAAAAACTACCTTTATATAAGCTACCCCGACTCTATCGGTCAGGAAAAAGACCAGCAGCCAAGTAAGTTTGTGTCAGAGATCCGCAAAGCTGGCCAGGAGATCCAGCCTGAAAAAGTAGATGAAACACTAGTGTTATCTTACCGGGCAGAACTGATGAAGTATTATTCTGGTGAGGTAAAGATCATAGACCATGAGCTGGTGGACAGGATATTGGAAAACTTTAAAATCAGCGTGACCAGTCTCAACAAATTTCTGAAATGCAGGCTAGCCTTCTATTTTGAAAACCTCCTCAGGGTCCCCATGGGTCGAAACAGTTATTTGGGTTTTGGTAATGCCATCCATTATGCCATGGAGCAGTTTTTTGCAGATATCAACCGCTCAAGCCCCAGGTCTTACGGCCAGGTGGCAAAACTTACCGGTTTTTTTGAAAAGGGCATGGAAAAGTACAAGTCACACTTTACTGACGCTGAATACGGAGACCTCATGAAGTATGGGTCGGATACCCTTACCCAGTACTATGATGTCTATTCGAAAGAATGGCTTAATGTGCCGGAATATTTTATTGAATACGACATAAAGCAGACCGAATACAATGGAGTGCCGATCTCAGGCAAACTTGACCGGGTCAATATTTATAATGGTTATGTAACAGTCACCGATTATAAAACCGGAACCATTGAAAAGGAAAAAACCAATTCTTATCGGGAAGATAAAAAAAACCAAATAGGTGGTGACTACTGGCGGCAGATTATGTTTTACCGCTTACTCCTGGATGGCGATAAACGGAACAACTGGAACATGAGGGAAGGAATCATTTCCGGGATGGAAAAAGATAAACAAAGCGGAAAGTTTAAGCAGGCCATAATACCCGTAACAGCAGAAGATCTGGAATTTGTAGGAAATCAATTGACAGAAGCATACCGTGAGATAAAAAATCATAAATTTACTCCGGGATGTGGCGAAGAAAATTGCCGCTGGTGTAATTTTGTAAGCAGGAATATGCCACCGACACTGCCTGTGGGGACCCCGGAAACAGAAGAAGCAGATCAGGAGCCGGTATTTGAGCCTGGTATTTGACCATTACAAACTTGACCATAGTAAATGAAAAATCGCAGATCATTTCTAAAGCAGGCTGGCTTGCTGGCCGGGGCGTTTTCTGTAGACAGCCTCTTCAATAAAGCCCATGCTGCTGATTTCAGGCAGCACCATCAACAATACCCCGACGCTGACCCATATAGCCTGGCCGAAAACGAAGACTACTGGAGTGTGATCCAGCAAGCTTATCCGGTAAACCGCAACATCATAAACCTGAACAACGGCGGTGTCAGTCCCAGTCCCGGTGTCGTGGCCGAGGCGGTCGAAAAATACAATACCTTGTCCAACGAAGGGCCTTCGTATTTCATGTGGAGGATTCTCGATCAGGGAAGAGAACCATTGAGGAACAAGCTGGCATCACTGGCCGGCTGTGACCCTGAGGAGATCGCCATCAACAGAAATGCGACGGAAGCCCTCAATACTGTTGTTTTTGGGCTGGACCTAAAGGCGGGAGATGAGGTAATCGGCACTAAGCTGGATTATCCCAATATGATCAATGCCTGGAATCAGCGGAGTCAGAGGGAGGGAGTGGTCTATACTCAGCTGGATTTTAATTTTCCTATTGAGAATGACGAGGAGATTGTATCAACATTCGAAAAAGCGATTACGGCCAAAACAAAACTGCTCCACATCACTCATGTCATCAACTGGATGGGTCAAATCCTGCCGGTACGGAAACTCTGCGACATGGCCCGCAGGCATGGAGTAAAAACTTTGGTAGATGGAGCCCACAGTTTTGGATTGCTGGATTTTAAGATACCGGACCTGGGCTGTGATTATTTCGGCACATCGCTTCACAAGTTTTTGTCTGCACCCATAGGCAGCGGTATGCTATGGATCAGAAAGGACAATATCGAGGGTATCTGGCCGCTGGTCTGCAATGACAAGCCACGTGGCGGCGACATCAGAAAGTTTGAAACCCTCGGTACCAGGAGCTTTCCGATAGAACAGGGCATCGGCGAAGCCATCAATTTTCATGAAGCCATAGGCAGCAAACGCAAGGAGGAGAGGATACGGTACCTTAAGAATTACTGGGCCACACAAGCTTTGGACATCAAGGGAGTCAAGATCCACACTTCACTCAGAGATCCATATTCATGTGCTATCTGTGGCGTCTCGGTAGAAGGGCTCACTCCGGCTGACCTGGAAATCAAGCTTTTTAATGACCACAAAATCCACACTGTGCCCATCAGCTGGCACAATGTAAACTGTGTCAGGGTCACCCCTCATGTGTACACGCGAAAACAAGACCTGGACGTACTGGTAAAAGCTCTGGACAAGATAGCCCGCAAGGCATAAATGAGGTCAGAAGGCCGTATCGCCGGTATACACACCCAGGGCATCCATATACGGATAGCGGATGTCACACAGCATGAGCCCCTCCGCAGGTACACTCCAGTCGTGGCCCGTTCTGGTTCCGGAATCTAAGGCAGTGCGTATGTCTTGTTCGGATATCTTTCCGCGTTCGTAATTGAGGCACATGCCCACGATCAGCCGTATCATACCGCGTAAAAACCTGTCGGCCGTGATATGGTAGGTGTAGACACCATCCCGGCTGGTCCATCGGCTTTCGGTGATGTGGCACAGGGTGGTTTTGACATCCGTTTTTGTTTTGCAGAAGGTAGCAAAATCGGTGTAATCCATCACGATGGCTGCGGCAGTATTGAGCATATCTGCATCAGGCCTGCCATAAGGGTATAGCCATGATTCATGGACAAAAGGAGACTTGGAGGTGTGCAACCTGTATTCATAGGACCTGGACGATGCATCAAACCTGGCATGGGCATCGTTATGCACCTGGATAATGCTGTGGATGGCAATATCATCAGGCAGCATACGGTTAAGCTTATAGACGGTGGTGTCTGCATCAGGAAGGTTTGCAGCCTCAAAATGAGCGACATAATCCCGGGCATGGACCCCTGCATCGGTGCGGCCACAGCCGGTAATCTGGATATCTTCTCCGGTGAGGGTACATATGGCCTTTTGTACCACCTGCTGTACGGTGACAGTATGGCCGGCGGCCTGTGACTGCCATCCGTTGTATGCTGTACCGCGGTACGATAGCCTGATAAAATACCTGCCCAAAACAAT
>JAGVTV010000010.1 GCA_019136675.1 Bacteroidota bacterium
GAAACAGGAAAACCGGAAGTTGCTGAAGAACAACTTAACATCAGGGAACTTTCTCCAATTGATATATTCACTAAAAGGCTTGACGAAACCGATCTTTTGCCAAAGGAAAAATCCCACCTGACGGAACTTTACAATAAATTACTGGAAGAGATTATGGAGTAATGCCACCCGGAAATACTTGTACACGCCTGGATAAATCAGTACCCAATAATTAGGTTAATGGCAAAAATCATTGCATTTTTGTTGCTTAAAATGATAGAAGATCCTGATGGAAAAATCCATTCACAGGGATATAAGCTGGTTGGCATTCAATTACAGGGTTTTGCAGGAAGTAAAAGACCCTTCTGTGCCGCTGCTCGAAAAACTGAAGTTTCTGGCCATATATTCATCAAATCTTGATGAATTTTTCCGTATTCGGGTAGCCAATCACCGCAATATAGCCAGGGCAGATAAGTCCACTCTCAAGACGATCGATTATTCGCCGGAGTCATTGATCAAAAACATCTTAAAGATTGTAAATGTCCATCAGAAAGAATATAGCCATCTGTTTGAAAATGAAATCCTGCCTGAGCTCAAAAAAAACGGAATTGAAGTAGTCTCCTGGAAAAATCTGACCAAAGAGCAGATAGACTTTGTAGACAACTATTTTAATGATTATCTGCTTCCCTTTGTGCAGCCGGTGATTCTTGCAGGCAAAAAAATCAAGCCGTTTCTTAACAACGGTGCTCTTTATCTGGCATTGCACCTTAACGCCAAAGACACCAATAAGCTATCATCTGAATACGCCATAGTCAAAATCCCCTCCGACCATCTGACACGTTTTGTGGAGTTGCCTTCAAGATCGGCCGGGACTCATCAGGTCCTTATGCTTGATGATGCGGTCAGACACAGTGTGAGGCTCATATTTCCAGGCTACAATATCCTCGACTCCTACTCGATTAAACTGACGAGGGACGCAGAGCTTTATATCGATGACGAATATTCAGGTGACCTGGTCGACAAGATCAAAAAAAGCCTGACCAAAAGAAGTGTAGGTGTTGCCTCCAGGATGGTTTATGACAGGACTATGCCCAAGCATCTCCTGCAATACCTTATGGATGTGTTTGATCTCAGTTCGCTGGACCTTTTGCCGGAAGGCAGATATCACAACAACTCGGATTTTTTCAGGTTTCCTCATTTCGGCCTTCAGCACCTTAAAGACCCTGGCCTTGTGCCTGTCAGAATCGAGGACCTGGAAGAGGCAGATTCCATTTTTGAAAAAATAAGGACAAGGGACCAGTTTATACACCCACCCTATCACAGCTATGAGTCCGTGATTAAATTTTTTGAAGATGCTGCCAACGACCCGAATGTAACCCACATCAAGATCATACAGTACCGGGTAGCCAAGGTATCCCGGATTATGACAGCTATAAAAAATGCCGTGAGAAGTGGCAAGCAGGTGAGTACGTTTATTGAGGTAAAAGCAAGGTTTGACGAAGAGGCAAATCTGAAGTGGGGTGAAGAGCTGGAAAAGGCCGGAGTCAGTGTGTACTACAGTATGCCCGGATTTAAGGTACATTCAAAACTCGCCCTTGTCAGAAGGCTCGAAAACGGAAAACCCAACCTGTATGCTTACCTCGGAACCGGAAATTTTCATGAAGATACCGCTAAGGTCTATGCCGACTTCGGGATTTTTACCAATGACAAACGTCTGACCTCCGAAGTGGCAAGGGTCTTTACCTTCCTTGAAACCAAACAACGTCCGGATCATCAGTTTGAATACCTTGGGGTGGGACTTTTTAACCTTAAGGAAAAATTCATCTCCCTTATCCGCAGGGAAATTGAGCATTCCAAAAAAGGAAGAAAGGCCAGGATGATCCTGAAAATGAACAGCCTCCAGGACGAGGAGATGATCCAAAACCTGTATGAAGCCAGTAAAGCGGGGGTAAAAGTAAAGCTTATAATTCGCGGCATCTGCTGCCTGGTGCCCGGGCAAAAAAACCTGAGCGAAAACATTGAGGTGATATCTATAGTAGATCGTTTCCTTGAACACAGCCGGGTTTTTATTTTCAGCAACAACGGCAACCAGGAAGTCTACCTTTCATCGGCTGACTGGATGGTCAGAAACCTGCACTTCAGAGTGGAGACGGTATTTCCGGTCCTTGACCCCGATATTGCGTCCACTATCAGCACCTGCATAAACATCCAGCTTAATGACAATGTCAAGGCCCGGGTGGTAGACCTCAAGTTGTCAAACAAATACAAAAAAACCAAAGACGATATAGCAGTCCGCAGCCAGGTGGAGACCTATTATTACATCAAACGCAGGGAGGATGCCAGAATGCAGGCTGAAAAAAATACAGACCTTAATCCTGAGCCATGATCAGAGCAATTACCCCTTTGGACGGTCGCTACGAAGCCACAGTCAGCCCCCTTTCTGATTACTTTTCTGAATATGCCCTTATCAGATACCGGGTCATGGTGGAAGCAGAATACCTGAAGGCATTGGCCACCATACCGCTGCCCCAACTGAAGGGATTACCTGAAAATACTTTCGAAATCCTTGACAGGCTGACAGCGGAATTTGACGAAAAATCAGCCCAAAGAATCAAGGAAATAGAAAAAACCACCAATCATGACGTCAAGGCCGTGGAATATTACATCAAGGAATATCTTGACGACCATAATCTGGGGGATGTGCGTGAATTTGTCCACTTCGGACTTACCTCTCAGGACATCAACAATACTGCATTTCCGCTAATGATCAGGGATGCTTCCCAATCCGTATTGGCACCAGCCTTACATGCGGTCATGGAGGCTGTATCAGGCATGGCATCTGAATACCGGGGAATACCCATGCTTGCCCGGACCCACGGTCAGCCGGCCTCCCCTACTACCTGTGGCAAGGAAATCCTCGTTTTTTACGAAAGACTGGACCATGAACTCAGTGTATTGATGGGCCTGGACATCAAAATCAAGTTTGGTGGTGCTACAGGCAATTTTAACGCCCATAAAGTATCGTATCCGGATATAAACTGGAATGAATTTGCTGATTCATTTGCCTCGCACCTCGGCATGCGGAGGTATACCCACACCACCCAGATCGCACATTACGACGACCATGCGGCCATCTTCCACTCCTGGTCCAGAATCAATACTATACTAACTGATTTCTGTAGAGACATGTGGTCCTATATTTCCATGGAATATTTCAGGCAAAGAACCAAGCCGGGAGAAGTGGGTTCCTCCGCCATGCCACACAAGGTAAACCCCATTGACTTTGAAAACGCCGAAGGCAATCTGGCTGTAGCCAATGCCATGTTTGGATTTCTGGCTTCCAAATTGCCAGTCTCAAGACTTCAGAGGGACCTCACTGATTCGACCGTGCTGAGAAATATCGGTGTCCCATACGGACATACCCTGATTGCTCTACGGTCGATACTAAAGGGTATTTCCAAGCTCGTAATCAATCCTGAGGCGATGTACAGGGACCTGGACAACAATTGGGCCGTGGTCGCAGAAGCCATCCAAAATATCCTGAGAAGAGAAAAATTCCCACAGCCTTACGAGGCACTCAAGGAACTTACCAGAGGCAAAGCTGAGATCACGGAAGAGGATATCCGGGCATTTATTTCAGGCCTCGGTGTCCGCGAAGAAGTCAGGCGAGAAATGCTCGCCATCACACCCCACAATTATACGGGGTATTATTGATGAATCAGTCTCCGAAGCGAGCTAGTGTTCCCTGGGACTGACCTTCCGGTTAAATTCGACGTGCCGAATCTCAGGATCTGCTTTGAGCATTTTCATAAAATCATAGGCAGACAGCCGGCTTGTATCCAGGTTTATCAGCCAATAATTCAGGTTGGCTGACAATTGTTGTTGAACAGATGCTCCCATGGAAGCGTACTTTGTAATCCATTTGCGTACATCCACTCCTTCCGCAGGCTCAATGATGAGCTGGTTTTCGATTATTTTTTCGCCCTGCACCATGGTTGTCTCTCTCTGCTTATAGGTGTAACGGGGCTCATATTTTCTGACTTCCAGCCAATTGTCTGATTTTCCGACTTTTTCCAGCAATTGCTGAAGGTCGAGCACATATGACGGCCTGTCCGTGCTGCCTGTCACTGTCCTGGACTGGTCTTTTTTTCTGTACATCATCCTGATAACAGGCATATCCGCACTTTCGATATCAAAACTGTCCTGAAACCCAAGGAAACCGGCCTTGTCAAATGCCTGTGTTAACGCCAGAAATTCATCTTGAGGCAAGCGTCGTGAAAAAAGTCCAAATTTTTCCACATTTACCAGGCCCTCATAGACCGCATAACGATTTTTATACACCCTGACATTGTACACAGAACAATAGCCTGTACATCCTCCTTTTTCAAGGCTTAGGACTACATGGTCCCTTTTAAATTTTGTCACGTCTTTTGACGAACTGCATGACAGCCACACAGCTAGTATGATAAAGGCAAAATATCTGACTCTTGATTGCATGAAATCCTTTTGTTAATTACTTATTAAATACCAATTACCATTCTGCATCCAAAATTATGCCATGAAAAGATTTTAACAAATACCGTCAAAGTAAAAGAACATGAAGACCAAATCCAATTAATTCCTTTCAGGTTGATCGTATCAATCTTTCTTAATAGTAAAATTATTACCTGGGAATAATTCACAAATAATCAGTCCGCATCAAAGTCAGTTATATCAATAGGCTCAATTTCATAATCGACAGTAGATCTTTGACCTTTTCCATTTTGTTTGCCAAGAGTCCAATGGTCGGTAGCTGTAGTCTGTAGCCACAGGTCAGAAGATTTGCGGAATACCTGAATATTTAGTTTGTATTTTTCTTTCATAAGTTTTTCCAGGTCAGCGACTGTCATCTCTTCGTCAAATTCTACAATTGTATCGTGCAATGATGGGTTGAGAGTGCTAATAAGTGTGTTATGACTAAGCTGATCTTCTTTTCTGGAACCCTCCCCATCGGCATGGCTGTGGGTATAAAACTCCAGTTTCAGATATGGAAATGCTGTATTAAACACATTGAAAATATGCTGTACTGTGGTGGATTTTGTGATTTTCATCTGATAAATTTTGAAAGTGTAATCACAACCTGCATGTGAGTCAAGTGTGAAGCATAGGTGTCTCCGTGTACGCCAGAATCATGAGGTCGTATGTTGTAATAATCCCAATCAGGAAATCGTTATCATCTACAACCGGGAGTGCCCTAAAATAATTTTCCCTGAAAACCTGAACACATTTTCGGATAAAATCATCCGGGCCAACTTTTATTACGTTAGTCTCCATCACATCCTTTGCAAGATTACTGGTAAGCAAAAATGTATTTTTACGCAGACTGGCCGGAAGGTTGAGTTTTGTACCCCAATCCATCATCAGCAGAATATCTGATTTGGAAATTATGCCTTTAAACTTCATGTCATCATCCACTACCAGTATATGATGGATATTTTCACGGTCAAAAATGTTATTGACATCTTTAACTATGTCATCCTCTTTTACCGTAATCAAGTCAGTACTCATAACTTCCTTAACCTTAAGGCTCAGCAAATCCAGCGTATTCATGGTTAATATTTTTTTGTGAATATTTTAAATGAATATATTACCAATGTCTTTCGGTCTTACAAATGTACAGAATACATCCCCCCTACAGGATGACCATGATCATTGCAGGTATTGATAAACATCAAATAAATAGGGATAAAGTCAAAAAATGGTTCGATTTTTGGAATAATTATTATCGCCATATGTAAATTAAGTATTATGAAGGTGATTCCTGTAGGTTTTAGCTATAAAGTTTATACTTCATCTGACGAAATGGATGCCGCAGACAGGGAACTGGTTGACACTGCCATCAGCCAGCTGGACCATGCCTATGCTCCATATTCCAATTTTCATGTTGGAGCTGCTGCACGGTTGCAAAATGGTGAGATTTTCATCGGGAGCAATCAGGAAAATGCCTCCTATCCCCTCTGTATGTGCGGTGAGCGTGTAGCCCTCTATAATGCTGCGGCCCACCGGCCAGACATCCCCGTTACAGCTGTCGCCATAGTAATCAAAAACAAAAAAATGCCAATATCAGGTCCTGTATCTCCGTGCGGAGCCTGCCGTCAGGTAATCTCTGAATACGAAAACAAACACCATCACAAAATCAGGATCCTCCTTAAATCCGACCCCTCAGAGATTTATGAAGTGGACTCCATAGCTGATCTTTTACCGTTGGGCTTTAACGGATCTTTTCTCTGAGCACTATTTGCCTGACTTTCTCCAGGTCTTCTATAGTATCTACGCCGATTGAATCAAAAAAAGTTTCAAAACAATGTACTGTAAATCCGTTTTCCAGCCACCTAAGTTGCTCGAGTGATTCTGCAGATTCCAGTAAAGATGGCTTAAGTGTCGACACATTCTGCAGGACATCACGCCTAAAACCATACATACCCACATGCCTGAAATACTGTGAATGTTCAAGCCACTGTCTGTAAGGAAGCTCCCTGAATGCTGGTAATGCCTGTCTTGAAAAATAGAGTCCCTTATCGGCTATATCCCGCACTACCTTGACTACGTTGTAATTAAACAGATCCTCAGCCTTCTCAATTCTGCGGCAAAGAGTACCTATTGTCACCCCACCTTCCTGCATTTTTGTAATCAGTTGATCTATCTGACGTGGGTCGATAAGAGGTTCATCGCCCTGGAGGTTTATGATGATTTCAGCATCGGTCATCCTGGCGGCTTCGGCAATCCTGTCGGTACCGGAGAGGTGGTCAGGTGAGGTCAAAACAACACTGCCACCGAATTTGAGCACTTCTTCCTTTATCAGCTCATGGTCTGTGGCCACAATCACTTCATCTGCCAGAACTGATCTGTTTGCCCTATCCAACACCCTGACTATGAGACTTTTACCACAAATATCAGCCAATGCTTTTTGCGGCAATCTGCTAGAATTAAGCCTGGAAGGAATTATGACAGCTGTTTTTTTTAACATTTTTTGTAAAATATTTTACACATTATGAAAATTCATAATATATTTGCTTTGTTTTTTATCTCAAACCGATGCCCGATTATAAAACCCTGTTGACCGTATCCCTGCTCAAAATTGCACTTACCGGCCTATCTTTGGTATTATTTTCCGGCACAGTGTTTACTCAATCGACCAACAACCGTTTTTTTTCTTCAGGATCTGAGATCGTCGCCGACGTTCTCCCTGGGAATGATATTTATGTCAGTCACCCGTGTGACAAAGGTATTACTATTTACAATCTTGCCGAAATTTTTCAGGTAAATGCAGCATCCGTATTGGCCCTGAACAAGCTAAGTGTCTCAAACCCGTTAAATAGCAGCAGGATTGTAAAGATACCTTTACAAAAAAAACTTATTCGGCATACCAGGGGCAAAAACACCCCGGGTGTAAATCCGGTACCTGTCTACTATATTGCCAAAAAAGGTGAATCCCTGTACAGAATTGCCAAAACCTATTTTGAAGGTGATTTGGAAAATATAAAAAGCATCAACAACAAAAAGGACAACGGAATACGGGAAGGCGAAAAATTGTTGGTGGGCTGGTACCTGACAAAGATACCGCAGGCGAAGGAAAACAGATCTTTTCCTTCGGCAGGAGAAAAAGCAGACAAACAGCTGAATCAGGACGGAAACGTCGGAACCACCGAATCCAAAAATGTCTCTGATGAACCCTCTGTTATAAAATACTATATTTCGGATGTAATAGGCCTCTGGGACAAAAACAGAAACACATCATCCAGTTTTTTTGTCCTGCACAATGAAGCCAGAATCGGATCGACCATAGATGTATATAATCCAATGCTCAGACGTCATGTCAAAGCCAAGGTGATCGGCCGTGTACCTGCATCCTTGTACTCAGAGGAAATACAAATTATCCTCAGTGGGGCTACAGCAAGAGAACTTGGTATCCTGGATAGCCGGTTTAAGGTAAATATCAAGTTTGAAAAATAACACAATCTGACCGCTTTGTCGCAACAATTTTGAGTTTAGGGGGTTAGCCGGACGACGGTTTATAACTTAAGTGCACTTGTTTGCGGTGTTTATGCAAGTTAAAGCCGCAAATTTGTATTTTTACGGCCACAAACTCAAAGTGCTGATGAGCAGAAATGTAATTATTGCCGTGATCCTCCTGCTTGCAGGCTCTGTGATCATTTTCAGGAGTTTTTCGAGTGATATCACCACCTATGCCACTTTTGGTCTTGCCTCCGGTGGCAGCCGTGTCAAGGTAGTCGGAACTCTTGCCAAAGACAAACCCATGGTTTATGACCCTGAAAAAGCCCATGACCTCTTTACATTTTATATGAAGGATAATGACGGAAATGTCAGGCAGGTAGTACTCCACAAGCCGAAGCCGCAGGATTTTGAGATGTCAGAACAGATTGTGGTCACGGGCAAATTAAAGGGTGAAGTGTTTGATGCAGAGGAGATCCTGATGAAATGCCCTTCAAAATACAAAAATGAAGAAATTGCAGTTAAAGACAGAAAGGGTTAAAAAGCGGGTTGTCCATGAATGAGCTCAAATACGTCGGAGAACACCTGTGGCTGGGACAAGCAGGACAATTCTCCATTACTGTTGCCTTTGTCGCTGCTCTGCTGTCAGCAATCTCTTATTTTTTAGCTACTAAACACAAAAACCTTCCTGAGGCCGAAGGTTGGCTAAAAACAGGCAAATACTCTTTTTATGTGCACGCCATGTCACTGGCAGTACTGATGGGATTGGTTTTTTATGCCATGTACAATCACATGTACGAGTATTCCTATGTTTTTGACCATGTATCAGCTGACCTGCCATTGAAATATATACTTTCCGCTTTTTGGGAAGGACAGGAAGGCAGTTTTATGTTATGGATGTTCTGGCATGCAGTCCTGGGTATAATCCTAATTAAAAAAACGGGCAGCTATGAAGCACCGGTGCTTTTTGTGGTGGCGGCTGCAGAGGCCATCCTCATGTCCATGATCCTTGGTATATATGTGCCGTGGATTGACGGGTATGTAAAAATCGGAAGTAATCCGCTGACCTTGCTCAGGGAGATAAATGATGCCCCAATCTTTGCCAATGCAGACTATCTTAGTTTGATTAAGGGCCGCGGCCTTAATCCGCTGCTGCAAAATTACTGGATGACCATCCACCCTCCTACCCTTTTTCTGGGTTTTGCCTCGACGATCGTGCCTTTTGCCTATGCATTTGCCGGATTATGGCTGGATGACCAAACTGCATGGATGAAGAAATGCCTGCCATGGAGTCTTTTTTCGGCTGCTATCCTGGGCACGGGAATCCTGATGGGCAGTCTATGGGCCTATGTGGCTTTATCCTTTGGAGGTTACTGGGCCTGGGACCCTGTTGAAAACGCATCACTGGTACCCTGGATAACACTGGTAGCGGGCATCCATGTGCACCTGGTATCAAAAAACACCGGCCATGCCACCAGAACAATGTACTTCCTGTATCTGGTGAGCTTCATTCTCATTCTATATTCCACCTTCCTGACCCGTAGCGGCATCCTGGGAGATACCTCGGCCCACGCCTTTACTGAGATGGGGCTGGAATACCAGCTTGTCTTTATCATCCTTTTTTTCACGGTGACAGGATTTGGACTGTGGATATTCAGATATAAAAAAACCGGAAACCAGGGTCCTGAAGAGAGCCTTGCTTCCCGTGAATTCTGGATGTTTATAGGGGCAATGATTCTCCTATTCAGTGCCGTGTTGATCACTTTTTCCACCTCTTTGCCGGTATTTAACAAGATTATGACATGGTTTAATCCGGCCTATGAGGGTAAGGTCCTGCACGACCCTGTGTCACACTACAATAAATACCAGCTCTGGATTGCCGTATTTGTGGCCCTGATTTCTTCAGCCTCAATCTTCCTCAGGTATCGTGCGGCCAATTGGGAGATTAAAAAATCCGGGTTCACCCGTCAGATGTTGATTTTTGCAGGGTTGTCGGCAGCTTTTACCCTGTTAACAAGTTTCTGGATTAAGCTGCCCGGCTGGCAGTTTGTCGTTATGTGTTTTACAGGCTGGTTTACCATCGTGGCAAATATTGCCTACATCACGCAGGTCCTGAAAGGAAACCTCAGACTTGGATATTCAGCCCTTGCCCACCTGGGTTTTGGGCTGATGATGGTGGGCATCCTTGCCAGCGGCCTCAATCAAAAATACATCTCAAGCAATCCATTTGTTTTCAGGGGCCTTTTTGCAGAGGAGGATCTGAAGAAATATGTACAACTCATCAAGGGCAGACCACTCTGGTCACAAGGCTACCTTATCACCTATATGTCAGATTCGCTCATCGGGAGAGAACGACGGTATGATATAAGCTTTAAGAAAACTGACGACAGCCTGCATGTCACGGATGAAGTTATTCTGCATCCTAACGCTGTTTATTCCAACGATTTTACCAAAGTAGCCGCATTTAATCCTGATACAAAACACTACATACATAAAGATATCTTTACATGTGTAGTGGGCTTGCCACCTTCCGTGCAGAGCTCCGAAGAAGCTAAAAAAGCCGAGGATTCTCTGAAATATACCAACCATGTAATGAAGCCGGGAGATACGCTGACTGTCGGCAGTTATCTGGTCAAGATGGGCAATATAAATAATACACCCGCTCATGCTGAATACCTCAGACACACCCATGATGCCGGGGCGGGAGTTTCGTTTGAAGTCAGGGATAAACGGACCGATTCACTGTATTCAGCGGAAGCTGCAATGGGTATTGAAGGGGCATTGATCTACCAGTATCCGGCATATTTTACCGATGCGGGCCTTAGGATAAGGATAGACCAATCATCGTCTGATGACCTTTTTACAGCCGAAGATAAAATAGATTACAGAGAATTCAAACTTAAAAACGGTGAGTCAGCCATGATCGGCCCCACCAAGGTCACCCTTACAGGATTTGATAAAAACCCTCAAAACTCTAATTACAAAAGGGAGGATAACGATATAGCAGTTGCGGCCATTCTTGAAATCCAAAATCAGGGAAAACAAGAATCGGCAAGCCCCGTATATATCATACGGAAAAACATACCTATGAGTATCAAATCCTATTCTCCGGGATCAGGCCTGCACATACGGTTCACCAATATTAACCCGAATGATGAAACATTTACCTTCAAAATAGGTAAGGAAACCAATGCGAAAAGCCAGGTTACGGTGGGTATTGCCAAAGACGTGCCCAGGGATGATTATATCATTCTTGAGGCCACTATTTTTCCCGGCATTAACCTGTTTTGGGCGGGTACCATGCTGATGATGGCGGCTTTGTTTTTTGCAGCCTGGGATCGGTTAAGGCAAAAAAAGCCATGATCACTTCAGTGGTCATCCTGGGTACCGGCAACGTCGCCTGGCATCTTGCAGGCAAACTTTCGGCAGCCGAAATCCGTACCACAGTATTCGGAAGGAGTAATGCTGACCGAAACGAATTTTCGGGCATGCCTCATGTAAACTATGCCCTGGTAGAGGATGGTATCCGCGATGATGCGACGATTTACCTGTTGTGTGTAAATGACGACTCCATTGCAGAGGTTGCCGAAAAAATCAATCTGGACAGCTCTAACAACCAGGTAATGGCACATACCTCAGGCACAGCCGCATCAAGTGTATTGGGTGACAAATGCAGGAACCGGGGCACATTCTGGCCTGTGCAGACCCTGAAAAGAAAAGTGGAGACAAAATGCGGCACCATACCAGTGGTAATAACAGCAGAAACAATGATGGCACAGACATGGCTCATAGCACTGGCTCAGAGGATTCATTCACCCTTTACCATTACAAATGATGCAACAAAGAGAAAATTGCATCTGGCTGCGGTTATTGCCAATAACTTTACCAACCACTTGCTTGCCCTTACCCATCAGTATTGTAAAGCTGAAGAGGCGGATTTTAATATCCTTCGTCCGCTTATCCTGGAAACTGTCCTGAAGTCGCAGGATCTCGATCCAGGCATAGTACAAACAGGGCCTGCCGTCAGGGGGGATGAAAAAACCATGCAAGCTCACATGGAATTGCTCGAGGATCATCCCGAACTTGCTGAATTGTACCGTATGATGAGTAACAGCATATTAAAAATGTACCATGAGGATAATTGGCGAATTTGATATTACCGGCATAAAAGCCACTGTATTCCGGATGAATGAACGTACATCGGTAAAATTTGAATATAACCTGCTTGAACAAACTTATAAGTTCAGGGACGGAAGCGGTGTGGCTTCTACAGAGGATGTCCGAAATTTTTGTTCCGAAGATTTTATGACCAACGTGGTGAATGTGTTTGAATCAATGGCTGCAGCCAGATACCATGCTCTTTTGGCAATGCAATCCACGGATGGGGAAGCCTTTGACGAGATTATCTGATATCATTTCCGGATATTTTATTTTTCCACCTTTAGGTAAGGAAGTATCTTTTCACCGGTTTCACGTTTTAAGGAAATGATCCTGCTGATGTGACCCGGCTCACGGAAGTCGCCGTGTTGTTTTCTGTATCTCAAAATAGCGTTGACGGTTTCAGGGCTGAAATAAGGATGCCGCGTAAATGTTTTGTAATCAGCAGTATTGATGTCGATCTTCTGAATCAGTGCCGGATCTGCTTTAAGGTAAGTTTCCAGCGTCCTGTACACTGAATCAGGCATAAGGCCGAATTCAAGCAATTGCTCTTTTTTAAGGAATCCTCCCAATTTTTCCCTTTGCCTCAGAATTTTTTTGACGGTGTAAGGTCCAACCCCTTTCAGGGCATCGAGGGTGAGGCTGTCAGCTGCATTCAGTTCTACCACTTGCTGGACCTTTTCCGGTTTCTTCACAATTGACATACTGTCTGTTTTGACAAAGGATTTTTCTGCTTTTACCGGGTATCTGATTAATCCCTCGAGTTCATTGATGAGGGTTGTATCCATGCCGTAAATCTGCTTAAACTTTTGGGAATTGTATATCCTTCCACCTTTGCTTATGTAGTTAACCAGATTTTTTGAGCCGAAAGCAGAAAAACCAAGAAGCATCAGAGAGTCGCTGCTTATTGAATTCGGATCAAAGGCAAACCTTTCATTTTTAATGGCTTTTTTTTCATCCCTGAATTTCCGTGTGTATTCGTCCTTGATCAGCTCCCAATCCGAGCCCTGGAATTCCTGGTCTTTTTCAGACAGACCGTTTATGGTATCCCCACTGAGGTAAAACCTGCTTAGGTCATGCTCATGGGCAACAGGTGCAGGCTTTAGCCGGTCGATGAGAAATAAAAAACCAATGGTGATGACCAGAAAAGCCAGAATACCCCTGCGTTCCTGCTTTGTAAATCTGAAGAAATCCCCGTAGTCCATCAAAAATAAAATTTTGTTTACACCATTTTCATTTCTTTTGCCTTTTGCATCATGAAATCGTAAGCTGCCTCGTAATTGTTTCCTATGATCCCGTCAAGTATTGCTTCCCTTATGGCAGTTTTCAGGATTCCCACCTCCCTTGATGGGGGTAGTTTGAATATTTTCATGATCTCATCTCCTGTAATGGGCGGCTGCCAATTGCGGAGGTGGTCTTTTTGTTCTATTTCCTTAATCTTTTCGGTCAAAACCCGGTAATTCTCCTTGTATTTATTGACTTTACCCTCATTTTTTGATGTGATGTCTGCCTTACACAGCAGCATCAGATCGTCCAGGTCTTCCCCGGCTTCAAAAACCAGCCTCCTCACAGCCGAGTCAGATACGTTGTCATTTGTCAGGGCTATAGGACGAAGGTGGAGTAAAACGAGTTTCTGTACATATTTCATTTTTGTGTCCAGTGGCAACTTCAGTTTCCTGAATATCCTGGGCACCATGGCAGCACCAAGTGCCTCATGCCCGTGAAAAGTCCATCCAAAGTCAGGATCAAATCTTTTTGTCGGAGGCTTGGCAATATCATGGAGGATGGCGGCCCACCTGAGCCATAGGTTGGTACTGTCACGGCTTACATTGTCTAGTACCTCCAGCGTGTGATAAAAATTGTCCTTGTGGCCTATGTTGTTTTTTATCTCCACACCATGCAGGGCCGCCATTTCAGGGAAAATGATTTCCAGAATGCCTGTATCAAACAGAAGCTTGAATCCCCGGGATGGCTGGTCGGCAAGTATGATTTTGTCAAGTTCCCCTGCTATCCTTTCGCCGGAAACTATACCGATACGATGCTTGTTTCGCGATAGTGCCTTGTAGGTGGCTTGTTCTATCTCAAAGCCAAGTTGTACGGCAAACCGTATGCACCTCATCATCCTGAGAGGGTCGTCGGCAAAGGTCTTGTCAGGATTAAGCGGTGTGCGAATAATCTTGTTTTCAAGGTCATGAAACCCGTTAAAAGGGTCTATAATCTGTCCGTAATCGGCGTCGTTAAGGCTTACGGCAAGTGCGTTAATAGTAAAATCTCTCCTGTTCTGGTCGTCCTCAAGGGTACCATTTTCCACCGAGGGTTTTCTGGAATCATGGCTGTAGGATTCCTTCCTTGCTCCAACAAATTCTACTTCCAGGTCATTGTGCCTGATCATGGCGGTGCCAAACCGCTTGTAGATGGCTACATATGGCGTAGGCCTGAGTTTGGAGGCCACGGTTTCGGCCAGAGCAATTCCGTCACCTACACATACCACATCGATATCCTTGGATCCCCTTGCCAGAAATCGATCCCTAACGTATCCGCCCACAATAAACACAGACACACCCAGCTCAGCAGCTGAGTCCTGGATGATCTCAAATATTTTTCTTTCGTAGGGTCGGATGTCAAATACCATAAATTTGTTTTTTTCAACAGACCATAACCCCTGGCTGATATTTTTCCCTTATCTCTTCCAGAATTTCAAACAAAATTGATGGCTCCAGCTCGGTGACCAATCTGGACCGGTAGTCCTTGATGCCTTCAAGATTTCTGAAATAATTTCCGTAATGCCTACGCATCTCGACTACTCCTATTTTTTCGCCTTTCCACTCAATACTTTTTGCCAGGTGTTTTCTGGCTACTTCTACCCTTTCGTCAATGCCTGGTGGTTCCGGTACTTCACCTGTGAGGAAGAAATGCTTTATATCCCTGAATATCCAGGGATAGCCTATACTTGCCCTGCCTATCATGATTCCGTCGACATTGTATCGCCGTCTGTATTCGAGTGCTTTTTGCGGAGAGTCTATGTCACCGTTGCCAAATACAGGAATGTTCATCCTTGGGTTCTCTTTAACCTTAGCTATGAGTGTCCAGTCGGCCTCTCCCTTGTACATCTGTTTTCGTGTCCTGCCATGGATGGTCAGTGCCTTGATGCCTACGTCCTGAAGTCTTTCGGCTACTTCCACGATATTAAGGCTATTCTCATCCCAGCCAAGCCGGGTTTTTACAGTGACAGGAAGTGAAGTGGATTTTACGACTTTTTCCGTCAACTTTATCATCCTTGGTATGTCTTGCAGGATTCCGGCACCAGCCATTTTGCACACCACTTTTTTAACAGGGCACCCAAAATTTATATCAAGCAGCTCAGGCTTTGCTTCTTCTACGATTTCCGCAGCACGTCCCATAGAATCTATTTCAGCCCCAAAGATCTGGATTCCCATAGGTCGTTCGTCGTCATAGATGTCAAGTTTCTGAATACTTTTTCCGGCATCCCGTATCAACCCTTCCACAGAGATAAATTCTGTGTACATGAGGTCAGCCCCTTGCTCTTTGCACACGGCTCTGAATGGCGGATCACTGACATCTTCCATGGGAGCCAGCAATAGGGGAAATTCTCCGATTTCAGTATTTCCGATCTTGACCATTTATTAAACCAATCAGAAATTATAGCTTCCGCCAAACCAATATTCGACGATCGAGTTTTGATAATCCCTGGCCAGATTATTGGTAATATAGAGCAACTCCATACCAAAACGCCAATTGCCCACGCCGGTAAAATAACCGATGCCCAGCAAGGGATAGTTGATTTTTTGGTTCTCAAAAATGTTTCGGATCAGATATCCGTCCGGGTCCTTGCCATACCTCATAAAAGCATACTCTGCCTGGAAATATATTGAATTGGTAATTTTGGCCCGGCCGTATACCAGACCTCCGATATCAAAGATTGAGGGATCCGGGCCCTGCTGTGAGTATTGGTTAAAAAACAGTTTTGTGCCGGCCCCAAGACTAAACCTGTCGTGGAGTTTGATGCCTGCATTGAGTTTACTGGAGATAAACAGACCGTTAAAAAAACCGACATTCCCAAGTTTGATCTCAGGATTAACCTTTTGAAGAAAACTGACCGATTCTTTCTTTTCCTTCGCATTTTTTTTTGCTGTAGTTCGTTTCCTTACCTGGGCATCGGCATCAGAATAAGTCATAAACATTGCCGCAAGTATAAAGACAACATATTTTATTTTTAGCATGGGTATGTTTTTAAGTATGACTGCAAAAGTATGCAATTATGGTCAGTGGCGGGAAAATCCCGACAAATTTTAACTTTATCCCAACAATTCCCGATAAATCTGTGTGGCTAAATGACTTGATTCTTAATTGTTCCTTTGCGGCTTTCGCCAAAATGTTAGCAAACAGGGGCAACAGAACCGATATAAATGAATCAAAAAGCCATATATTTGTTTTCCAATAAACCATTTGATATTTATGAGGCTCAAAACAGGTGTTATCAAATTAATTATTTGCTTTTTACCCTTGATTTCTTTTTCGCAGGAAGTCGAGAATACAAAAAGCAGTCTCATAAAATCTATAGACAGCAAATACAAAAAATACAGGGATGCTGCCCTCAGCATCTGGGATTTTGCTGAAGTTGGATACAAAGAGCACAAAAGTACCGCCCTGCTTCAGAAAATATTGTCCGATGAAGGGTTTACTGTGGAGGCCGGAGTAGCCGGAATCCCTACTGCCTTCATTGCCACCTATGGCAAAGGCAAGCCGGTCATTGGTATTTTGGGCGAATTTGATGCATTGCCGGGTCTGGCACAGACTTCATCACCCACCAGGGAAGTCATCAGTGGACGTGAAGCGGGACATGCTTGTGGCCACCACTTGTTTGGAGTCGGCTCAGCTGCTGCTGCCATTGAGATCAAAAACCTGATTAAGTCAGGCGTATTAAGCGGCACGGTAAAGTTTTACGGCACACCCGCAGAGGAAGGCGGAGCCGGAAAAGTGTATATGGTCAGGGCAGGTCTTTTTTCCGGTGTGGATGTGGTGCTGCACTGGCATCCCGGTAGTGCAAATTCTGCCAATGCCGCAAGCTCTCTGGCTAATATGTCTGCCAAATTCCGGTTTTACGGGCAGTCGGCCCATGCCTCGGGCGCCCCACATCGGGGCCGGTCCGCACTCGATGGTGTCGAGGCCATGAACCATATGGTCAATATGATGCGTGAACACACTACCCAGGATACAAGGATTCACTACGTGATCACTGATGGTGGCAAAGCTCCCAATGTGATTCCTGATTTTGCCGAGGTGTATTACTATGTCAGACATCCGGACATCCAGGAGGTCAAAAAACTGTTTGAAAGGATTAAAAAAGCTGCTGAAGGAGCTGCCATAGGCACGGAAACACGAGTAGACCACGAAGTAATTGGTGGGGTGTACAACCTGCTGCCTGTCCGTTCACTGGCAGAAATAGTCCATGCTAACCTGTCGATGGTAGGCGGAGTTCCCTACTCTGATCACGAAATCGAATACGCAAAAAAAATCCAATCAACCTTTGAAGGTGAAAAGACACCCGATATAGCGAGCTCACTTTCGGTACAACCATTTACGTATGACAGCCGCGGAGGAGGCGGCTCCACCGATGTGGGAGATATCAGCTGGGTGGTGCCCACGGTGGGTTTCAGGACGGCGACATGGGTACCTGGAACCGCAGGCCACAGCTGGCAGGCGGTCGCATGCGGAGGCACCGACATAGGCGTAAAAGGAATGATGAATGCCGCAAAGACCATGGCTCTTTCGGCCTATGACCTTTTTACCAGGCCAGAATTAATCAGGACGGCTACCGAGGAGTGGGAAAAAGCCAGAGGTAAAAATTTCAGCTATGAGGCTTTGTTGGGCAACCGGACACCTGCATTGGACTACAGGGACTAAAAATCAATTTATTTGAAACACCTCATCCTTTTCAGTTTTCTTGTAGTGTACACTTTGGCATACAGCCAGACCAAATATGACCTTCAAATCACTTTTGAGGGCAGAGCACGTGAGCTAATTGTCTCAGTGCCGACCAAACAACCCCCTCAGGGAGGATATCCGGTTGTTTTTATGCTCCACGGAACCTCCGGGGATAAAGATGTTTTTTATAATTTTAAAGGCTGGAAGGAGCTGGGCCAGCAAGAAAATTTTGTAACTGTATTTCCGTCATCTCTAAAGTGGTGCTTTGTAGAAGACGGCGTAATAAAAAATACAACCCGGTTTGTCTGTGGTGGGTTACTGGACTCCATCTGTCCTGTCGAGATACCTAAACTTATCGACGATGTGGCATTTTTCAGAAAAGTAATCGACTTGATGGAGGACACGCTCAGTATCAACAAAAAAAAGTTGTTTTTAAGCGGATTTTCTAATGGCAGTTGCATGGCTCATAAAATAGCCATGGAGGCAGGCGATCTTTTTGCAGCTGCATCAGGTTCCAGTTCGCCACTTCATGCTCTCGACTCGCTCACACCACAAAAAAGAATCCCATTCTGGTATGTGCTCGGCACAAAGGATGACCGATACTTTACACCTAATTTTCCAACGGAATTGCCATATGAGGGAGATTCCATCCTTATCTATCATAACAGGGCTCTGACAAGAGCATTGACATGCCAGGGTTTGACACAAAATTACAGGAAAATAGAAACAGCCATAAACAAGACCTACATCTGGTCAGAATGCAGACCCGGCGTCGATTGTGCCCCATACCTTTTTACGATTAACAAAGGCCAGACACATCAATACCCCAATGGCAACAATTACCCGATGGATGGGCCCAAACTATTCTGGGAATTTTTTAACAACCCTCCTCAGACCACGATGGCTTCAGGAATTAAAGATGAAAAATCGCCAACCGGAGTGATACTTTCTCCTAATCCTGTTTCAGATATCCTGAGGATTTTTACCAACATGGGAGATGACATGCCATGGAGCCTGAAGATCAGCGATATGCAGGGAAGAATAGTCAGACAAGTATCCGGAATATCAGGAAGTGAAAAAGAACTGGATGTCCGTGACCTGAGTGTGGGCGTATACAATGTTACCATCAGCAATACATCGGTGACTGTAAACCGCAGGCTTGTAAAGCAGTAAGTTTTATTTCCGTAAATATTTACCCCGAAATAGGTATGTATAATACGGTAAGTAAAAAATATGAGTAAATATTTTAAAACCTGTTGAGGTTCCTGCTGCGGATGCATGATATTTTGAATACCTTTGTGCGGAAATCAAGCATTCATACCAATTATAATCTATATGAGTTTAGAACCCAGCAGGATGTTGGCCCAAAAGGTGCAGGCCATGGAAGAGTCGGCCACCATACGAATGGCCCAGAAATCTCGTGACCTGGCTGCAAAAGGAGTGCATGTCATATCTCTCAGTCTTGGCGAACCCGACTTTGATACACCGGAGTTTATTAAGGAGGCTGCCTATGCGGCTCTGAAAAAAGGGTATACCAAATATACACCGGTGCCCGGCACACTTGCCTTGCGAACCGCTATTTGCGAAAAATTTAAAAATGAAAACAACCTTCATTTTGAACCCGGCCAGATAGTCGTATCAAACGGGGCAAAACAAAGTATCGCCAACATTTGCATGGCGACGCTCAACCCCGGTGACGAAGCCATAATCCTCGCCCCTTACTGGGTTTCCTATTTTGAAATCGTCAAGTTTGCCGGAGGTGTGCCTGTAGTAGTCAGTGCCGGCATTGAGGATGACTTTAAACCTACGGCACAACAGATAAAAGAAGCCATTACACACAAGACGAAACTCCTGATTTTTTCATCTCCGTGCAATCCTACCGGCTCGGTATTTACAAAGGATGAACTGGCAGACATAGCCAGGGTGATCGCAGAAAACGGCAACATCCTGGTGGTCTCAGACGAGATCTATGAGTACATCAACTTTACGGGTCACCATGCCTCGATAGGAGCATTTGACCATATGAGGGAATTAACAGCCACCGTCAATGGTTTTTCAAAGGGTTTTTCCATGACCGGATGGAGACTAGGGTATATGGCAGGGCCAAAATGGCTGGCTGACGCCTGCAATAAGGTTCAGGGCCAGATTACATCCGGAGCTGCCTCATTTTCGCAGGAAGCCGCTGTCACGGCCCTGAAAGCAGACCGGTCGGAAGCCATGGCTATGAAAGAGGCGTTTCTCAGACGCAGAGACCTGTTGATCTCCCTTATGTCAAAGATTCCGGGCCTCAAACTCAATAAACCACAAGGTGCCTTCTATATTTTTCCTGATGTCAGTAAATATTTTGGAACCAGTAACGGAAGAGTAGCCATCAATAATGCAGATGATTTTGCCGAAGCAATGCTGACAGAAGCCCATGTCGGCCTTGTTTCAGGATCTGCTTTCGGAGCTGATTCCTGTGTGAGACTTTCCTACGCTGCTTCTGACGACGATCTTCGCGAAGCTGTCAGAAGGTTGGCAAATTGTCTGGAAGGCTTCAAATGACCACAGGGTCTATTTCCCAAAATTCACGGCAAATATTCAGACATACAGATAATTAGACATTCAGTCTACGGCTTTGTAAATAAAATGTTAAATTTTAGTTGGCGGAATTAAACTTTTATCCTTATTTTCGCATTGTATCAATTATTTCTTAACAATTAAATCACAAGCAATGAATATTACATTTGATGAATTGAGGAGGATAAAGCACGCTTTACCAACCGGCAGCGTAAGCAGAATTGCATCAGAGTTGAATATAGAAGAACAAACCGTCCGCAATTATTTCGGGGCAAAAAAATATCAGAACGGGGAAGTAGTAGGATGTCACATCGAACCCGGACCAGACGGTGGGATTGTACACCTGGATGACGACCAGATTATCAACATTGCCAAAAAGATCCTTGCAGAAGCACAGGATATAGGAGCACATTAAAAAAATGATTAAAAAAGGATGAATTTGGATCAAGATCTGGATTCATCCTTTTTACTTCTATGAAAACATTCGGTCGGAAACCAACAAAAACCCCTTAAAACAACTTTCATTCAAAATTTTCAAGTAATACGGGTCTGTGAGAAAATTTCTCATGAAGGATTTCCCGTATCCTCCTTTCCAATGCCTCCATCTGCTGGTGACCAATATGCTGTTTGATCCTGGCCAGATACTCATAGGTTTTTTCGCCCACATGCTCTTCCAGATAAATAGTGATAAGGTCCGTGTAAGCATTTATAAGGCGTGACCTCTGGTATTTGTAGAGAAGACTGTCATACTGCATGAGTATCTCAATGCTGCCCAAAGCCTGAAGATAGTCCATCAGGCCTGACCAATCCTCTTCTTTACGGTAAAGACGGATCAGAAGGTTAGGGTCAGTTTTTTCTGAAATCAGCTTTTCTCTGAGCTGTACGGTGACATCAGCAAATTCCTCAGATGTCACTTCACGCTTGAGGATGTCCATATACTTTATATCAGCAGAATTTATATATGCGGTAACGGCCATCTCCTTTAATTTTTCATGATGGCGGAGTCTGACATACAGGTAGACCAATCTGGCAGCTATTTCTTTATCATAACTTCTGGTATCAAATGATTGCTCCAGGATCCTGAGAGCCAGTTTTTCCTCTCTGCCCTCTAACAGAAAATCACATACTTTGACGAGGCTTACGGACCATTTACGGATTAACCCTGTTTCATTTTTTCCGTATTTACCTGAGAGACGGATGTAAATTGCCAGCAGCAATGCCTTTTCATCTCCGGAACGGATAGTGGCCAGATGCTCGGCAGTTTCAAGCAGGCGGATTCTTTTGGCAGGCTTAAATTCCTGCCCAAGGATGGCCAGAATGTTCTGATCTATATGCCTGAAATGGTAATAAGATCTGGTTGCCAGGTCCATGAAATAATCCCTGACCTCTGCCCGCAATTCGGGCGGCAGATTTTCGTTCAAAAGACCGGATGCAATTTGATGGTATCTGCTCCCCAGGCCAGCCAGCAGATCGGAATGAACTGAATAATGATGACGAATGTACTCAAGTTTTGCAAAGGCACTATTGAGAATATCAAATGCTTCCCTGAATTGTCTGAGAGCTATACAGTCATTGATCTGGTCAGCAAATTCTTCAAGTACCTGTGCGACCGCCTTTATCTCTGAAGCACTGGCCCGGGTTGACTGTCCCGCATGTGGTTTTATGAGGCTGTTAAGTATGTTTCGGTATTTATCCACATTATCGGCAAGATCGATTTTTCTGGCAAAATTGACCTTCAGTTGGGTGGCAAATTTTTTATCCTGTCTTGCATAGTTCTTAACAAACGCCATCAGCTCGTCATGATGAATCACGTCCAGAATGTGGGTAATATTAAGGGAAACAGGCTTGGGTTGAGTAATTTTTTTTCGTGTCTTAGCATCAGTATCCTTTGCCTCATTTTGATTTTTCCTTAAGTCAAACAATACCGCTATGACATGCCTGCAAATCTTGTTCTGCTCAAAAAATTTACATTCGCATGAGCATTTTTGTTTTTTGGCAAACGGTGACTGAATCTCAACCTCATAATGTTTGCCATCCCTGACGGTGGCGATATACAAATTGGCCTCAAGCTTTGACACATCATACACTGCCCCCGATTCATACAACTGTTCGGCAGGATGAACCAATTCTTCATCATAAAGCAACTCTATCAGTTTGCCTTTTTCTGTCAAAACATGATTTTTTTGAAGGTCAAGAGGCAAATTTACTACAATTTATTTAATTTTTTTCCCAGAGAAATCAGGTCTTGAAACTCAGAAAAGATGTCAAACACCATTAAATCGTCGATATATGCAATTTATAGACAATTATTTTTACATTTGCATTTTAATAATATAAGTTTCCGGGACCTAATTAAAGTTTTTATATGACATTCAGGGAGTTTGGGTTTGATGACAGAATCGTTGAGGCCATTTCATATATGGGATTTGAAAAAGCCACACCTATTCAGGAACAGGCCATACCCCAGATTCTAAAGGGAAGAGACCTCATAGCCTGTGCCCAGACCGGGACCGGCAAAACCGCCGCATTTATGCTGCCGTTGCTGCACCAGCTGACAGTTGAGCCCCATGACGGTACTTCCACACTGGTAGTGGTACCCACCCGGGAGCTTGCCATACAAATAGATCAGCAGATACAGGGATTTGCCTATTTCATACCAGTCTCATCTACTGCCATCTATGGCGGAGGATCAGGCAGTGAGTGGGAAACACAGAAAAAAGCTCTTATATCTGCAGATGTGATCATAGCCACACCGGGCAAACTCATCAGCCATATCAATATGGGCAATGTGAAGTTTAATAAAGTGAGACATCTCATCCTCGACGAAGCGGACCGGATGCTTGACATGGGGTTTTATGACGACATCATGAAGATCATTGCGGCCTTGCCAAAAAACAGGCAAACACTTATGTTCAGTGCTACTATGCCCGCCAAAATGAGACAACTTGCCAAAAAAAACCTGAGCGATCCGTTTGAGGTGACGCTGGCCATATCAAAACCATCAGAAAAGGTACAGCAGGCTGCATACCTGGTAAACGATCAGCATAAGATCAAACTTATAAACGAGCTGATCAGGGACAAACCCAATTTCGACAGTATCATTGTCTTTTCTTCAACAAAAAAAGCCGTCAATGAGATAGTCAGGGGCCTGTCCAATAAGGAATACCTGGTGGAAGGAATCTCTTCAGACCTGGAGCAAAACAAAAGGGAAGAAATTCTGAATCGATTCAGGGCAAAAAAGACAAGAGTGGTTGTCGCTACAGACGTCCTATCAAGGGGTATTGATATCAAGGATATAAGCCTCGTAATCAATTACAATGTACCTGGCGACGGCGAAGACTATGTGCACAGGATCGGCCGTACTGCCAGAGCGGATGCCAGTGGCATGGCCATAACTCTGATCAATGAAGATGAAATGTACAAGTTTGCCGGCATTGAAAAGTTAATCGGAAACGAGGTAAACAAGATCCAGTTGCCTCCGCACATCGGTGTAAGCCCCGAATGGAATACATCCAGATCCACACGTGGCAACAGGTCCAGAGGGCCTGTCAGACCCGGCCAGAAAGAAGTCAGAAAAACTGGGGATAACAGACCGAAAGCCGAGGGCCAGGAAAAAAAGATATTCAAGAAAAGAAGAAGGCCACCCGGTGCCAGTAAGCCAAAAACCGAGTGATAATCAGGAGGTCTTCATCCTAACCAGGTTTAGCCAGCCCGCTATCATCAGCACTCCGCCCAGTGGGGTCACTGGCCCTAGAAAAGCCAAGCCATCTGCCAGGGTCAAATGTCTGGTAGCCAGAAGGTACAGGGACCCGGAAAAACAAATCACACCCGCAAAAAACAGGTAAAAACTTATTCTAAGTATTTTGTTTGCCTCTCCACCGCCAACAAGCAATACAAGCATGGCAACTGCATGTACCAAATGGTAATTTACAGCAGTGCGGTAAGTCTCGGTCTGCACGGCATCCAGATGAGGCTTTAGTGCATGAGCCCCGAATGCACCTAATGCGACAGCTGCAAATCCGGTGAGGCCTGTCAAAATCGCTAATTTATTCATATTATAAAAATATTTAATATCATAAGCTCCAGTCTACCTCAGGCTTGCCGTGTGTGGAAAGATACTGATTGGCTTTTGAGAAGTGGCGGCAGCCCTGAAAGGCATTCCGGGCCAAAGGGGAAGGGTGTGCGGCCTCGAGTATCAGGTGGCGGTCAGGATTAATGAGCGGTCGCTTGCTGCGAGCAAAATTGCCCCACAGCATAAAGACGATATGGTCAAAATGATCAGAAAGATAACTGATGGTCTGGTCCGTAAATTGCTGCCACCCTATCCGGCCGTGTGAGCCGGGCTGGTTTTTTTCTACTGTAAGGATGGCATTCAACAGAAACACCCCCTGATTTGCCCACTTTGTAAGATCCCCAAGCCCGGCTATCCTGCAAGCCAGGTCTTCGTTGAGTTCTTTATATATGTTTTTAAGGGAAGGAGGTATATTTATACCATGCGGCACGGAAAAACACAGCCCCATAGCTTCACCCGGATTGTGGTATGGGTCCTGGCCCAAAATGACAACTTTAACATTCTGCGGAGGCACAAGGTCATAAGCATTAAATATAAGTCTGCCGGGAGGATAAATGGTTTTTCCATCAGCAATTGCCTTCCTGATATAACGTGTTATTTCGTCAAAATAAGGAGCTTCAAATTCAGCTTTAAGTGCTTCCTTCCACGCTGCAGATATTTTAACGGAATCGGGATTCAAATTGAATAAAAATTAAATGGAATTGAGACTATACTGTACCAATGATCATCTCAGAGATATCAAGCACCATGACATCGTCCTGTTTGTCTTTTGCCTTGAGACCGTCTGTGAGCATGGTTATACAAAACGGACAATTGGCTACCACAACGGCTGATCCGTTTTCCAAAATCTCTTCGGCCCTTTCAAGATTTATCCTTTTATTGCCGGGTTCGTCTTCCTTAAACATCTGTGCACCGCCTGCTCCGCAGCAGAGTCCTCCCGCCCTGCTCCGTTTGAGTTCCGAGAGGTCTGCATCGAGCGTCCGGATAATGTTCCTGGGTGCTTCATATTCGCCGTTAACTCTTCCCAGGTAGCAGGAATCATGGTAAGTGATTTTTTTACCTTTGTATGCACCTCCCTCTATCTTTAGCCTGCCTGAGGCAAGCAGTTCGTTGATAAACTGTGTGTGATGTATCACTTCATAGCTGCCGCCCAAAACCGGGTATTCATTTTTCAGCGTATTAAAACAATGCGGACAAGCTGTGACCACTTTTTTTACACCATAGGTGTTAAGGGTGTTGATATTTTGTAATGCCAGCATCTGAAACACAAACTCGTTTCCCGCCCTTCTGGCAGGATCACCGGTGCACATCTCCTCGTTGCCCAGGATGGCAAAACTCACACCGGCTTTGGTAAGAATCGTGCTAAAAGCCCGTGTTATCCTTTGGGCCCTGGCATCAAAACTGCCTGCACAACCTACCCAAAACAGGATTTCGACTTCGGTGCCGGCTGCTGCAGCCTCTGCCATGGTTGGTATTTGCATGTTTCTAAATTTTTAATTCCTACGGTTAAATATCAATTTTTCAGGACATCATTTCATTACGCCAGGCTTCTCTCTCAGCAGGTATCTGCCATACACAACCGCCGTTTTCCATGGCTGTAAACATAGGTACCCATTCGGCCGGACCTGCGGACTCAGAGAGTATCTCATATCTCCTGAGCTTAAGGATCGGTTCAAGAGGATCTATCATCACCGGACAAGCTTCCACACATGCATTGCAGGTAGTGCATGCGTGAATCTCTTCTCTTGATACATAGTCAAAAAGGCTTTTACCGTCATCATAATTAGCAGCTGTGAGTTTACCCGCATTCTCTTTGGCGGAAGCCGATATATATTTTGCATCTCCGCTCTCCAGGTTTCTTCCTATTTCGTCTGCCCTGTCACGGATATCCATCATAATCTTGCGTGGAGACAGTTTTTTACCGGTGAGATTGGCAGGACATACTGCCGTACAACGTCCGCATTCGGTGCAGGTATAAGCATTCAGTATGTTTTTCCGGCTGAGGTCCATGACATCCTTAGCCCCAAACTCCGGCAATTCCCCTCCATTGCTCTCAGTCGATGCATCCATCAGGCCCAGCATCGACTTCACTTCATTCATAATCTCAGGCATATTTTCCATCCTGCCTCTTGGTTCCTCGCGATTGAAGTACACATTTGGGAATGCCAGAAATATATGCAGATGCTTGGAAAATGGCAAATAAACAATAAAGCCTAAAACAACAGTAAGGTGCAGCCACCAGCCAAATCGCTCAAGGACTACAAGCGTCCCTTCTGAAAACGACCCGAAAAAGGCTGGCCCGAATACAGAACTTAAAGCGAAGTTTCCGGTATCGTGGTATTTCTCAGGCTGAACGGACTGCAGTACTGTGTCGGCACCATTCATACAGAATATGCCTGTCACCAGCAGCAATTCGCCAATCAGGATCAGATTTGCATCGAGTCGTGGCCATCCATTCAGTTCTGGCTTTACCAGCCTTGGAACTTTGAGCAGGTTGCGTCGATACAGGAAGACAAATGTGGCCACTAAAGCCAAAAGGGAAAGAACCTCAATGGTACTTATGAGAAAAGTGTAAAACCCGCCAAGGAAATGCGAAAAAAACCTGTGGCTGCCAAACAAACCGTCGACAATAATCTCCAGGAGCTCTATCTGCGTAAACATAAAAGCAACATAAATAAAAAGATGGAATATGGCAGGGATAATATTGGTAAACATTTTTTTCTGTCCAAATGCCACCAAAAATACATTTTGCCACCTTTTACCACCATCCGAACTGACATCTGACGGCTTACCCATCATAATATTCCTGTATATGCTCCTGTACTTTCTGAATGCAATGAATCCGGCAAACCCGGCCAAAAGCACGAAAATCAATTGCTGCACCATAGGTTTTGGCTTAATAATTTGGTGCAAATTACAAATTATTCCTTTTTTAAATAACTTTGCTACATAATAAAAAATTCCAGCCCATGGAAGTTCTTGGCCACTACCAGGTATCACATAAAACAGTCAGAATAGCCTGCGAGATTCTGGAGAACAATCTTGAAGAAGATGAGATCATCATTGCGGGCATTAACAACAATGGTTACAGATTTGCAGAGATGATAGCCGAAAACCTGCAGCAGCTCACAGACAAAAAGGTAGTGCTCACAAGAATAAAACTTAATCCGGCCTTTCCTGTGGACCATGCCGTAACCCTGGAATATCCTGCGAAAAATACCAATGGCAAAACAGTCGTCGTGGTGGATGATGTGGCCAATACTGGACGAACCATATTTTATGCCTTCAAATGTTTTATGGATGTATTGCCTAAAAAAGTGGAAGTCGCCGTACTGGTAGACAGAAGGCACAAGCAGTTTCCCATAAAAGTGGACTATGTCGGACTGTCACTGGCTACCACATTACAGGAAAACATAAAAGCCAACCTGCAGCCAAAGGATGCAATGAATGTGCTCATTGACTGATAAAGTTACAGACGGATTACTTCACTGCAAAGTGCAAGGTCTGAAGGGTCATTAGAGGCAATCACTACTACCCTTCCCTTTTTATTGTCATGCAGTAAATCTACAAACCATTGCCTTGCGTTTTCGTCAAGAAATGAAGACGGCTCATCGAGCAGCAGAAACGGAGTATCACTCAGCAAAGCAAGAGCAAGCTGGGTCTTTTGTTTCATACCGGACGAAAAATGGGACAGCGGCTTGTCATCATGTCCTGCGAGCCGAATCTTTTCTTCAAATTGCTGAAAGGAAAGATTTTCCCTGAAGGGTCTGAATTTGCCGTGAAAACGGAACATTTCTCTCAGCGTAAATTCATTTACAACATCTGTGTACGGGGCTGCAAGGGCTACATATTCAAAGACCTGTTCAGTCCGAATGACCGAGCCATTGACGTCATACTCGACGGATCCGTCCGAAGGCGACAGGTAACCTGAGAGAATTTTTATAAGCGTGGATTTGCCGCTGCCGTTGTTTCCGGCTATGCCGCTGACACGGTCTGAAGGGAAATTACAACTGATATCTTTCAATACCCATCTGTAGGTGTATCTTTTGGATATGGATGTAGCCCGGATGCCTGACATTACTGTTTGAAACCTTTCATCAGTCCCCTGTCCGCCTGTGTCAGAAAGTTAAAAATGGTATCTTTTTCGGGAGTATCCGGAAAGGTTGCCTCAATGATATCCATGCCCTTTTTAATATTGCTGTTTTTGACAAACAAAACCCTGTAGATATCCTGTATGTTAAGTATCTGTTGGTCTGTAAATCCCCTTCTCTTGAGGCCTATGGAATTGACCCCTGCATAGGAGAGGGGTTCTCGTGCCGCTTTAACATACGGAGGCACATCCTTACGCACCAGAGAACCCCCACCAATCATGGCGTGGTCACCGATTTTGACAAATTGGTGAACAGCAGACACACCTCCAATGATGACATAGTCGCCAATGATGATATGGCCTGCCAGATTTACATTATTGGCAAGGATACAGTTGTTTCCAATAAAACAGTCATGGGCCACGTGTACATAAGCCATCAGCAGTGTGCCCTTGCCAATCCTGGTGGTCATGCTTGCTTCTGTGCCGCGGTTGAGGGTGCAACATTCACGTATAGTCACATTATCCTCCACAATGAGGGTCGAATTTTCGCCCCTATATTTTAGATCCTGTGGTATGGCTCCTACTACAGCTCCTGGAAAAATCCGGCAGTTTTTACCTACAAAAGCACCTTCGAGAATCGTGGCATGCGGGCCAACCCACGTCCCGTCTCCGATTTCAACATTGGCACCTATATAGGCAAATGGCTCTACCACCACATCATCCCCTAGCCTGGCCAGCGGATGCACGTAACTCAAATTACTGATCATCTGTCCGTTTAACAATCTGTGCTGTAAGTTCGCCCTCTGATACCAGCTTATTGCCCACATATGCTGTACCCAGCATCTGGACTATTCCCCTGCGTATTGGTGCAATCAACTGCATTTTCAATATAAGTGTATCGCCAGGAACGACCTTGGCCTTAAACCTGACGTTGTCCATTTTTAAAAAATAGGTGTCCCATTTATCACCCGGTGAAGACTCCACCACTTTGAGGGCCAGAATGCCGCCGGTCTGAGCCAGGGCTTCCATCTGCAAAACACCAGGAAAAACAGGATTGCCCGGAAAATGCCCCTGAAAAAAGTCCTCATTGAGTGTCACATTCTTGATGCCGACAATGTAATCCGACCCAAGCTCAATGACTTTATCCACGAGCAGAAAAGGGTACCTGTGCGGTAAAAGGGCCTTAATGTCTTCGGCCCCCAAAAGAGGTACAGCATTTGGGTCATAAACAGGCCTACCCTGATTTCTCTTTTGCTCCATAAGCTTGTTTTTAAGAACTCTTGTAAAAGCAACATTAGAAGTGTGCCCCGGCCTGACTGCCACAATCTTTGCCTGAATGTCTCTCCCCAGAAGCGATAAATCTCCCATAAGATCAAGCAGTTTGTGGCGTGCGGGCTCGTTTTTGTATCGCATAGGCGTACTGCTAAGGACTCCGTCAGAAATGGCAGCGTTTGGCTTACCCAGTTTTTGCCGTAGTTTATCCACGTCTTCGCGGCTCATGGGCTTGTCCATAATCACGAGGGCATTGTCGATATCTCCTCCCTTGATAAGTCCTGCGTCAAAGAGGGGCTCTATCTCGGACAGAAACACAAATGTCCTTGCACCTGCGATCTCATCGGCAAACCTGTCTTTGCCCTGCATCATGGCCACCATGTCGCCCAGTGTATCCTCCCTGAACTGCAGTATGACATCCAGCTCAAAGTCTTCTGAAGGCTGCACCATATATTCTGCACCGGTGTCAGAGTCATGGTAGGTGAATGTTTCATCCACAATAAACCTCTCCCTTACAGAAACTTCCGTCTCAAGGTCAGCCATCCTGAGCATTTCAATAAACCTGGCTGCACTTCCGTCAAGAATAGGGATTTCAGGGCCATCAATACGGATCTCAGCATCTTCTATCTGCATGGCAGACAATGCGGCCATTAAATGCTCTATTGTCGATACTGTGGCATTACCTGATCCGATGGTAGTACCACGGCGGGTCGTAAGCACCTGACCAACCTCTGCTGCAACCACAACATTTGGATTCAGGTCAACCCTGACAAATCGGATACCTGTCCCTGGTTCGGCCGGATGCAGGGTAACAGTAGATACAACACCGGAGTGCAAACCTACCCCACTGACCGTCAAAGGATTCCTGATAATTCTTTTAAGCCCCATTGTACTTTGCGTCATACTTCCTGTCACCTTTTATATTACAGTTGATCTTTTGGCAGCAATTTACCGACATTTGACTTCAGTTCATTCAGGTTGGCATTCACTTCGGGAAGACGTCTGAACAGTGCATATGACTTAAGGTAGTTCTGGTAGTCTATGGCCGGAGACCCGTATAATTTGGCTCCTTTTTGCTTAACAGGAGAAGCAACTCCTGACTGGGCCTGGATCATAACTCCGTCCGCCACTTCAATATGCCCCACGATGCCCACCTGGCCTCCGATCATGCATCCGGACCCTATCCTGGTGGATCCGGCTATACCAGCCTGAGCCGCAATGACTGTATTTTCGCCGATGGTCACATTATGAGCCACCTGGATTAGATTGTCGAGTTTTACCCCTCTTTTTATCAGCGTCGAGCCTATGGAAGCTCTGTCGATAACCACATTGCTGCCTATCTCTACATAATCCTCAATTACCACATTTCCTGTCTGAGGAATCTTGACAAAATTGCCATTCTCGTCAGGTGTAAACCCAAAACCGTCGCTGCCGATTACTGTGTTTGCATGTATGGTACAATGATCTCCGATGACACAGTTATGGTAAATTTTGACTCCCGGATAAATTGTACAACCAGAGCCGATCCGTACATTGTCCCCGATAAAGACCTGACCATATACCCGGGTAGAATTTCCAATGGCACTTCCCGGCCTGATGATAACCTGCTCATCTATACTTACTCCTTCCCCGATGGTTACAGTCTCATCAACACATGCCGAAGCAGCAATCCCCTTTGCCAGAGATATTCCGCTATTAAACCTGGCCATAAGCAGAGCCAGCGATGCGTACACATTATCCACAGTGATGAGGGAGGCATTAAGTTTCTGCTCTGGAACAAAAGAATTCTGCACCAGGACCACGGATGCCTGCGTTGTATACAGGTAGTCCTTATATTTGGGGTTGGCGAGAAAGGTTATCGTACCGGGTTTTCCATCTTCGATCCGGCTTGGTCCGGAAACCTTAACATCAGGATCTCCTGTGACTGATCCACCCACTAATTCCGCTATTTGTCCGGCTGTCAATTGCATGCTGCAAAGGTAAAATAAAACTTTGTTTTGAATGAGAGATTTCCCGGAGTAAAAATTCATTAAAATCAGGGGGCCCTTACCCCTTGTCATATTTTTTCCATTTCTTTGCTCCTCTATTGGACCATATCTCCATGATGACACAAGGAACCAAAAAGCTTCCGCATGCTCCCGTTCAGGGTAACTTTGTCCCTGATGGTATCAGGGCAATATTACAGGATCTGGAAATAAAGATCGTATGTCCGGAGCCGCAGGCTGACGGAGGTTCCGTTTTTACTGCCGGAGCAGAAATGGTTCTGAGCGGATATGCTGATGCTATGGTGGTCCACCTGCCTGAAGTACCTGCGATAAGGCATGGGGCGTTGGGAGATCTTGCCATTACTGCACTTTCAGCAAGATATTCGCCGGTACAGGGCCTGGTAATACATCCCGAAAGCCTGGATATGAATCAGGACCTGCGGCTTAAGGCCGGAAGCAAAATATACGTTCCGTCAGTTGCAGACGGTATCCAGCTGAGTTGCATCAATCCGGACATTACCTGGCGGGTCAGCCAGCCGCAAGAAACCGGCTCTGATTTAATACCACGGTTTATAAGTGCGTCACAAGGGTTTACAGATTTAAACCTCTCTGAAGGCAATCAATTTATCAGCGTCAATGTCAAAGAAGTGATTCCTGAGCCCGGAAGCGGATATTGGGCCTTTATTGCCCGAAGGGAGGACTTCAGGGTACGAAAAGTCCTGAAGAAATTTCATCATCCTGAAGAACTCGTCATTTCCAATGCAGAAAGGGCAATTAAGCTGGGTAATTATGCTGACAGGATAAAAGTCCATGTGACAAGGGATAAAAAAGGATTTTTTCATGTTTACGCCTTTGTCACCCATCCATCCAATCCGCAAAAAATAAGTTTTTCTACCAGTATAGCAAGCCAGATAACAGACTTGCTGATAACCAAGTTCACTAAAACCTGAAATTTGCATGTACCTGATCTTTGATTGTTCCGGCCTTGCCACCTACACTAATTTCAAAGCTGGTTTTACAGATACCAAGTCATGGCCACGACTGCTTCATATCAGTTGGATACTTTTAGGTCCTGACTACAAACCCTTGCAGGATTTTGACTGTGTGCCTCTACCTTCAGGCTTTACCATTGACGAAAAGTCATTGTCAAAAGCCCATATTGACGAAGAGGACGTCAGAAAAAAAAGTGCCCCCCTCGATTCCATCCTGGACAATTTTTCTGCCTGTGTGGAGAAATCGGAATATATCCTGGCCCACAATCTTAATTACAACGAAAATATCCTCGGAGCAGAATATGTAAGGTGTAAAAAAAGCATCAATATGTTCTCGAAAAAGAGGTTCTGTCTTATGGAAGAGGGCACGTACTACTGCAAGATCCCAGCCAAGGGCGGAGGATTTAAGTTTCCGACGCTTCCTGAATTGCATGCCTCTTGTTTTGGCCAGTCCTACGGTCCTGCAGGCAATGCCAGGGCCGACGTTATAGCAGCAGCCAGATGTTTCATAAAACTCAAGAAGACCGGTAAGCTGGACGACCTTTTTGAAGATTAATAATCAGAAGCTATCGTACGTTTAAGAGAGTAATTTCTGCCAAGGGCAAGACCAAAAGCAGACAACAGGTGCCAGATACTCCACCATGCTGCAATGAGGGCCATGCCACCCTCTCCACCGAAAAAATTGAATATCAACACCAGGGCAAGGCCTGAGTTTTGGATCCCAGTTTCTATCGCTATGGAGATAGAGTCGTTGCTATTCAAACCAGCCGCATAATACGAAAACAAATAACCCACCAGCAGTGCCAGTCCATTGTGGATAAGGACGATAAAAAAGACATTGCCCAGGTATTGCTGCATATTGTTAAGGTTACCCAATATGGCAAATAATACAAAGCAGATAAAAATGACAAAACTCAAAACCTTTACTGCCCCCTGTATCCTGCGGGTAATCACCGGTAAATAGCGGTTAAAAAGCAGTCCCAGGATCAGGGGAAAAAGCAACAACTTAACAATTGCTATGGCCATGTCCACAAAACTTATACTAAAAGTGTCGGGAGTAGATCCCGTGCTTCCCGCAACATATTTACCAATGTAAAAAATCAGAGGCGTGGTAAGCGTACAGGCAAGGGTGGAAATAGATGTCAGTACCACCGAAAGTGCGACATTGGCCCTGGCAAGATGTACTGCATAGTTGGACACATTGCCTCCCGGACACGATGCTATCAGGAGCATACCCAGCACCAGGGATGGGGCAGGCTTAAGTATAAAGACCAGTATCATAGTCAATAGCGGAAGTAAAATCAATTGAGAAACGAGACCCGCGATTACTGACTTGCTGTTTTTTAGAAGATATCCAAAATCTGACAGCCTGAGGTCAAGAGAAACACCAAACATCAGGAAGCCGAGACAAAGATTTAAAAGAGTGACTTGCCCCTGGTCAAAATTAATCCTGATCTGGCTCAGATGGTCCATACTGATAAATTGTAGTGCAAAAATATCCTTTCCACAATACTGAGCCAAATAACATCCTAATACTTTGTAAGAGAGGATGTAATTGAAGCTTCTGGAATCATGCGGCAAAATGTGTAATTTCCACTTAAAACTAAGCATTTCCCAGCCCTGGATTTTTTCAAAGAATTTACATTCAATTTGAAAAAAGAAAAGTTATTTTTGGCTCTTTAATTTTCCTAAAATGCAATATGTCAATTTAATTTAAAGTTTAATTCTTTGTATTTCAGTAATTAAAGTTAATTTTGTCTTTATTTTACACAAGCTAAAGATATTCATGTCGGATCTCAATGGTAAGGTAGCAATAAAATTTGCTGTTTTCACGGTCATGCTGTCCGCATTATTGCTTTATAATTCATGTCACAGGGAGGATCCTGCAGCTTTTGTCCCAATAGGTCTTCAAAAGCCAAAATCACTGGTTGACACCTCATTTAACAGGCTCCTTGAACAGCAGATCAAGCACAACATCGAACAGTACCAATGTCCCGGCCTGGCTGTTCTGGTTATGCAAGGAGACCAGGTGATATTCGAAAAACAATTCGGATCAAGATCACGATACTCAAAGGAAGCCATAGACTCCAATACACTTTTCAGACTGGGTTCTGTATCAAAAGGTTTTGCCGGAATCCTGGTATCACTGCTTGCAGAAAAAAATGTAATTTCCCTTGAGGACCCCGTATCACTGTACATCCCGGAGCTCAAGATCAAAGCCAGAAACAAGGACAAGGTATTAAGAATAAAACACATCATGTCACATTCGTCGGGACTGACAGAACATGCCTATTCTAACCTGGTGGACGAAAACAGGGATATTGAAACAATCTTCAGCTACCTCAACAGGCTAACACCCAGGGACTCTACCGGCAAGGCCTATGCCTATCAAAATGCAACATTCGGCCTAATAGAAAAGGTAATCGAAAATGCTACAGGTATGTCTTATACCTCGGCTCTGGATTTTTATCTGCTTTCGCCCCTCGGCATGTGCAGGACATCTTACAGCCTGGAGGGCATGACCGGCGAAGACAATGTATGCCACGGGCACAAATATGGTAAAGGTGGTTTTGTACCAATAAACCTTCAGCCCCATTATTACAATCTCGTGTCGGCCGGAGGTATCAACGCCCCGATGACGGATATGAGGATCTGGCTCAATGCCGTGATGGGATTCAGACCTGACGTAATATCTCCCACCGCAAGGAACATTGCATTTTCGCCATATGTCAATACTACACACGATGACAAGTACTTCAATATGTGGCCGGGCTTTATTGAGAGCCATTACGGACTTGGTTGGAGACTTATCCGGACAAATACCCACAATGTGGTATACCACGGCGGTATGGTCAATGGTTTCAGGACAGAAATAGGTTTTGACCCCGAAAAGGAGATCGGCATTGTTTTTCTTTTCAACTCTGTCTGTAACTACAGCAACAATGCAGTGCATCAGTTTTTTGACTTGTGGGATGTGTACCACTTGGCCGAAAGGTCTAAGGAAGACTATCTGTAACGGCAGGTTGCCATCTAGCGGTTACCATCCGGTCTTTGCCCTGCAGATCCTGTAAAATAGCCACATCGCTGAATCCCCAACGGACAAACAAATCATGGACTTCCCTGCTCCTGAATTCGCTGATCTCTGCCAGTATTCTGCATCCAGGTTTTTGACATTTTGAGACAAACTCAGCCATGGCTTCATAAAATTCCAGCGGATGGCCAGCAGTAAACAATGCTATGTGCGGCTCATGCTCCAGGACGTTGGCATGCATAGTGGACTCTTCGCCCCGGTCAATATAAGGTGGATTGGACACAATGAGGTCAGCCACCGGCAATTTGGTCCACAACTTTTTGTCCAGAAAATCGACGCACATAAAGTCCACACTGACTCCAAACAAATCTGCATTGGCCCTTGCCACAGAAAGAGCTTCTTCCGATATATCAATGGCAGTCACTGTCGTCTCAGGAGATTTTTTACTTAGGGTCACGGCTATGATACCTGAGCCCGTGCCCACATCCATCACCGAACCAAGCGAAAACTTCTTAATATCTGCCAGTGCCCGGTACACCAGTTCTTCTGTTTCCGGCCTTGGGATAAGGACAGAGGGTGTTACCTTAAATCTGAGCCCGTAAAAGTCGGCTATACCTCCCACATACTGCCAGGGTTCAAACTTCTGCAACCTGAGGACGGCTTGCTGCAGGGTGGCGTCTTCGTCCCCGGTCAGCAATTCTTCATTATGAAAAGGCCGTGCAAACAGGTCTTCGACTAAATACCTGGCCATAATATTGCCTTCCCGGTCACCATAAAGGGGTTCAAGGACCGAAGCAAGCAGGTCATAAGCGTCCCTTACCGTCATCGCATCGTAGTGTGGACGATCAGAAAAACGATGACAGCAGCCACAGAATAAAAGATGTAAAATTTCATATCAATGTAATGATGGATGGGAATCCCGTTTTGTGTCCTGTTGTAAATTATCAGCAGAATTTTTTGAATAAAATAGGCTGCCACTGTCGCCATAGCCAATCCGTAAATACCAAAAGACTGCATCCACCAATAAGAGAGAAAAATATTGGCAAAAATTTCAATAATCCCGGTCCATACAATAGCACTGTGCTGATACAAAGCAAAATTAACCGTTTGCGGCATAAGCACCCTGCTGGTCATGATTAGCAGATAAATATTAAAAATGAAAGCTGAATCCCTGAAAGCCTCATTGTAAACCATTGAAAACAGATAAGGAGACAAAGGAATCAGCAGAATCGTACCCGGAAACAGTATATGCATCAGTTTTGTGGCTCTTGTCCTGAGAGCAGTACTTTGGACCCCATCCCTGATAAGTACAGGTATTAAAGCTGCAGAAAGCGAACTGTAAAGAAGGGATGCAAACGGCAATTCCCTGGACCCATACCTAAACACCGGAAATATATGGCTGTCATAATACCGGGCCACAAACCAGCCGTCGATCATGTCCATAGCACTTCCCAGCAGCATATTAAAAACAACGGGCATCGAAAACATAACAAACAACCTGATCAGAGTCAAATCAAACCTGAACGTACTGATTTTGCCCACAAGGATGATAAGATAGGCCAGTCTGATGGCGGCATGTAACAGCAGGGCCAGAATGAAATTATCCAGCTCCGGAGAGACCATTGCTGCACCCACAAAAAATATAATCAAGCTCAGTCCGGACCAATGTGCGTAATACACCAGATCACCTGCCGGCCTTTCTAGGTATAAAATGGACTCTGTAATGACCAGCGGGACAGAAAGCACCAGCCATATAGCAAACATTATGGCATAATCCGAGAGAGAGACAGAGGAGAAAACCAAGGTTATCTTCCCGTTGAAAACAAATAATAGTAAGGCAGCAATGATGCTTGCAGAGACTAAAAGCCAAAACACACCGGAAATAAGAGACTTTTTATCTTCAGGACTTCTTGTAGGATACCATGACATCAGTGCATTTCGTATCCCTGATGACCAGAATGTAGTCAGTGCTCCGATAATGAATATCCATAATTCATATTTTCCAAGCTGCTCACCCGGCAGCCCGGACCGGACCAAAATAACCGAAACCAAAAGACTGCTGATGTATCTCAGTACCTGATAATACTGAAATGCAAAAACGGAGTCATTAAGCCTTGATTTCAAGCTGGCAAACTGAAAAACCATTGTCGTGTTTGGTTCACGACACAAGATAGGCAATATTTGTTTTCTCCCCTAAAAGAACAACCAGGACCTTATACCTCCACGCCCTTCTGGCCCTTTGTATACTTATCGTAAATGAAAATCCTGGTATTTGTATTTCCAAGGTGCTTTAATACGGCAGCCCTGACATCATCCCACTCAAGGCCCCCGACACCCGTAGCTATACGAGGCAGAGCGATGGTATCTACAGGATGGTCATCAATATATTTGGAAAGTTTTTTAAGGGATTTTTCAACATTGCTGATACTTGACTTGCCTGGATGCCCCCCTGACCTTTCCGGAGCTGCTTCCTGCGTAAGAAGATTATAAATGATTCTTCCGTCTTGACTTTTCCACACCCAGATCTCCCCTGTTTGGGGGTGATGGGTATGGCAATATTGTCTAAAGCCTTTGACCATTTCCGGATATTTTTCCCTGAGCCCCAATGCCAGCCCACTGTCAAAGTGGTCGAGCGGAGCGATGCTGTGAACTAATCCTGTACATTCCGAAAGCAGAATATCACCTGAGATTTCTCTGATCATAATTACTTTTTGTCAAAGTTAACCAATTTTTAGTCAGACAGGATTGATACAGGTCAGCCTGCTAAATGATGAATGTTAGTAAAATCAAAAATGAAATGAGGGTCCAATCACGTTGAACTGGCTTCGTTTTTCATTTTGGTGGCCTGTTCATGGCCAAGGTATCCTTCTATCAGGTAGTGCCCCAGATAGATAAGCGGTGTGAGCAATACCGCCATTCCAAACTTATAAAAATAATTGACTGTGCCGATAGCCATAACCCTTACTAAATCCCAGTCGGATCCAATATAGAAAGCAATGATAAGTACCACATAGCTATCTACCAGTTGTGATACAAGGGTGCTGCCCGTGGCTCTGAGCCATATCTTAGATTCACCGGTAACCTGTTTTATCTTATGAAAAATAGCCACGTCAAGTACCTGACCGACCAGGAAGGCAACCATTGATCCTACTATGATCCACAGTCCCTGGCCCATGACTTTGTTAAAACTAAGCCCCATATCTGCAATATTGCGGGAAGGATCTTCAGACAATCCGCTCTGAAACTGCCACCAGTCATTGGGTGGCAATCCGATGGCCCCGTATACCATGGCAAACGCGTACAACACAGTGCCAATGGCCAGATAAGAAAGAAACTTTACCGCCCTCGTGCCATAGTATTCATTTATGATATCGGTCATGATAAAAACAATCGGCCACAGAATCGCTCCTGCTGTAAGGTTAAGTCCCAGATTATGGACACCAAACAAGGTTAAATTCAAGGATTGGAAGCCAAAGAGTTTTTCGAGGGAAAAAATTTTGCCACCGACAAATTCCGCTACGATAGTATTGGCAATAAAAAAACCTGCCAGTATGATAAAGAGTGTGACTCCTCTGTTTTTTAGTATCAGATTGACGGCCATTACAGTTTATAATTCATAGTTTGGCTTGATGGAATGCAACCTGTCACTGCCATCATAAAAATTGCGAATGATAGACACCACCTCATCCGGTTCATCGACAATAGGAAGCAGGTCAAGATCCTTAGCAGAAATATTGCCCGTCTCATTTAGCATGATGTCTGTCATCCATTTTTTCAATCCTGACCAATAGGTTGTTCCTACCAGGATCACAGGCACTTTAGAGATCTTGTTGGTTTGAATCAGGGTCAGCACCTCAAACAACTCATCGAGTGTTCCGAAACCGCCGGGACAAACGATAAATGCCTGAGCGTATTTAACAAACATCACTTTACGGACAAAAAAATAC
>JAGVTV010000189.1 GCA_019136675.1 Bacteroidota bacterium
GAAAGTTGAAATCTGCCTGCCGTCACTTCCCAGGAGGGCTACATCAGACCTGGTTCCTTCTTCAGTGCTTACCGTAAGAAAATCACTCACCGGATTGGGCCAAAGACTGATCGAAGTTTGTTTTTGTTCCTCAGTAGCTGAGACCTGAGTCATGGAGACCTTGGTCACACCAGCATTTGCATTATCACCTGAAGTTTTGCCATTTCCGTTGGCCTGGAGCACAGCATAATAGAAAAAGGCCGAATCCCCGCTGATAGCTGCAGGTGAGGTCCACTTAAATGAATAGGAACCCTTACCCCCGGACATGGTCACAGGATTGCTTTGTCTTACATACTGGCGTGTACCTACCGTTTTAACATTATTGCCGGTACCTGCAGCCAGGGTGCCGCATTTTGCATTTGCTTTGTCCAGAACTGTTAGTTCAAATCCTGTCCGTGAGCAGGTAGAATTGAGGGTAATTGTCACAGTGTAGGTCGTATTAGGCTGAATTTGGCCAGGAAGTCCTGTCAGGGCCACTGTGCCGCTATAAGCACCTCCCGAATGGCAACCCGAAGCTGTACTGCAGGTAGTTTCTCCGGGAGCTCCGGTTTGGGCTGTAGGAGGATTGGATGGGTCCTTTTTCATAGAGGAAAAAATAAAAAGTGCAAGTGCCGGTAAAAGGACCGGAGTCAATCGGGTTAAAAGTTTCATGCGAAATAATTTGATTTTTTATTATGATTAATTAATACAACCAGGCACCATTCATTGAAGAAACACTTTAATGCCACGGATTAAGGCAGGCTTCAATAAACAATTAAGATATAAGGGATGTTCCAGCGGCTATGTACTCAGGAAAATGAATTTTTAAAATATTTTTTAAGACTTGGTTTTACTACTATATCCGGGACGTATTTATATTTCAAGGCACTTTTTGTCTTGCACTATCGCCAATCTCCAGGACATATCTGACAAGTTCATCAAAGTCAAGATATCGGCTTCTGTGGTTTGTGATGGCTACACGTATAGCATAGATGCCATTGATTACGGTAGATGAAGGTGAGGCAATACCTCGTTCCTGCAATGTCATTACGATCTCCTTGTTTACCGCATTTAGTCTGTTGTCTTCGCTTCCGTCATTGTACCTGAAGCAGACTATGTTTAACGGTATTCCCGCAAGTGGTTCGAGTAAAGGAGATAACTCAATCAGCCTGCCAAGGTATCTTGCCTGCAGGATGTTCTTTTCTATTTGTCCCGCATATTTTACCATACCGTGTTCTTTCAGTGACATCCACACTTTAAGTGCCTTGAATCCCCGTGAAAGCTCAAGCCCGTAATTGTTGAGGCTCTCAGGACCTGAAGCCAGCCCCCTTTCGTGGTGCAGAAGATAATTTGGACTTCCTGCGAATGAATTGCGGTGGTCTGGTTTTCTTGCTATAAGTACACAGCCTACCTCGTAAGGCATATACATCCACTTATGGAGGTCGAAGGCTACGCTGTCAGCGGTTTCTATTGGTTTGAGTTTGCCGGCATATTCAGGGACAAGTTTTGCGAGGGCTCCAAATGCACCGTCGAGGTGCAGCCAAAGTCGGTACTTGTCCCGAAGGGAAGTCAATGCCGATAGGTCATCTATTGCTCCTGTATTGACAGTGCCGACATTACCCACGATGCAGAATGGCCTCAGACCGCCGGCAAGGTCGGTTTTTATTTGATCCTCCAGCTTTTTAATGTCGATGGTAAAGTCAGCATGTACACTTATTTTTCGCAATCCTTCTGTCCCGATTCCGATAGCCTCTGCTGCCTTGACCACACAACCATGTGTTTCTGTACTGCAATACATCACAGGCCGGGCTTTTAACCCCCAGATGCCCTTTTCCCTGACATCGGGGAGCATGGTATTGCGAGCGACCAACAGGGCAGTAGTATTGGCCATGGAGCCGCCGCTCAATAACATCCCGGACGTAGTATCCGGCATACTCATCATCTGTCTGCACCAATCCACTACCTGTCTGTCCACATAAACGGCACTTTGCTCACCTATGGTCACATTAGAGTTCATACCGGAAGCAAGCATATCAGCCAGCATACCCAGGGGTGTGCCGGTGCCCTGCACCCAGGCCCAGAATCGTGGATGGATATTACCTTTGGCATAGGGAAGGATATGTTCTTTGAACTGTCGGTAAATCTCCTCAGCCGGTGTACCTGCTGACGGAATGTCTTCGTTTAGGAATCGCTTGGTTTCATCCGGAATGGCTTTCCACACAGGTCTGTCACCGACATCCCGGAGAAAACCCATCATCTCCGTAACCATGTCCCTGCCCAGTGAGGTCATAAGATCCCAGTCTTCAGGATCGAGGTTTTGTTCGTTTTTAATACTCATATCTTAATTTACCTTCACCGGTCTGCCTTGCGAAAGCCAATGGTTTTTTTGGGCATCAACTCTGCCTCTCTTATATCAGCTACTGTGGCAAAGTCTTCTGGCTGGATGAGACTGCCTTTTTTTCGCTCGGCGGCACCTAAAGCAGCAAACCGCAGGTTCTGATTTTTTACCACTTCTGTCACGATTTTTCTGACTGTCCTGGCATTGCCGAAGAATTTATCACGCTTATCGTATATATCCTGCATCACCGCCGATAGCAACACCAATGCCTTTGGCGTCAGCTTATAACCGTCCGTCTGCAACATACCAATGGCTATCTGCTGCAATTCGTCAGGTGTGTAATCCATAAACCGCAGGGTCTTGTCAAATCTGGAACTCAGGCCCGGATTGGCCTTCAGGAAGGTTTCCATATTGTCAGGATAGCCGGCTACTATGACAAAGAACTTTCCTCTCAGGTCTTCCATTCTTTTGAGCAGTGTCTGGATGGCCTCATTGCCAAAGTCACCCTGCAAGCCATTGAAATTGCTCAGTGCGTAGGCCTCGTCGATAAACAATACACCGCCGATGGCTTCTTCGATCTTTTCGTTGGTCTTAATGGCGGTCTGCCCAACAAATCCGGCAACCAGCCCTTGCCGGTCGGTCTCTACGATATGCCCCCTCTCAAGGATGCCAAGGGCCTTATATATTTTGGCCAGGATCCTTGCAACCGTCGTTTTACCCGTACCGGGATTACCCACAAGGACAGTGTGCAGAGAAAAACTCGACAAAACATTCCTGCCGGTCTCACGGTAATATTTGACCACACTTACCATTTCCCGGATCTGGGTCTTGACATTATCGATACCGATCATTCTGTCCAGTTCTGCCATGGCTAAATCAAGCAATGCCTGATCGACTGGTATGTCCGGAAGCCTTACCAGGGCAGCAGGCCTGAGTGACAATACATCCGCCACCTGCACTTCACTCAGCTCGGCATGACTCAGCTTCTTTGGATTTTTTCTGGACATAAGGCGGAGGGCCATATTTAGTTTTGCCTTGTCAAGCAGATCCTGTACATATCGGGCATTGCCAAAAGTCTTGTCCCTTTCGCGGTAAGCGGCAGTTATTATTTCCTTAAGTATCTCAAAACTTTCCGGTGTAAACTTTATTTCCCGTAGCTCAGCAGACTGGAGAGCTATCTGTACGAGGTCCTGCGGCAGATAATCCGGGAATTCATAAAAGTGCTTGAATCGTGACCTTAATCCGGGATTTGAATGAATGAAGTGTTTCATTTCCCTGGGGTATCCGGCCACTATCACAGCCAGATCACCTTTTCCGTTGGACATTTCCTTAACGAGGATCTCAATAACTTCCCTGCCAAAATCCTTGGTGTCGTCATTTGTCCTCGCAAGTGCATATGCTTCATCAATAAAAAGTACCCCACCCCTTGCTTTTTCAATGACTTCTTTTGTTTTTGGGGCAGTTTGGCCGATATATTCTCCTACGAGGTCTACCCTGTCCACTTCAGTTACATGGCCTTTGCTCAGGAGGCCCATTTTCCGGTATAGCTTGCCCATCATCTTGGCCACTGTGGTCTTGCCTGTACCCGGATTGCCTGTGAAAACTGAATGGATATTGATCTTTTCTGTCTCCTTAAAACCCTTTGACCTTCTGATCTGCAGGAATTCGAGATATCTTGCGTGTTCGGCCACTTTTTGCTTGATCTCAGAGAGACCCACCAATGAATTGAGTTTGGACATAATGTCCTCAAATGTCTCCGTCGGGTCATCCGTGGATGACAGAAGAGGTACAGCGAGGTCCGGCAAATAGAGATTTACCAGGCCTTCTTCAAATTCCTCTCCGACCTCAAACTGGACCAAGGCCAGAAGTTTGTCCATAAACAGCACCTCTATGGAATATTTGCCTTTTTTCCATGAGCCCTTCGTATTTGCTCCCCACCCTGCTGTCAGCTTTATTTTTTCATCCTCTTTTTTGACATTATGCAGCCTTACCACCTGGCCCTTGAGTTCGCGACCTTCGTTGTAAAATTTGACAAAAACCTCACAATGCCAATTATCCGCCTTCAGCAGATTATTGAGGATAACCTCTGCATAAATATACCGTGTATCGTCACTTGAAAAATTTATCATATACTGGCGGTCATCTTCCATCACATCGTCATACTGGCCTTCATAAAGTTTAATGGATTGTAGCGAAACGTACCCTGATGCACCCTCTGCGACGCTCTTGTCACCGATATCCTCCAAATAAAAATATTTTGTGCTCACCTTTTCTCCGTCCATCCAGGCCTCCCAATAGTAGGTGCCTTTTTTCCAGAATGAACCTGCATTTTTATTGCCCCAACCCTCCCGGATGTAGACGACATTGTCGTATTTGCTGATCTTCTTACGAAATTCGAGAGAACATATCTGTTTTTTGGCGTTGCGTATCTCATAACATCTGAGCTCTATGTCCACTTCCCAGATTTCTCGGTCAAAAAGCTTGTTGTAAAAAGACAACTCTGCGTAAACGTAGCTGGTCTCAAACCTGTCAAATACCTGGCGGTATTTCTTGCGGTTATCAGCAAGCCATTCAGTGGATGAATACACCCTCAGTTCCTTGAACTTATAGTTTTTATTTTCGGTAGATGGTGTCTGAACTTCCATTATGGTCATTTAGTTAAACAAAACGAAAATAACCATTATCTGCCATATTTTTAATACAGACTCCAAGTTTTTTTTTTACTATATGCCTGAAAAAGAAAAAAAAAGCCAGCTACCAAAGGCACCGGCTCTTACAATTTATAGATTGCAAACCAATCAGAAGGTCAAAGTTTGAATGCTTTTTTTATCTGTGTGACAAAATCCAGTTTCTCCCAGGTAAATGTCTCCACAGTCATGGTTTTGGTTTTGCCTGAACCATCTCTGAAGGTGACATCCTTTGTCACCGGATTGCGACCCATGTGACCATAGGCTGCAGCATCAGAATAAATAGGTGTTCGGAGTTTAAGTCTCTTTTCAATGGCATAGGGCCTCATATCAAAGATTTTTGCCACTTTTTCAGCTATTTCACTGTCCTTTATTTTGACTTTTGAAGTACCATAAGTATTGACGTATATATTGGTGGGAGCTGCAATACCTATGGCGTATGATACCTGCACCAGCACTTCGTCGCAAACGCCGGCCGCAACAAGGTTTTTTGCAATATGTCTGGTGGCATAGGCTGCTGACCTGTCAACCTTGCTTGGATCCTTACCGGAAAATGCTCCCCCACCATGGGCACCCTTGCCACCGTATGTGTCTACGATGATCTTCCTGCCTGTGAGACCGGTATCACCGTGTGGGCCTCCGATCACAAATTTTCCCGTAGGATTTATATGGTAGGTTATCTTATCGTCAAACAGTGACCTTAGTTCCGGCTTAAGAGATTTTACCACCTCGGGCACGACAATATTCCTGATGTCCTGTTCGATTTGTGTATGCATATCCTCATCGGAATCAAACTCATCATGTTGCGTGGAGACAACGATGGTATCAATCCTGATTGGCTTGTTGTCATCAGAATATTCAATGGTGACCTGCGACTTGCTATCCGGTCTCAGGTATTTCATTTTTTTACCTTCTTTTCTGATTTGGGCAAGAGTCCTGAGGATCTTGTGTGACAGGTCAAGGGCCAGTGGCATGTAATTGTCAGTTTCATTGGTGGCATAGCCAAACATCATGCCCTGGTCTCCGGCTCCCTGGTCCTCTTTTTTGGATCGTTCAACACCCTGATTGATGTCAGGTGACTGCTCGTGTATAGCCGAAAGCACCCCGCAGGAATGTGCCTCAAACATATATTCTGACTTGGTATAACCAATCCTCTTGATGACATCACGAGCTATTTGTTGGACGTCCAGATAGGTATGTGATTTGACCTCACCGGCGAGGACGACCTGTCCGGTAGTCACCAGGGTTTCACACGCAACTTTGGACTGTGGGTCAAATGCCAGAAAATGGTCTACCAATGCGTCTGATATCTGATCGGCCACTTTGTCCGGATGGCCTTCCGAAACGGATTCGGAGGTGAATAGGTAAGGCATAATTTTAAGTTTTTATAACCTGTTAAATTTCTAAATCTTTCAAAACTTTGCAAAAGTACTCATTTGGTAAAATCATAACCAAATCATTACGCATCAAACTTTTTATTAAAACGAAAAAACTTCTGAGAAATCACAATTTTACCATCAATTTATAGAAATAGGCGATAAATAATGGTTGAAAGCATTATTTAATTTTGAATTCCAGCATTTTTTGAAAGCCTATATAGCCTTCGAGGATGTCTCCTTTTTCTACTTTGCCTACTCCTGCAGGGGTACCCGTAAAGATAAGGTCGCCTTTTTGCAGGGTAAAATATCGTGAGATGTAGCCAATCAGGAAATCAAAGTCAAAGATCAGGTCCCGGGTACAGCCTTCCTGCACCAAGATTCCGTTTTTCTCCAGCCTGAAGCGAATATCAGTCATATCCAAGCCATCCCTATTGACAAACTTACCCAAGGCTGCTGAATGATCAAAGGCTTTGGCGAGTTCCCATGGATGGCCCTTGTCTTTAAGTTTGTCCTGCAGGTCTCTTGCTGTAAAATCTATACCCAGGCCGATCCTGTCATAATAACCCGATGCGAATGCAGGCTCTACGGATTTTCCGTTTTTGCAAATCTGAAGAACAATCTCAAGCTCGTAATGAATGTTGCTGCTGAAATCTGGTATAAAAAACGGATCACCTTCCTTTAACAGAGCCGTCGCTGGTTTCATAAAAATGATGGGACTGGACGGGACTGGATTGTTAAGCTCTTTGGCGTGGTCCGAGTAATTGCGGCCTATACAGAAGATCTTCATTTGCTGGCAAATATTGTGCCTGCAAAAGTACAACTTTAAATCCCATATTCTGGCAAAGATCTAATTAACTACTTGCGTATAGTAACCGAATGACTGATCTGAATGGTGCCAGTACCTGTATTGATCACTGAAGAGCCAGTAGAAGTTCCATTCTGATCGTTAAACATTATGTCATCCAGCTTGAGGCTACCTGAATTTACCAGACACCGGCCGTCTGCCCCTCCCTGCGAACAGGATACGGTCATGCCGTTAATGGTAACTGATTTTCCTGATGCTATGCTGAATACACTTCCTGTAAAACCGGAACCGCTGACTGTCACGTTTCTGGAAGGAAATCCGTTGATACTGACACTTTTGTTGATATTGATTGGGGTGAGAAGCTGAATGGTCTGTCCGAATACTGGGTATTCTATGGTGACAGTCCCGCCATCCTGAGCACAGTCGATGGCTGCCCGAAGCGAATACGGGCCGGAATCGGCATTGTTGCGTACACTGGTACATTCGTCTACCTTAAAATTGGTCAACACCAGCATTTCAGAAGGTTGCAGGAAATAGGGAGCTTCGGTACTGGAAACAGTAAAAGAGGTGCCGTCCACGGCTGTTGCACCGTTGTATCTGTACCAGGTCCCTGTCACATCATAGCCGGGATAAACATCATGGCCGTCATTGGGGTCCAGATTACCCACGATGATGACATGTTTTGCTGATGAACCTGTGCCTGAGGAAAATCTCATCACACGAGGCGTCGTGATATTGCCCGAGCCAAGACCAATATTGCCGTAGTTGGGGGGTGTGGCATAGATGTTATGGTTATTTCTTATTTTAAAAATGCGGGACATAAGGGTGTAGAGTTCCCTTCGTTTTTGGTTGTCATAATACTCCCAATGCACCGGTTTTTCGCCTGTCCTGCCGTTAAAGTTAATGCTGATATCATACCCGATTTCCTGAAACTGCCAAAGCATCCGTGGACCGGGAAGAAGTAGATTAAACCCGGCACCTATCTTGAGCCTGTTTATTATATTCTCCAGGGTTTTTGTCCCAATAAAATATTGTGTTACCTCGTATCCAAGTCTTTCCTCATCGTGGCTTTCGCCATAGGACATCCAGTTTGCGTAGGTGAAATTTCTGCCGGGAGCATTATACACTCCGGAATCATAGATATTTGGATTGTCAGCGTTATCACCCAAAATAAAGTTTTTAAGGTCATTGTGGTGACCTACTCCACTCCACATCAGGATGCCTGTGTCGGAGAGCTGCTTGTCTTCACTGGCCCATGCAAGGTGTTCAAAGATGACAACACTGCCCGGATTGCGGGTTTTCATGCCATTGGCCATGCGAAGGAGAAGGTCCACCCTGTCCTGATCGGGCGAACTTGCCCAAGGGTCATTGATATCAGGGGCTGTCTGACCAAAACCTTTGGTAAAGTCAAACCTGAAACCATCAAATCTGAATTCCTGAAGCCAATAGTCGAGGATTCTGTCAACCATGGCCTGAGTATGTTCGCTCTCATGGTTCCAGTCTGCTCCCCACCATCCGTTCGGATCGGCTATCATCTTATGGTCGGGGTTGAACCATGGGTTTTCGCCTGCCGGTTTGTTGGCTCCGTTATTCCAGTACATTTTTGCCATCACATTAGAGTAAAAAGCATGGTTCAGGACCACATCGTTAAACACCAGGATCTTGCGTTTGTGGCACTCGTCAATAAATTTTTTAAGGTCTCCGGCTGTACCATAGGCTTTATCCGCAGCAAAATAAAAGTTGGGATTGTATCCCCAGGATGAATTGCCCTCAAACTCCGAAACAGGCATGACGTGGATGGCATTGATGCCAAGGCCCTTTATGTGGTCAAGCTTTCCGATAGCAGCCAGGTAGGTACCCTCTTCAGTAAAATCCCTGAAGTGCAGTTCGTAAATGTT
>JAGVTV010000219.1 GCA_019136675.1 Bacteroidota bacterium
CCTGGCATACAGTAACACAGGATGGTTTTTTATTCTAAAGCTGTTACCCACTAACAAAGGTTATATTGAGGCCATGCAAGGCTGCCCGTATCTTTGCCTTATCAAACTCAGACAAAAACCAAAAAGCTGGTTAACCCGATCTGAAGTTGAAAATCAAAAGCAAAGTTCACAATAAAATATTTTTTTAACAACCTAAAATAACACGTTCATGAAAAAGCACCTGAAATCAATTTTATTCCTGGCACTTTTCCTTTGGCTCAGTGCATGCCGGTCCGGAAAAAGCGGCTGTTATGATTTTTCTGTCGACCCCATCATTTCATCTGAATGTCACACGCCAATCGATGCATGTCTTCAGATTTTCCGTTCAGCCACCGCCCTCTGACTTTTTAAATAAAAACTACCTCAAACCCTTATTTAAAACCTTTTAATTCAATTTACAACAAACATCAAAATCTGTACATCATGAAAAATTCATATCCAACCATTACTACAGCCTTTGTGCTTTTCATCCTTACATTGGTTTCTGCACCGGCATCGTCACAGCTGTCTTTGGGGCTTACCTTCCAGAAAGTAGAATCCCGTGCCACACCGGGAAGCCGTATCCTGGGTACACCGGACGGAAGGTTTGCCTATGAGTTTGGGTTTAGCAGCGAACAGACCCCCATTTCAGTTGGATTGTCTCTGTACAAATCCTTTACCAAACTGTATTTTAATACCGATATTATGTACCGCCAAACAAGCAGCCGCTACATGGTCAGGGATTATTTTGAAGAGATCAGACCTCAAGCACAGTATATTGTTCAAAAGGAACAACAACTGCACATCCCTGTTACCGCAGGCGTAAATTTCCGCAATCTGAAGATTGGTGTAGGAGCATTCTTTAATGTCAATTTTGACTCTGATATGGCTTTGAGCAAGGCATACCCCTTTGAAGACAAAAACAGAAAACTCGACTCAGGCATGATCATAAGTGTGGGTTACAAAATGTTTAACCGGGTATTGGTTCATGCCAGGTACGAAAAGGGATTTGTCAATGTAGGCAACAGCATTTATTACAATCAAGTAAGCACCCGCATACGTTCATGTATGAGCAACCTGACCGTCGGAGTGACATTATATCCGTTGGGTATGGATTGAAATATGTTTCTGCATTTCTTGCCAATATGAAATAAACATTTAACTTTGATTTCAATTACCCCCAAATCTATGTCAAATCTTCTAAATTGCAGATCCGGATAATCCCACCCTGGGATGGTCCGGATTTTTTTATTACATGAAGTTTCCGGAGCTATCTGCAAGACCAATCATTATATTAACCATTACCTAAAATATTAAACATGAAAAAGTCGGATTTTTTAAATTTATTTCTTTATGGCGGATATCTGGGCTTTATCCTTTGTCCAAAAATGCGATCAACAGCGGGCTCCTCTCTGAGTGAACTCACCCGTGCAAATTAATTAGGTACCGACAAAGACCCTGTCTGAATGTCATATACTGCCTTTCTGAGCTGCAGGTTTATCCAGGAATGCTGCTATATAACAAAAGTTATATCACCGGACTCACTTGCTGAAAATAAATTTGCAACACTAATTAACCTCAAAACTAAACCCCAATGCTAAACAACAAATTTAACTGGCTTTCATTCCTGGCCGGGCTTTTGGCAGGAATGTTTATTCTTTACCTTATTAACGGACAATATATCCGGCTCGACAAGGCTGCATTTGGTGAATCGATTCCTAAAGGCTTTAATAATGCACAGGCCACAGAACTGATCACAAAACGTGTCAGGGACGTCGACAGGATAGACAAAGAACTAAAATCCTATACCGCTGATACAAGAATCTCAAAAAAACTTCAGGAAGCTATCTCAGGTAATTCCGGAGCTTCAAATGGATTCAAAGATACGCTTAAGGGAATAACCTTTGACCTCGAACCCATTCTGAAATCAATAATGACTGGTCAGAGTATATCCAGTATTTCGGATCTTAAAGTCAAGGATCATGGAATTTATGTGGCTTTCGGGAGTTATCCGGATAAAAGACCGGACGAGTTTCCAAAAGAAATAACTGATTCGTTATATAATGTGGATTTCCGCAATCGCAAAACCTCTTATTTAAATTATGTAAGCAAGGTTTTTGAAAACGGGGGTATGACTTACCGTTATATAGTTAACCCCAAGACAATAGAGACCCTCGGCGACAACTTTGGTAACAGATGCAAACCTAATTGCCCGGGAGGAGGTCAGTAACTAGCTTATAAAAAGCAAAAATTTAAATGACTGATTTTCTGAGATACCTGTCTCTGTTTAACTATGCGGAGGTATTGACCCTGTTTGTGTCGGTCTTCCAGTACATCAGGGGTAAAAAATGGCTGGGAATTGTGGTATTCTTTGCTGCTGTATCCGTGACAGTTGAGGTGTTTCTGGGTTACATCCTTGCTCTCAAGTACAATAATAACGATTTACTGTACAATATCTATTCCTTTTTTTGCCCGGCTTTTTACCTGTATATGTACAACCGGTATTTTATATCACAGTCATGGTCCAAAATACTCAGGTACACAACCATTGCCTGGTTTGCCATCAGCATTGTAGTACTTGTTTCTTCGGAAAGATCCTTTGAGAGTTTTCCTTACTATTCCGGCATGGAGTTCACAACCATCCTCATTTTTGTATATTTCTATCAGACACTTTACCTGGACGACTACAGGGACCTTACCCGGGAAGGTATGTTTTATTTTTCACTGGGACTGATTCTCTTTATTTTCACCTCATTTACCATCCTGGTTTTTTTTAATGAGCTGACTTCACAGGATATGCCTGTATTTTTTTTCAGGCTCCTGCAGTTTGGCAACCTGTTTTTGTGGGCAGGTTGTCTTGGCCTGGTATTGTGTCCAAAAATGTGGTGATAAATCCTGACTTTCAATCTTTATTTTATAACCTCTTAAAATTCTAAAAAAATGACAAAACCCATCACAACCCTTTCCCTGGTGCTCAACGCACTGCTTATCGGATGGATCTTATTTAACCATTACAAAAAGGATGAGCCTTCTGAACCTCAAGGCCCCAATTTAAATGCATTAATAAATTTACCTCAAACCGAGCCTATAAGTGTGGATCTTGCTAATACATTTCACAAGCAATATTACCTGAACAGAGCAGATGTTGCAAACGATAAAACAAGGGCTGTTTTTTTCTCATTCAAAAATATTGTCTCACCAATTTTCAAAAACTACAAATCAAATAATAGCGGAGAAGCAATTAACTGGCTGGATTTCCTTGAATATCTGATGGCTCAGAACTTTTATGCCTATCTGGGCAAATACGACCAAAATTATCATCCTATTCCTGGTACAGGCAAATACGAACATCCGGCCAAAAACTCAACCGTAATCATTCAGTTTGCCAATGAAGATGGTAGTGTTATTGAAAAAGAAATCTATGATTTCGGCACACTGTGCCCGGAACGCTGCCCGCAAAATGAACAAATTATAGAACCAAAATAGTAAAATCAGAATCTGGCGGATATGGTATCTATAATAACCGGTTCGAAGGTGAAACGGCAAATCTCACAGAGTATAACAAAAGTTATATTTTCCGGATTCGTTTCTTTTACTTAATTTGCACATAATTACCGACATTTCTAAACCAATCAAATCAAATCACCATGAGAAACCTTTTATTTTTCAGCGCCCTGGCCTGCATTTTTTTTAGCAGTTGTCTACCCCGGGAAGTGCGTGAACATATCCCACCCGGGGTAGAAGACAAAAAGGCCTATGTCATCAATTCCCTGAAGGCCCGGGCAAAGTTAAACGAACTGGTACAGGGACAAACTGAAAGTGAAACCAGAATGATTAATACGGCCAGGGCTAATCAATTGAGAGGCCAACTGTCGGGATCCCCGCAGTTTAATTCAAAAGGAGTATTTTTCCATTTTCCAACTTTGATACAGGCTTTGATGACGGCCAAAGGGGTAAATAAAGCCGAGGATCTTTTGCTGGATTCGAGAAATTTTGACTTGAGGACATCGGGATTTTACGCAGTATTTGGCAGATATCCTTCAGGACAAAATGAGGACCACCCCGGCAGACTGACCTGTTATATTAGTTTTGCATACAAAGATCCTAGTGGCAATTATCAGGACATCTTTACTCCGGAATCCGCCTCATCTGGAAGCAACTCTTTCAGGTCAGACCTTTATAGAGAACCATTAATGTTTAATTTCGGAACACTGTGCCCGGACAACTGTCCCCATAGTTTAGGGGGCAATTAAACTTCTGATTCATCAAATACCAAGATATGGCCAATTATCTGAAATGGATCGAAATATACCACCTGATTATGATATCTGCCTGGGTTGTGACTTTGATTAATCGTAAAAAAGGAGATGGAATAATCAGGTATTTTCTCGTATTCCTCAGTGTGAGTCTGGTATTTGAGATGTTTGTTTCCTATTATTTTGCCAGAGTATACAAGGACAACAGACTGGTTCTGGTTTTCTATGCTACGATGTGTGCCGCGTATTACCTGTATGTGCTCAATGAGCATTTCAGAACCAAGCCTTGGGCCACGTACTTTCATGTCATATCGGGGATATGGTTGATATTAGCTACCTTCTTTCTGGTCGGTGACATTGCCAAAAACACGTTCGATCCCTTGTGGTACAATCTGGGTATGGGTCTGGCTAGTATCCTGATTTTAAAGTACTTCTATGATGTGGTGTATGTAGATGAATATCGAAATGTCTTCAGGGAACCCAAAATGTACTTTTTTCTTGGCATCTTGATCTTTTTTACATCATCGTTTCCATTGTTAATTAAAATCAAATTTTTATCAACCTATAGCCAACAGATTGGTTCTACTTTTTTCGGATTGATGAGGGCCTTTGGCAATATTTTTCTTGCATTGGGATATTTAGGAGCAGCTATATGCAACAGGAAGATTTAACCCAGATTATTCTGGTATCCTTTATGATGCCGGTATTATTGTCAGCCTTGCTGATATGGTTTTTTATTTCGTTTCAACGACGAAAGTACAGGTACGAAAGCGAAAAAAAGGATGCTATGCTCCGTGAGCAGGCCCTGGTGATCCAAAGGCAGGAAGCCGTGCAAGCTGAGCGAAACCGCATAGCCGGCGAGATGCACGACGAACTGGGATCAGGTCTCACACTCATCAAATACCTGAGTGACAGCATAGGGGCACGGGTTACAGACTCTGCCCTTCAGGAAGATGTAGGCAAAATAGCTGGTTACAGCTCAGGACTCGTCCGAAATATGTCTGAGATCATCTGGGCCATGAACAGCCGATTTGACAATCTGGAAGGACTCATAAGCTATGTGCGACGTTTTGTGTCCGAGTATCTCGATGATCGGGGTATAGAACACCGGTTCGTATGCCCCGAAGTACCCAAAGATGTAACTCTTACCGTCGAAAAACGACGCAACGTTTTTCTAGTCATCAAGGAGACCATACACAATGCCGTAAAATACTCCGGTGCTGAAGCCTTCCGTGTCAAGGTAAGCTTTGGTGATAGTCTGGACTTTTTAATAGAAGAACTTGGTGGCCGGGGATTTGACCCTGCTGATTTTAAAGACAAAGGCAACGGTCTGTACAATATGCAGAAGAGAATGGAACTCGTAGGGGGATCGATCCGTTACGAAAGAAGACCTGAAGCCATGTGTACCCATATCAGTCTGCCTCTTGAAAAACAACCAACCGGCACCCTAAAAACACCATGAGATGGAACCGCAAAAGATCAAACTTGCAGTCATTGAAGACCTCAGAGATGTGGCCTTGTCGCTTCAAACCATCATTAACTCACAGCCGGATATGGAGTGCAAACACATTTATTACAATGCTGAAGACGCCATCCTCTTCCTGCCCTGTCATGATGCTGACATAGTAATCGTAGATATAGGACTGCCCAGAGCCAGCGGTATTGAGGCGATCCGGACAATTTCAGATAAATGCCCCAACACTCAGTTTTGCATGTTTACTGTGTATGAAGACGACGACAAGATCTACAGTTCGCTCGAAGCCGGTGCCAAAGGGTACATTCTGAAGGGAGCATCCCGCGACAAGATACTTATTTCGGTACGTGAACTGTACGAGGGTGGCTCACCCATGAGTCCGACGATAGCCCGCAGGATCATAGACCAGCTAGGTGACAGGCCACACGCTCAGGTTAAAAAACCATTGCCTGTGACAGAAAGAGAACTGGAGCTGCTTACACTTCTGGCTCAGGGTCTGATGTACAAGGAGATAGCCGACCATATGGGAATAACCACCGGCACTGTAAAACAGCACATCCATAAAATCTACGACAAACTCCAGGTGAGCAACCGCACAGAAGCCATCAATAAATTTAACGGAAACTAGTTACTAAAAGGTCAATGCTTAACGAGTTTGCCGGCTTGTGACCGGTTTTTAAACTGTACTCTGTAGTAATAAAGTCCCGCCGGGAGCCCCGACAGATCCATTATAAACAGCGACCGGAGACCGGAAATATCTTGCCTTTTGACCAATGTACCAGCTGCTGAAAATATTTCCACTTTCGAAATTTCCTCTTTATCAGGAGCTGTAAAGGTGACAAGGCCTGATACCGGATTGGGATATACATACAAGCGTGAATTGTCAGTGTCCTGTGTCTGAGACGCTATCTCAAGTGCCCTTGTCACGGCAGTCATGGCATTTACCCGGCCAAAACCATAGACAGGGTTTGGTATGCTGGTGCCCGGCACATTACCACACATGGTGGTGTCTGTCCTGGGTACGGCAGTTTGTTCTATTATATCTTCGATCAGTTCCACCTTTCCGGCAAGGGCGGGATTGGCAGATAAGATAAGTCCCACCAGCCCTGCTACATGAGGCCCGGCCATGCTGGTTCCGTTAAAAAAGGCAAATCCACCCCCTTTGACCACAGATCTTACCCCTACTCCGGGTGCGGACACATTGGGCTTAAGCCTCAAGCTGCTGTCTATAACCACAGGTCCGCGGCTACTAAAGCCGGCAATATTGTCATTGCTGTCTGTGGCACCTACAGAAAAAGACCCTTCAAAAAACGCCGGAGGACCGGTGACGCTCCCGCACCCTTCCCAACCGCTGTTTCCTGCTGATACGACCACTACGATGCCGGCGGCTTTCAGGTTATTTACCACTTCTTCCATTAAAATAAAATTGGCCGGATTGCACCCTTCATCGGTGCTGCAGTACCACGAATTGTTGATGACATGAGGAGCCATGCCCGGATCGGCATTCATGCCGTTGAGGTCATAGGGTGCCAGAAGCCATTCAAAACATTCAATATAAGTAGTGGGCTGTCCCCAACCTCTATCCATGTTTCTGCATCCTATCCACCGTGCATCAGGAGCCACACCTATGCTGTTGTCCTGGTCACTGCCCACCATTGTGCCCATGGTATGGGTTCCATGGGTATTGTCGTCGCATGGCACAGGAAGGCTGTATCCGCAGCTATTTTTTAGGGAGTCCGGATAAACAGGGTTATTTTTATGTATAGCATCGTGCCAGTTGTAATTGTGATCTGCAGTGGTGGAGTCAATATATCCTCTGTACTTGGTTTTCAAAGGACTCAGGTCCCAATCGTACCCCGTATCCTGGCCGCCGATGACTACACCCTGTCCGGTATAGCCCATCTCCCATACACTGTCTGCTTTAATCATTTTGAGGCCCCACTCAGGCTCTCCGCCACGGCTTGCCGGCTGACTGCGGTCCACTGTATAATCCAGCATCCTGAGCGGAGTATTATCCATAACAGTCTCCACATCAGAACGTGCGGCAAGCTCCTCCATAGTTTTCCTGTCAGTGGTCACACTAATGGCATTGGTCACATAAAAACTGCGGTGAGGTATAGCCCTTTGTCTGAGTAATCCGATGATCTCCGCCTGGGTTTTACTTGCTTTTGCCAATAGATTATTATAGACAAAACTACCCCTTTGGATCTTGGTCCAGCTTGATGGCAGTCTGTTGAATACAGCCCTGTCCTTCATCAGGACGATGTATTCAACATGGGTGGAGACGGCAAACCTTTCAGTAAGCCTGGGATCGATCTTTGAGGCCTGAGCAGTAGCCCACATAGTACTGATACTCATCAGGACAGTCAGAACAAAATTTCTCATTTTACTTATTACACATTTTTACGATGTAAAAATAACAAAAAGCCATAAATGTTTGTCTCTTTTGTGTCAATAGTGTTCAACTGTCGTTATTGAAACCGATTACGTCCATATTTTTGGAGCCGACAATAAAAATATTCTATTTTTGCCTTCTAAAATTTTTAGCCTTTGAAAAAGAGCACAACGTCGATTCTCACCATTTTGCTGATACTGATCACTGATCAGGTTATCAAGGTGTGGGTTAAAACCAACATCCACTATGGTGACGGCTTTAACATCCTCGGACTGGACTGGGCGAGGATACATTTTGTTGAAAATGAAGGCATGGCTTTTGGCCTCAGTTTTGGCGGTGTTGCGGGCAAATATGCCCTGAGCATTTTCCGCATCATCATGGTGGGTGTATTGCTGTATATCCTCAGGACGCTGCTGCGAAACAACGAATCCCGGGGGCTAATTGTGGCATTCAGCATGATTATAGCAGGTGCCCTGGGCAATATCATCGATTCTATGATTTACGGACTTATTTTTTCGGAGTCAACATTTCACGGCGGACTGGCGACCCTTTTCCCCCCTGAAGGCGGATACGGAAGTTTCCTCACAGGTAAGGTAGTGGACATGCTTTACTTTCCGTTGATCGACACTTTTCTGCCTGAATGGGTACCTATCTGGGGAGGTAAACATTTTGAGTTTTTCAGACCTGTATTCAACATCGCTGACTCTGCCATATCTGTGGGCGTAGCGGCAATACTGCTCTTTCACAGACGTTTTTTCAGTGCCACTCCGCACAGGACGGAGAACGAAGGGCCACAACCCGACGAACACGCACCCTCACAGGAACCATCCGTGGAGTCCTGATCTGTTTGCAGCTTTACAGTTAAGTGCTTATATTTGGTGCCGGATATAAATTATTACCGCCATGCAGGCTATCATTGATTACTTCAGCACCATTC
>JAGVTV010000043.1 GCA_019136675.1 Bacteroidota bacterium
TAAATCAGATCGACATCCTCAACAAAAACAACATCGAGGTAAAGCTAAGCCAACTGGCCGGAAAGACAGTTTATTTCCTGCTTATGCTTGTCTTTGTCATGGCCGCTATTGGTGCACTTGACATGCCGGTGCTGGCCGAACTGATCAAGGACTTTATCACCTTTGTCCCTAACCTCATTGCCGCCTTTATCATCCTGATGGGTGGGTTATTGCTGGCCGACACGTTAAAGAATGTGGTGTTTTCTACCTGCAAGTCACTGGGTATGCCTTCGGCAAATATTATTGCATCGTTTGTCTTCTACTTTATTTTTGTTAATATCATCATCGTTGCTCTTTCTCAGGCAAAGATCAATACAGACTTTTTTGCACAGAACATTTCCATCATCATTGCAGGGGGTGTGCTGGCGTTTTCCATCGGATACGGGCTGGCCTCCAAGGACCTGGTTGCCAGTTTCCTGGCTTCTTATTATACAAAAGATAAGCTCAATATTGGTGACAAAGTGACCATCAATAACGTCACAGGAAAGATAACAAACCTTGACAAGTCATCCGTGACCATTTCATCAGATAACAAAGAGATCATTGTTCCCCTAAACAAAATCCTTCAGGAGAACATTGAAATACACCGATAATTAAAAAATTCCATAACACTTAAATTTATTTTTACCGTATGAGACACATTTTAACCCTGATTTTCGCATTGTTTATTACAAATATTTCTTTCGGCCAGACTCTTGATGAGCTGAAAAAGCAAAAAGCCGACCTCGAGGGCAAAGCTGCCCCCATACAGGCTCAGGTGGATGCAATCAAGTCAGAAATAGACGCAGTTAACTCCAAGATTTCTGCTTATCCGGGATGGTACAAAGGAGCATTCGGAACCCTGGGTGCCAATTTCACAGGAAGAAACCAGTGGTTTTCGGCAGGCAACCTGAAAGATTCAAGGGCCACCACTATTCTGGGAAGTTTTAATGCTTTTGCCAATAACATTGCTGACAAGTACTTCTGGCGAAATGCAGGAAGCCTAAACCTGGGATGGCAGAAACTTAAGCTGACACCGGATTCTGATGCAAAATTTGAGCCCGTTGCCGATGTGCTTAATGTCACTTCACTCTTCGGCTACAACATCTCTAAAAAGCTGGCCGCATCAACCCTGGGCGAGTACAGAACCTCTGTTATAAAGAACTTCAACAATCCCGGCTACCTCGACCTGGGAGTTGGGTTGACCTACACCCCGATGAAAAACATGATCATCGTATTTCATCCACTCAACTATAACTTCATCTTTGCAAAGGATGACAGCAAGTTTACCCCGTCTTTGGGTTGCAAGATTGTAGGAGATTACAACACCGAGATTGTAAAAGGCATCAACTGGAGGACCAACCTTACAGGATTTTATTCTTACAAAAACAATACTCCTTCCCTCCACAACGGAACCTGGACCAACTGGCTCGGATTTAATGTGTGGAAAGGCGTAGGCGTAGGTCTGGAATTTGCCCTGAGGATGAGCGACCAGGAGGTCCTTGACGAAATCCAAAACTACTACACTGTAGGTCTGAGCTACAAGCTGTAATATCTTTTTTCTCAGTTATTATACTTTACAAACCTGTCCTTCCTCAGAAAGACAGGTTTTTTTATTTTCACTCCGTACAGAAACAACTTGGTTATACCCTGAAACCTCTATATTCGCAGTTTAGCATTTAGATAATGAATCAATCTGTTCATCTCATAACAAATGATGCAGTCATACTGGGGTTGCTGATGCTTATACTGGCAGGGATTTTTTATACCTCGTCTCTTGACCATCCTTTTTTCAGAAGGTTTTACAGGGTCGTTCCGGCACTGCTGTTGTGCTATTTTATTCCAGCCCTCCTTAACTGGCCTTTGGGTCTTGTATCCGCTGAATCGTCCGGCTTGTATAGCATGGCAACAAATTACCTGCTGCCTGCCAGTCTGATCTTTCTGTGCCTGAGTATCGACATCGGGGGCTTGATCAAACTGGGTTCAAAGTCGATCATCATGTTTCTGGCAGGTACTGCAGGGGTCATCATAGGAGGTCCAATAGCTTTTTTCTTTGCCAAAAATGTGTTTCCTGGCATCCTACCCGTTGATTCTGACTCCCTCTGGAGAGGGATGTCTACCGTAGCGGGGAGCTGGATTGGTGGCAGTGCCAACCAAACTGCCTTGAAAGAAATCTACCAGGTACCCGATAACCTTTTCGGTACCATGCTTGTGGTGGACGTAATTGTAGCCAATATCTGGCTGGGCATCCTGCTGTACGGAGCCGGGATCACAGAAAAGATCGACAGGTTCTTTAAAGCAGATACCTCCTCCATCGACCACGTAAAACACCAGATTGAAGCCCTGCACAAGGGCAGGGAAAAAAATCCGGGGAGCGGAGATCTTATCCTGCTTATGGCTACCGCATTTGTGGGAGTAGGGCTTTCTCATTACCTTGCAGACCTGACGATGCCTTTGATGCTGGCAAACAAGCAATGGCTTGTGGAAAATCGTCTGAGTGCCCTGATAAGCGGTTTTTTCTGGATCGTGGTATACGCTACCACTTTTGGGTTGTTGATCTCTTTTACCAGGTTGCGGCATATGGAAGATGTTGGCGCCTCCCGGTGGGGGACTGTGTTTATCTATATCCTGGTGACCACCATCGGAATGAAAATGAACCTTGGTGAAGTGTTTTCAAACCCCGGCCTCTTCCTGATAGGCCTCATCTGGATGCTGACACATGCTGCTGTAATGATAATTACTGCCAGGGTTATCAGGGCACCCTTCTTCTTTTTTGCCGTAGGAAGTCAGGCAAATATCGGCGGAGCAGCCTCAGCCCCTATAGTTGCCTCAGCTTTTAGCCCCGTCCTGGCCCCGGTCGGAGTCATTATGGCCGTACTCGGATATGCCCTCGGTACCTACGGAGCGATAGTTTGTGCACAGATTATGGCCGAAATGTAATGGACAAGAGCGTTTCCTACTTTTTATGCAAACCATATTGATAAACATAATAATTTTCCGCCGCACTTATTAATCCTGTCATTTTAAAGCATCAACAGAGAGTATAATCTGACTTGGTTTCGACCCCTGCCTTTGCTTTTTTTATGTTCATAATCAGATGGAACAATTATAATTTTAGGCATTAAACCACAGCTTAAAGGATTTTTATATTCCTGCCATCTAACTTTTATCTCCTCAGAATGATGAGTTTATAGAAAAATTTGTATTATCTTTGCACTCATTTTTAAAGTTCTATTACCACACTCAAATGAGTAAAAAGAAAGTTCTCTTTGTCACACAGGAACTTAATCCATATACTGAAATGTCATTTCTTTCAGATTTGGCCAGAAAAATTCCTCAAGTCGCATCAAACGAAGGATTTGAACTTAGGGTCCTGATGCCCAAGTTCGGAACAATAAACGAAAGAAGGCACAGACTGCACGAGGTGGTTAGGCTGTCCGGGATGAATATTATCGTGGATGACGAAGATTATCCTCTTATTATCAAGGTAGCTTCTCTGCCGGGAGCAAGGCTTCAGGTCTACTTTTTGGACAATGAAGAGTTTTTTAAAAGGAAGGCTGTGTTTGATGATGAGACTAATGTACCCTTTACTGACAATCAGGAAAGGTTGGTTTTCTTTTGCAAGGGTGTCATGGAAACGGTAAAGAAGTTTGGCTGGTCTCCTGATATAGTACATCTGCATGGAGAGATCACCAGCCTTATACCTTTGTATATGAAAAAGGCTTATAAAAACGATCCGGTCTTTTCGGATGCCAAAATCATATATTCAGTATATAACAATAAACTGGGGCCTACATTTGACGACAGGTTCCTGAACATAGCCGCCATCAATGACCTGGAAGTGTCGGACCTGGACGTATTCAGAGATAACTCACATATTAATCTGGATATGGGGGCAATAAAATATGCGGATGCCATCGTTTCAGGGAGCGAAATGGCTAATCAGATCGTTAAAGAATATGGAGAGGCACATCAAGTCCCTTATCAGCTGGGAAATGACCAGATCGACCTGATGGCTTCAGAGACCATTGGTTTTTATAAATCAATTCTTGAACAAGAATCGTAAAGTTATTCTGCAAATGGAGAAAAGTTTTGCTTTCCGGATCACCGGAATGTTTTTGGTGGCTGCGTGGTTAATGCTTTTTTCATGTCAGGATCCCATCACTGTAGGCAACGATCTGCTGGACGACAACAGAATCGACCTGGGTATGACAGATACAGTGTCTCTCAGGACCTATACCATACCGGCAGGCAGATTTGTGACACATGACCCCGCATTGGATCCCGGCACCTATTTTCTTGGCAGCATGTCTGACAATCTGTACGGAAAGACCACTGCAGAATTAATACTTTCCTGCTACATGCCGACAGGTAAATTTCCCGATTATGGGGCAGAAACAAATCTGAAGTTTGATTCGCTGGTGCTGGTGCTCACATATGACACCCTTGGCACTTATGCAGCGTCTTCAGCCCTCCAGAAACTTGATGTTTTCCGTCTGGACACTTCCTACAGGTGGAACGACACTTTTTATTCGGATGTAAATATGAAGGTTTTTCAGGGTCCGGTCGGGTCGCTGACATCTGTAGTCAGGCCGAAGGATTCTGTCACGGTTACAAACCACATTACCCGAAAAAGCGAAAAACTGCTGCCTCAGCTCAGGATAAGGCTCAATGATGATTTTGGAAAATCCCTGATTGAAAATTTTGGGGCGGCTAAAAATGACACTGTTTTTGGCGAATTTCTTAAAGGATTTAAGATTACATCCTCTTCGCCGGAAGGCAAATCTTTTCTTTTTGGACTTGACCTTTCAGATGCTGCCATGCTCAATGCTTCTTCCAATAAACTGGTCATGTATTACAATGTAGCCTCAGGCGATTCCACTCTCCGTAAGGCATATGCATACAGCATTGGGCCGGCCACAATTAACCGCTTGGTACAGGAAAGAACAGGCTCGATCGTTGAAAACTTCATCAATAACCAATCACTTGGTGACAGTCTTTCATTTGTCCAGTCCCTGGGCGGCACAAGGACAGTTGTAGACCTCTCGTCAGTAAGAAACCTGGAAGGATGGAAAATAAACAAAGCCGAACTGGATGTTACTGTGGCTGTGCTTAACGAGCCAGGCTCCAATTATAAACTTACCCCTGCCCTTGCAGCCAGATATCCTGACGCCAATGGCAAGTTGCTGTTTATCAGTGACATAAGCCAGGCTCTGGCTACAACAGGCAATCTATATACAGTGATAGGGGGTCAGCTAAAATCATCCGGAGGCGTTAACAAATATAACTTAAATATCACAAATCATATCAAGAGGATTATAGCGGACAGGTCTCTCAATACTCAGATACAGCTTACTGTCATACCTGAAGCAGAAACCCCGTACAGAATGGCTCTTTGCGGTGCACGCCATAAGTCAAATCCCTTAAAACTCATTATTACCTATACAAAATAATCAGATACCATGTGTGGCATAGTGGCTTATATAGGTAAGCAGCAGGCTTACCCTATTATCATAGAAGGTCTGAAGAGACTTGAATATCGGGGTTATGACAGTGCCGGGGTATCAGTGCTCAACGGAAAAATAACGACAGTTAAGAAAAAAGGAAAGGTATCAGAACTTGAAGCTGCTGCCAAAAATGCGGATGTCCAGGGTGATGTGGGCATAGGCCATACTCGATGGGCCACACACGGTAAGCCCGATGATATCAACGCCCACCCGCATCTTTCAGGAAACGGCAGACTGGCACTGATTCACAATGGTATTATTGAAAATTATTCCACTCTGAAAAAGGCCCTGCATGAAATAGGCCACAGCTTCGTGAGTGAAACAGACACTGAGGTGCTTGTGCATCTGATAGAGGCGTATCAGGATCGCGAAAACCTAAGCCTGCCACAGGCAGTACGACGTGCCCTGGAAAAAGCTGTGGGTGCTTATGCCATTGTAGTCATCGATCAGCAAAATCCTGACATTATCGTGGGGGCCAGAAAATCAAGTCCTCTTGTAATGGGACTGGGCACAGACGAATATTTTCTTGCATCCGATGCATCTCCCATCATCAAATATACCAACAAGGTCATATACCTCAACGATGAGGAGATTGTGACCATACATAAGAACGGCACTTACGAGATTATCAATCTTAAAAATGAAGTTCAGCGTCCCGAAGTGCAGGAACTAGACCTGAAACTGGAAGAGCTTGAAAAGGAAGGATACGATCATTTCATGCTCAAGGAAATTTATCAGCAGCCTGTGACCATTGGCGAAAGTATGAGAGGCCGTATAAACGCCCATGACGGATGGGTCCTGGTAGGAGGTATGCAGCAATATATCACCAGGATTATGAACGCAAAAAGGATCATTTTTGCTGCCTGCGGCACTTCCTGGCACTCAGCCCTGGTAGCAGAATATCTGATCGAGGAGCTGGCAAGGATTCCTGTGGAAGTTGAATATGCGTCAGAGCTCAGGTACAGAAACCCCATCATCACTTCAGATGATGTGGTCATTGCCATATCCCAGTCAGGGGAGACAGCAGATACACTGGCAGCCATAGAACTTGCCAAGGAAAAAGGAGCCCTTGTATACGGAATCGTCAATGTAGTCGGTTCTTCCATTGCCAGGATAACTCATTGCGGATCATACACACATGCCGGTCCGGAGATCGGAGTAGCCTCGACCAAAGCATTTACAAGCCAGCTTACAGTCCTAACGCTGATGGCCCTCAACCTGGGACACAGGAGAGGTACCATCTCAGAGGATTATTTTGTACAGCTTGCCTATGCCATGGAGAGTATCCCCGACAAGGTGGAAAAGGTGCTTAAGCAGGATGAGTTGATTAAATTCATCGCCGGAGAAATTAAAAACGTGTCCAATGCCTTATACCTGGGGCGGGGATATAATTTCCCTGTAGCACTGGAAGGTGCACTTAAGCTTAAGGAAATATCATACATTCATGCTGAGGGATATCCGGCAGCAGAGATGAAACACGGACCTATTGCCCTGATTGACGAGAGCATGCCGGTAATCATCATTGCTACCAATAAATCGGCCTATGACAAAGTAGTCAGTAATATCCAGGAAGTCAAGGCCAGGAAGGCCATAGTGATTTCCATAGTTACAGAGGGCGACACTAAAATCAGGGAAATGTCTGACTATTGCATCGAGATACCGGAGACCGAAGAACCACTGACACCACTTCTCTCGGTCATACCTCTGCAATTGCTGGCTTACCATATCGCTGTACTCAGGGGATGTGATGTGGACCAACCCAGAAACCTTGCTAAATCAGTAACAGTAGAATAATTTTTATAAGATATACTTTAAATCAAGGAGATGAAAAAAGTTTTGAGCCTAGAGTACAATTCCACAAGGGACAAACTGAAATTTTCTGAATATGGCCGTTCCACTCAGAAACTGGTAGAATACGCCAAAACCATTGAAAACAGGGAAGAACGGCAAAAAGCCGTGGAAATGATCGTGGAAATGATAAACCAGCTCAATCCCCAAACAAAAAATGTCCTTGAATACAAGCAAAAACTATGGCGTCATGTGTTCAAAATGGCTGATTACGACCTGGATGTAGACCATCCGCTGGGCGACAACCCTAAGGAGGAGGATATTACCTTTGTGCCGGAAAAAGTGAATTATCCACAGCATGAATTTAACTGGAGGCACTACGGATTCAATATCAGGGAGATGATAGACAAAGCCCTGTTAATGGAGGAAGGACCGGTTAAAAAGGGATTTGTAGAATCCATTCTATCCTATATGAAACTGTCTTACCGCACCTGGAACAAGGAACACTTTGTCAGCGACGACATAATCATCAGCGACCTGGGAGTGATGTCAGGCAACAAGTTGTCGGTTGATGAGGACCACACTATTCAGGTGGTGACAAAAACCAATCAGCCAAACGCCAGCGTCAATACTTTTAAAGTCACAAGGAAGCAAAACAAACCGATGCAGCAGCCCCCCAACAGGAATATCCAGCAGAAAGGCAAACCCAAACCCAAAAAATAAACTGAGTTTTTTTTGTGTGACCCATCAGACTTTGACCTGCTTCCATTTACCCCTTTTAAAATAATACCAGGCAGCTATGGCTATCAGTGTCTCAGCAATGGGCACAACTGAAAACAGTCCCGTCAGACCAAAACCAGTGAAATTTACAATCAGGTAAGCCAATGGTATCTGAAAAAGCCAGAATCCGATAAAATTAATCCAGGTGGGTGTTTTAGTATCTCCTGCTCCATTGAGAGCCTGCATCATAACCATGCCTACACCATAAAATACGAATCCCGATCCTATAACCTTTAATGCAAGAATACCGGTCTCGTACACTTTTCCTTCCGCAGTAAAAAAAGAAAGTATGGCTGGCGAAAAAAAGAAAAAAAGCAGACTTACGCCTGTCATAAATATGCCATTGTACAAGGTGGCCAGCATGACGCTTTTTTCTGCCCTTTCAGGTTTTCCTGCCCCAAGATTCTGGCCTGTAAGTGTGGCCGCAGCATTACTCAGGCCCCATGCAGGCAAAATAAAGAAAACCACATTGCGTATTGCCAGTTGATAACCTGCCGAAGCATCTGTGCCTCCGGTCTCCGCAACCAGTCTCGTGAGCAGAATCCAGCTGCCCGAAGCTATAATAAACTGGAAAGTGGCCGGCCACGCCAGGCCAAGTATATGTCTGATGCCCTCAAAGTCAGGTACCAATTCCGATGGCTTCAATTTAATAATGCCGCTGCCGCGGAAAAGGTGGTAAACCTGATATAAAACACCTGTACCTCTTCCTATGCAGGTAGCAATAGCAGCCCCTTCAATACCCCAACCGCTCCATGATCCCAATCCATAGATCAGCAAAGGGTCAAGTATTATATTAATGATGGAAGCAATCCAGAGGCTTTTCATGGCCAATGCGGCATTTCCCGCCCCCCTGAAGATACCGTTGATGAGAAAGAGGAAAACGATGACAAAATTGAAACCAAACATGATGGCTGTAAAATTTTTTCCAAAGGCCACCACCTCCTCAGAAGCCCCCATAAACCTAAGCAAGTCATC
>JAGVTV010000158.1 GCA_019136675.1 Bacteroidota bacterium
GAGGCACTGTATTCGTTGATGGTCACCTGTGCCGACAATGGAAAACAAAAAAGGGCGAATAACAGAACTTTGTACATGGGAAAAATTTTGTTTTAAACCTAAAGGTAAATCATGGTTTTGATTTTTTTGAATAATTAATCTGACTTTTTCTGGCTTAGCCAATGGGAAAATGCCTGTTAAGGGATTTTAAGAGTACAGGCTGATGTATGGTGGACTGAGAAATTATCTGACAACTGCGGTATCGATTTTATATTTTTGCGGATAAATCAAATATGAAATCATGGACGATATCAAAACAGCCATTGTCGGGTGCGGCAATCTGGGGATTTCTATTCTCAACGGGCTTCTTAAAACCAACACTGTCAAACCTGCCAACCTGATGGTCACCAGACGTAATCTGAGTGCCCTTGCTACCTTCAGCGGATCAGGAGTTGTGTTGACCAGCGACAATGCCGCTGCGGTAAGGGAATCTCAGCTGATTATCCTGGCGCTTAAGCCGTATAATATACTAAAGGTCCTGGAAGATCTGGCCCCCGATCTTGATGCCGGGAGGCACATCATTGTATCACTTGCCACCGGCATATCACTCGATAGCCTCCATAAAGCAGCTGGTCTGAATGTAAGGATTTTCAGGGCTATGCCCAATACAGCGGCAGATGTCGGTATGTCAGTGACCTGCATCTCCACGGATTCAGATAACCGGGAGTCAGCGGCGATAGTGAGCAGGTGTTTTGACAGCATAGGTGAGACGATCATGGTTGACGAAAGCCTCATGAACTCCGCCACGGTATTGGGAGCGTGTGGTATTGCCTATGTCCTGCGGTTTATGCGGGCCATGATCCAGGGAGGCATACAGATAGGTTTTGATGCCCGCACTGCCACAAATATCGTAACCCATACTATCAAAGGAGCTGCTGAGTTGATCTTGGAAAGAAAAACACACCCGGAGCAGGAAATAGACAAGGTGACCACCCCCAGGGGATGTACCATTGCCGGACTGAATGAGATGGAACATAATGGCTTTAGTTCTGCTCTGATAAAAGGCATTGTCACATCATTTGAAGAAATCAGGTAAGGCTATATATCCTTTTTTTTAATTATAAAAATAAAAACCTCCGATGAGATTCCTTCTTACAGCGTCGATCTTTTGCCTGGTACTGACCTGGCTATCCGGCCAGCAAGATGTATTGACAGTCATGAGTTACAATCTCAGGTACGATGAGCCACGTGACTCTGCTGACAACTGGCACCAGAGAAAGGCAGAACTGGTGCAGCAGGTCAAAGCCTGCCATCCTGACATCCTCGGGATCCAGGAGGGATTGCTGAGGCAACTAACGTATATCGACAGCAGCCTTGTCAATCATGTCTACGTAGGTGCCGGCAGGGATGACGGGAAATCAAGTGGCGAATTTTCAGCACTTTTTTACGATACGCTCAGGCTCATGGCTCTGGAACATGGTACTTTCTGGCTTTCGCCAACGCCGGAAAAACCTTCCAAAGGCTGGGATGCTGCCCTGCCGCGTGTTTGTACCTTTGCACTTCTGATGGATAAAAGATCCGGAAAAAAATTCTGGGCTTTTAATACGCATTTTGACCATCTGGGTAAGGAAGCCAGAAAAAATTCAGCGTCACTGATCACAAACATGATTCGTATCAAAAACAGGAAAAATTTTCCGGTCATTCTTATGGGTGATCTCAACTGTACGCCTGAGGAAGCACCCGCCATCCTCCTCAGAAAAGAGCTTAGGGATACCTGGCAATTTACCCGGGACAAGGATGATTCACAAGGCACTTTCAATGGCTTTGGCAGGGATACTTCAGGCCGCAGGATTGACTATATTTTTGTAAGGAAGCTGAAGGTAAAAAGCTATTCAAGACCTGACACACGAAGATCCATTGGGAGGTTTATCTCTGACCATTTTCCGGTAATGGCGACACTGAAGATATAGGTAAGCGGAGGAGTTTCCAGATTATTTCAGGATAATCGTTGTATCTCTGTGCAAGATGATCTTTTCTTTGAAAAGGGGATTGGCGGCTTCGTCCTTTAGTACTATCGGACCGGGCCAGGCGGGTCTGTCAGGTTTTAAGGGAAAAACTATGGAGTCCGAAAGCTGATAATTTATCTCTTCAGCGATGAGCGAATCCACATAAAGCCCGGCTCTTTCGACCATGTCACGCCGGCAATTAAACAGGTGCTCAGTGGCAAATTCTTTTTTCCTGTCTTCGAGGGCTTTTTTAATCCTTGGATTGTTGAGATTCAATTCCGTGACCTCAATCTCCGTACAGGATACCACGATACTGGCCAGCCAGACCATGCCTATGATGGCCCTGATCATTGGGTGGTGTGATTTTTTGTGAGCAGGTTTTTGATTTCTTCCATCCTCACGGCCTTGATAGAATCTGCGATGTGCCGGAAAGCCGCCTCATTTCGGGCCTTGCAGGTGGAGTCAAGGTCAGCCCGGAGATCATTAAGCTGCTTGACATAAAGTGTATCCACGGTATATCGTTCCTCCGGTGACAAGCCACCTTCCTCAATACCGCATGAAGCCAGGATACCTGATAATGCAATAACTGAGACCAAATTAGTTACCCGGGATCTCAAGGCTCAGGTCTTTTTTCTTAAGTTCAAAATTTTTACCAAGGTATACCCTTCGTACTACTTCGTCGGCAGCGAGTTCTTCAGGGGTTCCGGCCCTGAGTATACTTCCCTCAAACATGAGGTATGCCCGGTCCGTAATGGACAGGGTTTCTTGTACGTTGTGGTCAGTAATGAGGATGCCTATGTTTTTTGTTTTGAGCCTGGCTACAATATGCTGGATGTCTTCGACGGCTATCGGGTCGATTCCTGCAAAGGGTTCGTCCAGGAGGATAAATTTGGGGCTTGACGCCAATGATCTTGCAATTTCTGTCCGCCGCCTTTCGCCTCCGGAGAGCGAATCTCCGGAATTTTTCCTAACTTTTTCCAGGCCAAATTCGGCGATCAGCGATTCCAGCTTGTCTTTTTGTTCTTCACGGGTGAGCGTGGTCATCTCCAGTACTGCCCTGATATTGTCTTCCACTGAAAGTTTTCTGAATACACTTGGTTCCTGAGGCAGATAGCCGACTCCTTTCTGTGCCCGTCGGTACATGGCATCGCCTGTCACCTCTGTATCATCCAGGAAAACATGACCTGAAGTAGGTTGTACAAACCCTACCATCATATAAAATGTAGTGGTCTTGCCGGCACCGTTTGGACCGAGGAGTCCTACGATCTCGCCCTGGTCCACGTGGATCGATACAGAACGAACGACCTCCCGCCTGCCATAAACCTTCACCAAACTTTCAGACCTGAATATCATATAACGGCAGTGTTATTGTTTTCCTTTATTCTGTTGTAAACCCCTTAGCGGGTTTTTTGGTTCATTTGCCGGCTGTGCGACGGCCTTAAGGGATAGGATCATGTCGGTATCCCGGTTTTCACGCAGTCGGTCCCCCTTAAAAAACTTGTATTGTTCGGGTTGGGTTTTGGTCTCATAGTTGGCGGGATCCCACTTGCCGTTACCGTTGCCATCCCGGATCACTTCGACATCATACTTATCCGGCACCAGGCCCTTTAGTAAGACATGGAGGGAGTCTCTGCCGGTGACTACATCACCTGCTATCCGCACATTGTTTCTCAGGATATTGACGATGTAGGTCATCGTGGTGTCCAGGTCCTTTACGGTAAGGTTGAGGCCGCTGGTCTTGTCGGCTGTGAGTATGGTAAATGCCTGTCCGATGCTGTCATTTACCTGCCCATAAATGCTTGTCAGGGCCCCACTGTCTATGTTCAGCTGATAGGTTTCGCCGGGAATCCAGTCGTACCGGGCGACCAGTTTTTTGTGGTCCTCGCTCAGAGATAGTCTGACATCTTCGAGTACACCTATGGTGTCAGAAATGTAAAATCCCTTTTGAGGCACTCCGGAAAGCGGAAAGTTAAAGGCTGTGACGAGAGAGTCGCCTGGCAACACAGGCACAGTTCCAGCCGTAAAATTTCTCTTGAGGGGATTTTTTCTGATCAGGTCGTTTTTGCCTTTAGGCTTGACCTTAATGGTATCCCCCATAATGTAGAGGAAAAATGAATCTCTGGGTGTGTCGTAGTAAATATTTATGGAGTCACCGGTTATCTCCCTGTAACTCTTGATCTCGGACTCAGATAGCGAGTATGTAGTGCTGATGTCCGGCGGGCTGGTGCATAAAAGATTTATTTTTCCGTATGTACGGCTGTTGGCAGCTTGTATACCCGGTTTTGGGGATGGCAGGGAGCTTAAAAGCTGCACTTCAGCATTAAATGCAGCATCGAGTATAATAAGGCTGTCCCGAAAGGCAAGTTTCTCCACTCCCGGATCGTAACGGTAATTCAGATTTTCGTCCCTGATGGCTATAATGCGGAAAGTGTCATTTTTGATATTGCTGAAACTGAACTCTCCGGTTTTTAATGGCTTGGCAAAATAAAACGGTTTTTCTTTGTAAATGGCAGAATCTGCCAGGTTGTCAAAAAGAAGAATCACCATTTCCCCTTCTCCTTCGCCGGTTTTTGAGTCAGTGACCCTGCCCCTGATCGAGAGGCTGTCTATAAACGGACCGGTGGCAAAGACAAAAACGAAATTCTGCAGTTTATTGCCCTCATGATAATCCACTATAGCTTCGCCAAAATTAATGGAGTAGGTAGCGTTTTCGCGAAGCACTTCTTTTTCGTCAAAGGCGAAAGTCACCTTTTTGCCCCGGTGCTGTACCCTGGGAATATAGGTCAGAGGTGGTGAAACCAGGACCTGTCTGATGGCATCCTTGACCTCCACAAATTCATCAAAATAAAAACTCAGTTCACGCGGTCTGAAATTGATCTGACGTCCGACGGAAGATCTCAGCGTATCCATAACCGGAGGAGCCACGTCCTTTGCTCCGCCTGTCAGCGTACCGGAACTGGCACAGGAAAATATTGACATCAAACCCAAAGCTGCCATTAACAGCATAGTCAATAACTTTAAACTTCCTGTTTTTACCAAAATCAAATGTTTAGTAAGCAAACGCAAAAGTCCCACTTATTATTGAAAAATCCATTAAACAGGTCGTATAAGAATTCCGCTGAACAAAATATTTATGGAAGCAGGGCAAAATACAAGTGCGGATTCCGGAGTTAATTGTTTGTTAAATGCGGGTGTACTTCGTCATGAATAGATATTTTTGTTACTTATGAGCAAAAAGACAATCTGGGCAATCATTGTCATTATGACGCTTTCCCTCATCGGAGTGGGAACCATACAATATTTCTGGATTAAAAGAGCCGTGGCCCTTGACGAAAAAAATTTTAATGACAAGGTGACTATTGCACTCAATAATGTAAAGAAAAAACTAATAACAGATGCTGAATCGGCTGCCGAAAAAAGATATTATGCTGAGAAAAACATTCTGGCCCCAAAAAATGTACTGGCTGAAATTATTAAAGATGACCTGAGCTCCTCATCTTCAGGTCTGACTGACAATATCAAAAGACTGGAACTGAAGTCATCGTTTATGGACCCTAACCAGCTGCTGGAGAGTATAGACCTGGCTAAGCTTGAATCCTACCTCAAATCAGAACTGGAGTCAAAATCCATAGAAATACCTTACGAATACGGCGTTTATTCAAACCGGGAAAAGGCATATATCATCGAAAACGGAAACTATACCGCCACCATCGGTGACACCACCAAGTCAAGCAATGTGGCCGCCATGAACCCTCTGTACAAAGCAGAATACACCATCTCCCTGTTTGCCGATGACATCACAAATCCCGGCCATTTAAACCTTTACTTTCCGGGCAAACAAAGATTTTTGTGGTCCAATGTAATCGGAGTCCTTTTGAGCTCCATTGTGTTTACAGGGTTGATCCTGTTTTGCTTCTCTTATACTGTCTACATCGTCTTCCACCAGAAAAAGATCTCTGAAATGAAGACAGACTTCATCAACAATATGACACACGAATTCAAGACACCGATAGCCACCATATCTCTGGCATCTGATTCCATACTCAGCCCATCGATCCTTGACAATAAAGAAAAAGTTACCAAGTTTATCAATATCATCAAGCAGGAAAACAAACGCATGCTGTCACAGGTAGAAAAAGTACTCCAGATGGCACAGATCGATAAAGAAAACCTTGAACTCAAGCTAAATCCGCTGAATATCCACGACCTTATCACGGATGCCGTAGTAAATGCAGAACTCAAGGTACAGGCCAAAGGAGGCACAATCACCACAAAACTGCTGGCAACACAGCCGGTAATTGAGGGGGACGCCACCCATATTTCCAGCATAATAAATAACCTGCTCGACAATGCTGAAAAATACACTCCAAATCATCCGGAAATAGTAATAGGTACAAACAACGTGAAGGGTGGGGTGGAGTTTTATGTGACAGACAATGGCATTGGAATGACCAAAGAAGCGGTCAGGTACATTTTCGAAAAGTTTTACAGGGTGCATACCGGAAACCTCCATGATGTAAAGGGATTTGGACTGGGACTCAGCTATGTCAGGGCTATGATTGATGCCCACCACGGTAAGGTAACAGTTAAGTCAGAACCCGGAAAAGGAAGTACTTTTACCGTATATTTGCCCGCACGTCAAAACAAATTAAAGACAGATTGATTTATTTATAAAATGATAAAGAAAAATCAGCAATATGACACATAAAATCTTACTGGTAGAAGATGACCAGAATTTCGGTGATGTATTAAAGTCCTATCTCGAAATGCATGACTACGATGTCAACCTCGCTACCGATGGGGAAGCGGGATTTGAGGAATTTAAGAAGGGAAACTATGACCTTTGTATTACTGACGTCATGATGCCAAAGAAAGACGGGTTTACCATGGCAAAGGACATCAGAACCATTAATAAGGATACACCTATCATATTTCTGACTGCAAAGACACTCAAGGAAGACGTACTGGAAGGGTTTAAGCTCGGAGCGGATGATTATATTACCAAGCCTTTCAATTCGGAAGAACTTCTGTTCCGAGTGAAGGCTGTGCTGCGTCGTTCGTCAAAACCGGAAGAAAATCTCGAAAACCAGCGGGAGTTTATCATTGGTGACTATCACTTTGATTACGCATTGCGTATCCTTACCTACAAGCCTGACGGCACGTCAGATAAGCTTTCGCCAAAGGAGGCACAATTGCTTAGATTGTTTTGTTTCAGGATAAATGATGTATTACAGAGGTCCGAGGCCCTTACCAAGATATGGGAAGACGACAACTATTTTACAGCCAGAAGTATGGACGTGTTTATCACAAAGATCCGGAAATACCTGAGCAAGGACCACAACATAGAGATTGAGAATATCCATGGAAACGGATTCAGGATGTATCTCAAAAATCAGGATTGATCAGACCACCTGCCTCACGACAGAAAATCAAATATCCTTCGTTTTCTGAGCAGAGTAAACCATCCTTCGTTGCGGGACATGATTTCCTCTTTCTCTTTCCGCAGTGCGTGGACAAAAACCTCGTTTTCGGCATTGATCATCTCCGTAGCCCTGAAGGCTGCTGTCTTGTTTTCAAAATCGAGCCTAGTTTCAGTAGCCAGTTTTGAGAGAGTTACACTCTGGAGATTGGCCAGGTAATATTCATTTTCGAGCATTTCAAGCCTTTGGTCATAAGGTGACCTTTCGCTGATAAGCTTGACAAGGATCGGCGAACATTCTATCAGGAGGAAGAGCAATGTGATAAAAAAACCCGCCAATCTGATGGCCTCTTCCCGGTCACTGAGCCTGTTGAATGCCTTGAGTCTGGATGCAAACCCGGTCAATGAAGCCCTGTTGAGTTGTTCCAGGTCACTGTTGCGTTTTTGTTCGAGTTCTTCCATCTTGGTGAGCTGTGCCTGGAGCCTGGGATTTACATCGGCGTACAAAGCCTGATAATCACTTTCTGCCTTGTCGGCGGCTTTTGCCTTAGCCTTGTATATATTTCCCATGGCCCTGATGCGACTGCCTCCTGTCCCGTCTGCTTCAGAAAGGGCTTCGCTTACTCTGGCACTTCTTTCCTGGTCGGCAGCGGCCAGTTTGTTACGCAGCAAGGTAATCTCATCGTTTATAGTCTTGAAGTCGGTCTCATACCTTTTTTTAAGCAGGTCATCCTGTACCTTGTAGGTTTCCTGTTGCATCATACCTATTTCGGCATTTATCTCTGACTCAAAAAGCTTCAGCTCCAGAGGTGTGGCGATGACTATGCCGATAAACACAGCCAGGACTACCCTTGGGGCCGCCAAAGCCGCTTCTTTCAGGAAACTGGATTTTTTTCGCATCCCCGACACGATGTATCTGTCCAGGTTAAAAATCATCATGCCCCAGATCAATGCAAATACTGTGGCAGCTACATATGATTCAAAAACTGTGTACAATGCGTACCCGGCAGCCAGGGCTGAAAAAACACCCGTAAAAAATATAGTGGCCCCTATACCCTGGTACTTGTTCAGGTCTGAAGGACATCTCCTGAGTATGGAATTTACGGCTCCGGAGCAAAAGACAAAGAAAGCAGAAATTCTGTTCATCGGTGTTTGGATTTTAAAAAAATTCAAAATGCGATAGTGATAATTTATACCGCAATGTATATGTTTTGCAGGCTGCCGGTCACATTTATTAGACCAGGGCAGCAAAACAGAAGACAAAGATATATTATAATTTTATATAATATGTAAATAAGTGATAATTTTTTAATTTTTTTATCAGATGTCTCCAAAACAGATTTAATCTTCTCTGCCGTAATCAGATTTTTCTGACTCTGGTAACTTCGATCCAGCCGGCATCGCCGTATTCCGAGGTTACCTGCAGCCAGGACGAAAGTTTATCTGACTCTGTGAGTTTCATGCCGGGTGGCAGAAGGGAGATTTCCGGGCTATCCGGGTCAGGGCCTTTCCGCAGCACAGCCTGGTCTTCTGTGACTATCCAGTCCCTGCCGTGATATACCCTTGAGTGTGTCTGAATGGC
>JAGVTV010000227.1 GCA_019136675.1 Bacteroidota bacterium
ACTCAAATACCGGGAATAACCTGTGTCAAGCCCAAAGGTGCCCTGTACCTGTTTCCAAAAATCGATCTGCGATCCTTTAAATGGGTCGACGATGAGGAGTTTGCTTTCCAGTTGCTCGAAGACAAACACATCCTCATCGTACCGGGATCAGGGTTCAACCATGCAGACAAGTCACATTTCAGAATAGTCTTCCTTCCCCGTGAAGATGACCTCAGGGAAGCGGCTGATAAAATGACCGACTTTTTTGCCAGAAATACAAAAACAGTCTGATCCTACCAGCTTCGGTTGCCACCGGCAATCCTGTGGCCAAGCCATCCCATGGGCAGATATGCCAGTCCCAGGTCCGCTGCAGTAAACCACAAAGGCGATGGAACCAAAAATACCATGGTTAGTCCCCCCAGCAGAAAAAATGCTGACACTATGAGTGCCACACGCATCTTATGGGTGACTGCTATTAAGGCTGCCAGTGCCGCCCCAACAAGGGTACCCAGGGCATGTCCCAGAAAAGGCATCAGGTAATGTTTTGGCTGCATCAGATGCATCGAAGCCTTCAATCCCTCTAATGTGGTAATGTCAACTCCCTCAGGAGGCGGTATCAGTTGCGAACCAAGGTTTACCAGGGTCATATTGACAATACTGCCGGCAACAAGGCCTGCCACAACTGCCAGAATGTTTCTCAGCATGGGATTCATGATAATTTTGTTTTGATTATGCAAAATTATTAAAATACTTGAATGGTTCTTTTATAATTCCTCAATACTTTAATTTTTTTTCCACATCAGTTTTTGTCCATTCGTTAAAATCAAAGCGGAATTATCCGGCAATAGCCCGGCAGACACACGGCCTGCCCATTTTTTTAATCTTCAATCTCCCTCAGGATCTGCTCCAGTTCGCTGATCATCATGGCTGTAGCTCCCCACAGTTTCTGGCCGTAGACATCATAATAAGGCGTATCCGGCAGCACTATGTTGCGTACCGGCATATCCGCCTTTCCCTTATTCCTGGACTTGGTAAAGTGCATCACCGGCACCTCAATGATACTCTTGACTTCTGATTCCTGCCTGTGGAACTTTGGGTACTCTGTGGCAAACCCCACAAAGGGGTGAACAAGGAAATTGCTGACATATACAAACAGTGGCGTCAGACTGCCCAGCACACCCACACTGTCCGGAGGAACCCCGATCTCCTCATAGGTCTCCCTTAGGGCACAGTCCTCATAGGAATAGTCGTTGGGATCGAGCTTACCCCCCGGAAAACTTATCTGTCCCCCGTGCTTGTCATCTTCACTTCTTTCCGTCCTCTCTATGAGGGAGATATACCATTCGTTATCTTTAGGAAAAAGGAGGGCAAGCACACAGGCTATCTGGTGATCCGGAGTAAGGATGCGATAACGCTCACTCCCTGTCGGTGCCATGAGGTTTTGATATGGCTCACCCGGCAGATCCTGATAAAGCCTTTTTTCCAGTTCCTGAATAAACTTTACATCCATCCCGGGTTCAATTTATTCAGAAATTCCAGACCACCTTTAGGGTCACTTGGGTCCATTTGCTTTTACGATGTAGTTTTCCAGGGCCTTGGTCATGGACGGAGCTTCAGGTGCAGGTGCCTTTATATTTACGTACAAGCCTTTGTCTTCGGCAGCTTTGCAGGTCGTATTGCCAAAAACAGCTATCCGGGTATTGTTTTGTTTGAAGTCCGGAAAGTTTTCAAACAACGATTCGATGCCTTGCGGCGAAAAGAACGCCAGGACATCATAAAACACATCGCTAAGGTCTGAAAGGTCTGCGGATACCGTATTGTAGATAATGACCTCCGTATGGTTTATGTTGAGTTTTTCCAGATAGCTGACTATTTCAGTAGATCCCAGGTTGCTGCAGGGAAGCAGGAATCTTTCATTTTTGTATTTGTTGAAATAATGAGCCAGGTCCTCCGCTACTCTTTTGCCCACAAACACTTTCCTTTTCCTGTACAGAATGAACTTCTGTAGATAGTTAGCAATGGTCTCAGTCAGACAAAAATACCTCGTCTCCTGTGATATTCTGGCTCTTGTCTCTTCTGCCAGTCGGAAAAAATTGTCAACAGCCCCCTTGCTGGCAAAGATCACACAGGGAAATTCTCCCAGATTTATCCTGTTTTTTCTGAACTCTTTTTCCGTGACAGGTGCCACCTGGATAAACGGCCTCCAGTCGATCTTAAGTCCCCACTTAAGTTCGAGTTCGTAATAGGGTGACTTGTCTTCTGGTTTTGGTTGGGAAATTAAAAGTGATTTCACAGGATTGTACTTTTCTACATACTGGGTACCTGCCTGTGATGCGGTGCTCTTGGTTGCCATTTACTCCTTTAAGTTTACAACAATTTTTGTCTCAATGCCCCAGGTTCATCGCCGTCTTTATCAAAATTAACATAGGAGCAATTTCGAAGGCACAAAGGTATATAAAAATTTGAAATATCCTATCAGTCAGAAATTCTGAAGCTATAAAAATTCCCCTAACTGTCCTCAGGAATATGAGCATTCCCAGTATTATAAGACATATCCAGATTATCGCCTGATGATAGGCCAAAGGCCCGAAAGCCAATAAGAAATTGGCAGGAATAAGCAAAATTCCGGCAAACTGGTTAAATAGCATAACCGTAAAACTGTACAGACTCGTCTGCTTTTCTACCATAAAGATCTTGCCACATACTGCCAGCCCGGCATGCCTGATCATGTATATGACAGCCACTGCCGCCAGAAACAAGAGCAATACAGTGATTCCTCGGGGCCCTCCGAAATGTGCCACGCACAGGTATACAAATACACCCAGATTAATTGTAAATATGATATACAGCAGGACCAGATACGAAGACGCTTTTGTACTTTCCTCCCTTTGGAGCAACTTTAGGACATTTTCGTTGAGTATTGCCTTGTAGATAAGCCCGATCGCCTTTTGGCTGGTATTGATGACTATGGCCAGCAGCCCGCACGCCAGCAACAAAAACCAGAAAATAAATCCGTTAGAAGTTTTGGTCGCTTCCGCCTGTTCCTTCATTTTTTCTGACCTTTTGGCGATGGAAGACTTTTTTTGAGGCACATGGTCCACCTCAAACGGGTTGTTTATATCACTCCGTTTTTCTTCTGCCCTGGTGGCTGCCAGGCTATCTGCCGGCAAGGGCGGGGTGAGTGTGTCCCTGACCAGAGCCGGTACTACGGCCGGTTGGGTCCTGACCGTATCCTGTACCCTGATGTTTTTAAGCCTGGGCTTTACTTCAAATGGGTTTTGTCTCTGTTGCCCGATGCCCGTAAAAGACAGCACCAGCAGCGAAGCGAGTACCCATATCCTGATGGCTTTATGTATGAAGGTCCTGTACATTCCTGGGGCAAAATTACAAATTTCATGGGATTTACACACCATGCCATATTCCCCCGATACGTTAGCATCTTAAAAACATATCTTCTTTTTACTTATCTTTGGGTATATTTTTTAACCTGTGCCCAATCATCTCATTAGAAGAATAATCATCCTGGGAGGTCTCTCCATCATCGGCATTCTGTTTATACAGTCTTATTGGCTGCTCAAGACCTGGGACATCAAGGATAAGGAGTTTGACCAGACCGTCCATATCGTCCTGCGGAATGTAGCCACCAGAATGTCAAAATTTAATAAAACACAACTTCCGAAATCAAACCTGGTACAGCGACGGTCGTCCAATTATTACGCAGTCAACATCAACAGTGCCATCGATGCCAACATACTTGAACAGTATCTTCTCACGGAAATGGACAAACAATCCCTCAATATTGCTTTTGAATATGCCGTCTATGACTGTTCTTCAGACGAACTTGTATACGGAAACTATTGCAGTCCTGAACCCGGCGAAAAAGGATACAATATTAAAAGGTCGGCAAACCTCCCCAAGTTCAATGACCTGATCTACTATTTTGTGGTCAGGTTTCCAAAGCGTGAAAGCTTTCTTTTGGCAAATCGCAACATGGCACTAACCCTTACCCTCCTTTCTGTACTGGCTATTGTATTTTTCCTGTACAGCATGTGGGTCATCCTGGAGCAAAAAAGGATGTCTGAGCTTCAGAAAGATTTTATTAACAACATGACCCACGAGTTCAAAACCCCGATTTCCTCCATTAAGATAGCAGCTGACTTTCTGTCAAACGACCCTCACCTCAAGTCCAATGAGAGGCTGAGCAGATACACACAGATCATCAGGGATCAAAATCAGCGGTTAAACCAACAGGTGGAAAAAGTCCTGAACGTAGCCAGACTCGAGAGAGATAGGTTTGAACTGAAAAAGGAAGACATTGAACTTAACTCCCTCCTCAGGGAGATTGTCAATAACGAATCGCTCAAAATGAAGCAGGGCCGACTTTCCTTTTTACCATCCGAAAACAAGGTTACGGTCTATGCCGATAAACTCCATCTGGTCAATGTGGTGGCCAATATGATCGACAATGCCATAAAATACAGCATAAATGACCCGATTGTGGAGCTTTCATTAAACGAAGAGCAAAATCATGTGTTATTACATGTCAAAGATCATGGAATCGGCATTGACAGGGAAAACCAGAAAAAACTTTTTGACAAGTTTTACAGGGTGTCCACCGGCAATGTTCACGATGTAAAAGGATTTGGCCTTGGATTGTTTTATGTCAAAAATATTTGCAATGCCCATGGATGGCAGATTGGAGTACAGTCAGAACCCGGCAAAGGGTCTGAATTTACCATCACTATACCTAAACATACTGAAAAATGAACGATAAATCACGAATCCTGTATGTGGAAGATGACGAGACTCTCAGCTTTGTGACCAAAGACAACCTGGAGTTGCATGGCTATGAGGTGGACCATTATATGGATGGAGAAAGTGCAGTAGATGCATTTTATGCCGGACATTACGACCTGTGTATCCTTGATGTCATGTTGCCTAAAATGGATGGGTTTTCGATAGCTGAAAAGATCCGGGCCTCCGACCCCAATGTGCCCATCCTCTTTCTTACGGCCAAGTCTATGAAGGAAGACCGAATCCATGGCCTGAAGATCGGTGCGGATGACTATATCACCAAGCCTTTCAGCATAGAGGAGCTGATACTGAAAATAGAGGTTTTCCTTCGCAGAAAATTTGTGTCTGTTTCCCTGAATGACATTTACAAGGTAGGCAACTACCAGTTTGACTACAGGAACCTCACCCTGAGCCTCAGCGATGATAAAAGAAACCTGACTCAAAAAGAAGCCGACCTGCTAAAAATGCTCCTTGACCACAAGAACAATGTGGTAAAAAGGGGCGTCATCCTCGAAAAACTGTGGGGCGAAGACGATTACTTCCTCGGTCGCAGCATGGACGTTTTCATCAGCAGGCTGAGAAAATATCTGTCAGGAGACCCTAAGATCAAGTTGGACAATATTCATGGAGTAGGATTCAAACTGGTCATTGAAGAATAATGGATTTTTTATTGTCAATTTTGTGTCGATCCGGGTTTTTATACGTCTTAATCCAGTTTTATAGTTCAGATACAGGACAGGGCCACGAGTCCGTAGTACGATCTGTTCGTTGATTTCAGGTACAGGGAGAAAAAAAATTATCAGACATCAGATGGCAATTTATAATATTGGCATATTTTTGTCGTTATATTTTCATTGATAAAACAAAACACATTAAATATTTTCATAATATGAATATGTTTAACCGCTTATCGGGTACTTTGGTCCTGGTCCTTTTAAACTCGTTTATCTTCGGACAGCAGAAAACAGGCATAGAATGGATCAATCCCTCAAAAGTCTATTACAAGCTCAAGGTGGCCGATAACGGCATTTACAGAATTACCTATGAGGACCTGGTCTCAGCCGGATGGTCTCACGGGCCCGTGTCTGCAGGTGACCTTCGTCTTATCAACTTCGGAACAGAACACGCCATACATACCAGCAACTCTGCCTTTGGCCCCGGAGCATGGTTTGAGTTTTATGGTGAAAAAAACACAATAGGCCTTGATTCCCTTCTCTACAGCGACTGGAAAAAAGACCTCCTTAATACCGAGTATTCACTGGTGTCTGACACCAACGCTTACTTTCTCACCCTATCGCCTGAAACGGTAAACCTTCGGTACACCCAGATAAATCCCGACTATTCTTCCACCACTCTGACCCCTTTTGCCTACTACCTGCATACAGACAAAGTGGTCTACTCTTCCACTTTTTTTAAGAATGTGGACGGCGATGTAAGAAACTCATACTTTGAACCATCAGAAGGTTTTGCATCGGGGACGCTCCAGGTTTCAAGCACCACATTGCAGACATCATCTTTTGTTGAATCAGGGCCTCAGCCGGTCTTATCCTTCAGACTCGGGCAAAACAATCAGCAGGCTAGAGTTGAGATCACCTGGAATGGCCAGCTGAAGGAAACCGTTGTTACCAGCGCCAAATCGACAAATCAGTTTACCTATACGCTAAATAAGCAGGAGATCTCGGCTTCCAATACCCTTGGCCTTAAAAACGTCAATTCAGCCAACGACAGGCACATCATAGCCTATGCTTCCCTCACATATCCCAGATCATTCACATTTGACAACAAGCCTTCCTATTTGTTTTCTATGGGAAGCTCCTCTTCCAAAAGATTACTTCAGATTTCAGACTTCAATACAGAAGGGACTGAAGTTTACCTATACGACTTCAAAAACAGGCTTAGGTATGCCACTGGAAGATCGGGAAATAAAGTACTGGCCATTGTCAATCCGGTGGCTTCTGAGACTGGCTATGCCCTGACCAATACCATCACAGGCTATAAAACCATCCCGTCTATTTCCGTTTTTAAACCCAGATCCTTTAACGACAAAGGCAGTAATTACATCATCATTTCCAATAAAAACCTGTATAATTTTGGTCCTGACTACGTGCAGGAATACGCTGATTACAGGAGCAGCCCCGAGGGCGGAAGCTATAAGACAGAACTTATTGAGATCCAGGATATTTACGACCATTTTGGGTATGGCATTGACAGACACTTCCAGTCCGTTAAGAATATGGCATCATACCTTAAAACAAACTGGAAGTCTGCACGCTTTGTAATGATCCTGGGCAAAGGGGTGGAATATCCCTCTATGAGAACCCAAAGCGATGTACTTAATAATCAGAATAAATTGTTTTTTATACCGACATTTGGTTATGTTGGGTCTGACAATATGCTTTTCTCCGAAAGAAATTTTCCTGACCCGTTTTATGCCATTGGCAGGTTGGCAGCCCGTACCCCGGATGACATCAGGAATTATTTGGACAAGGTAAAATTGTACGAAAAGGCACTGGAAGCTGATCAAACCATTGATGCTAAATACTGGACCAAACGTGTTTTACACCTTGGTGGGGGAAAAAATGATTTTGAGCAAACAGCCATACAAAACGGGCTGAATAATATGGCCAATATTCTTAAGGATACCATTTACGGGGCCGATGTAAGGTCTTATTACAAAAATACATACGATGTGGTCCAGTTTAGTGTCAACGAAGAAATCACCGGCCTCTTTGAAGACGGGGTTTCTCTGATCAACTTTTTTGGGCATTCAGGAAGCACCACCTGGGACTTTTCCATACAAAACCCAAAAAATTACAACAATTATGGCAAATATCCTCTGATAAATTCTTTCGGATGTTATTCCGGAAATCTTCATGGAGTCGGAAAAGGTATTAGTGAATCTTTTGTTTTGGAGAAAGATAAGGGATCGATATCATTTTTTGCATCCACAGGAACAGCCTTTATTTCATCCCTGTCCTCATACGGTTATAGGTTTTATGATACATGGCTTAATAGATTTAGATATAAGACAGTTGGGGAGGTGATAACTTATCTGGCATACCAAAACCGATATACACAGTTTGCCGAGTTGGCTTTGTACGCCCAGTTGACCTATCATGGAGATCCCGCTATTAAACTATATCTGGAAAAATTACCGGATTATCTTTTTGAAGAAAAATCTGTACGTACCATTCCTTCGACTGTTCAGGCTTCTGCCGTAGACTATAAAATTGAATTGAATGTGGCAAACCTGGGCGTTTATTTGCTTGATTCAGTTGACTTGCTTTTTTTACATATTTTGCCAAATGGTAAGGTTGCTGATACCATTAAATTAAGGCTGCCTGGAATAGCCAATATGCAAAAGGTCGTTCTGGATTTGAAAAATTATGGTCCGCACTCCGTAGGTAAAAACACACTTGTAGCCAAAATCGACCCTGAAAACAAAATCTCAGAAGGCCCGCTTCCAGCTGGCGAAAACAACAACAATCTGGTCATTAACGGTGTGCAGGGATTTGAGTTTTATGTAACCGACAATGTGGCTACAGCCATCTATCCTCCCGATTTTGCGATGATCAATACACCCGATCACCTGATACTCAAAGCCTCAACAGGTTCTGTGCCTTTGGCAAAAGGTTCTTATGTTTTCCAGATAGATACCACAGCCTATTTTAATAGCCCGTTACTCGAAACTTCAAAAGTGGAATCAACAGGTGGCCTTATTACCTATAAACCTTCCCTGCCTGCAGTTGCCGACAGGGTTTATTACTGGAGAGTAAGCCCCGATAGTACGCCCATTGAAGGATACAAATGGTCTTCCGCCTCTTTTGCCTACCTTCCAGACGAAGCCGAAGGCTGGAACCAAAGCCACTTTTTCCAGTTTAGCCAAAATGAATTTTCTGACCTGGAGATCAGTGAGGAGACAGAAAGGAAATTTGAGTTTGGCAAGGAGTATTTTAATATTAAAATAAAAAATAAACTTTGGGAAGAAGACGATAAAGCTGGATACATAGTACAAAATGTAAACTGGTCATCCTCATGGGCATGGAGGTATATGGATGCAGGAGTTGGAATTGTTGTCAACAACCAAAAAACCCTTTTCGATTTATTCAATCCACCAGGTGGAAGCTTTGGGAGTTTAAATCCAACTGGAGGGAATATTGAGCTTTTCCCATTTAAAACCGACTCACCTGAAAATAGAAAAAAGATA
>JAGVTV010000039.1 GCA_019136675.1 Bacteroidota bacterium
ATACCGGCCTGATACAAGGTAAACCACTCTTCCAGCTCCAGCCGAACCTCCAGGGACTGTCTCAGCTTGCTTATCCTAAGCTCGTCGGCTGTGCCCACGACCGGGATAATGCCGGAGGGGTGAGCATGGATCCATGCCAGCAGGATGGTGTCTTCTTCTACCTCATACTTTCTGGCCAGTTCCGCGGTGACCTTTCTAACTCTCCTGGATTGCTCGTCCTGGTGCTTAAACACCGTACCCATAGGACCCCACGCCATAGGTCTGATTTTATGCAGCATCATGTGGTCAAGACTGCCGTCGGTCAGCGGGGAGTGATGGGTTACAGAAAACTCTATCTGATTGTACTCCACCGGTATGAGTTGTCTGAGGAGATCTGTCTGTGACGGAGTAAAATTGGATACGCCAAAGGCAAGGATCTTTCCCTGCTCTTTAAGTTTTGTAGCCGCCTCAGCCACCACATGCGGATCCATCAGGGGACTGGGCCGGTGGATGAGCAGCAAGTCAAGGTAGTCGGTAGCGAGATTAGTGAGGGATGCTTCACACTGTCTTATGATATGGTCCATGGAATGGTCATAATGACCGGTCTTAAAGGGTCTGGCATCACAGATCATGTTAATGCCGCATTTGGATATCAGCTGAATATCTGACCTTTTTACCTCTGAAGCCACCCATGCGGTCCCAAAATCGGCCTCAGTGGTGTACCCTCCGTAGATGTCTGCATGATCAAAGGTATGGATGCCATTTAACACACAGTGGCGGATAAGATGGGCCATGTCATGGGTATTGAGCTTGCGTCCGAAAGATCCCCACAACATCGTACCGGCTATAACCGGAGAAAACTGGCTGTTCATATTTTATTGTTTATCATTCTTCAAAAAATTCAAGTATTTTTTTTGCATTGGCTTTGCCCACGACCTTCTCCACCTCCGCCGGGTCTGCCTCCCTGATCCTGACTACCGAGCCAAATGCCCTGAGCAGTTTATCAGCAGTAGCCTTGCCTATACCCGGAATATTGGTGAGTTGAGTGCCCAGAAAGTTTTTTGATCTCTGGTCCCTGTGAAAGGAAATAGCAAACCGGTGTGCCTCATTTCTGGCCTGCTGAATCAGTTTGAGGGACTCCGATTTCTTATTAATATATAGTGGCAGTGAATCACCGGGAAAATATATCTCCTCCAGCCTTTTGGCTATACCTATGACTGTGACCTTGCCGAGGATGCCCAATTTCTCCAGGCTGGCGGATGCAGCACTCAGCTGGCCCTTGCCTCCGTCGATGATGATCAGCTGGGGCAGTGGCTTCTCCTCGGCCAGCAGCCTCCTGTACCTGCGATACACCACTTCCTCCATAGAGGCGAAGTCATTGGGCCCCGTGACGGTCTTTACATTAAAATGCCTGTAATCCTTGTTGCTTGGCTTGGCATTTTTAAACACCACACAACTGGATACCGGATGGGTACCCTGGATATTGGAATTGTCAAAACACTCTATATGCAAAGGCACCGCATCCATCCTGAGGTCATTTTTAAGGGTAGTCAGTATCCGCTCTGCTGAAGACACCTTTTTCTGATGACTGAGTTCGTCTCTTTTCTTTTGCTTAAGGTAATAGCTGATGTTGTTTTCGGCGAGTTCGAGTAATTTTTTTTTGTCTCCCCTTTGGGGAATCGTGACCGTAAGGGAGGGATCCGGCAGGGTCACCTCTACAGGAACAATCACTTCGGGAGCCGTGCTGTCAAACCGCTCTCTCACCAATGGAATGGTATATCCCAGCAGATCAGCGGGATCGTCGTCGAGGTTCATCTGCATTTCCATGATGTCTGTATTGATGAGGGCACCGTTACATATCTTGAGGTAATTGACATAGGCCATCTGCTCGTCCCTATGTATCGCAAAGACATCAATGTCACGGATGGTTGTACTCGCCACAGTACTGCTGGATTGATAGTCCTCAAATGCAATCAGTTTTTCCTTGAGAAGTTGTGCCTGTTCAAATTCCATCTTCCTGGCATGCTCCTTCATGGTGTCTGTGATATACTTTTTGACACTGCCGAGGTTGCCCTTGAGAATGTTTCTGACCTGCTCGATCTTTATGTCGTACTCCTGCATGGACTCAAAGCCCTCGCATGGCCCGAGACAGTTTTTTATGTGGTACTCAAGGCATACTTTAAACCGACCTTTGGATATACTCTCCGGGGTGAGGGCGAGATGGCAGGTACGCAGCTGAAAAAGTTTCTTGATGATTTCCAGCAGAATGTTTGCCCTGTACTTGGAAGTATACGGGCCGAAGTAAACCGAGCCGTCGCGGATCATCCTCCTGGTAAAAAACACCCTTGGAAACGGTTCATTTTTAATGCAAATATATGTGTAGGATTTGCCGTCCTTGAGCATCACATTGTACCGGGGCTGAAATTTCTTTATCAGTGAATTTTCAAGCAACAAGGCATCGTGCTCGGTCTCCACCACTGTAAACTCTATACGGTCAGCATTTCTGGTCAGCAGCACAGTCTTGTATTGGGTGTGTTTTTTATCGCCAAAGTAAGAGGTCAGCCTGTTTTTGAGGCTTTTGGCCTTGCCAACATAGAGGATGGTTCCGTCCGAATCCAGAAAACGGTATACTCCGGGCTCATGGGGTATAGTGTCGGATATGGCTTTAAAATCTTCGTTTTTCATCCTGCGGCCAACTGCTATTTATGAGCCATGGTACATTCGATCCCTTTCAGGATGTAATAAGCTGTCCTCGGATTGGTGGCCAGCGGTACATTGTGTACATCACAGAGCCTCATGAGCATTTGCACATCGGGCTCATGCGGGTGTTTGTCGAGCGGGTCTCTGAAAAATATGACTACATCTATTTGTCCCGTTGCCAGCAAGGCTGCTATCTGAGCATCCCCTCCTTTGGGTCCGGAAAGAAGGCATTCTACTTGAAACCCCTCTCTGGCAATGTGGCCTCCGGTGGTGCCGGTGGCAAAAATCTTTGTTTTGGAAAGGAAGTCCTTATTGGCCACTACAAAAGAGACCATTTCAGGCTTTTTACCGTCATGTGCTATCAATCCTACATTAATCATCCCTGTGGTTTTATTTAAAATTGTACATTTACCATCTGAATACCAGTGCTCTGTCAAGATAAAGAGTTAAATTAAGTTGTGAGGTATTTTTGGATATTTCAAGGCAAAAAACATGAGCTGCGTTAAGAAATCGTCGCAAACGATTTTAGCTGCGAACTGTGGCCGCTGGACACAGCATCCTTTATGTTTCGGCGAGGCTTTTTAACGAAGAGATATTCAAAAAGAACCACAAATAATTAAGTTTTTTATCTTTACAGAGCACTAGACCTTAATTTTTTGCAAAATATGGATTTATCAGCAAAGTCATTTATAGTAACACTAAAATTAATATCAGCGTTTTTTATCATATGGAATTTTCAGGTACCTGTCTTTGGCCAAACCAAAAAGACAATGACACCCGAAGTGTACAGCCGGTGGAACAAGATAAGAAACGTTGCCATTTCTGACAGCGGGGAAACAGTAATCTACACGCTCGAAAAAGAACTCGGCGACAAGACACTGTATGTATATGACGGCAATAGAGATTCTTCCTTTACCTTCCCCCGTGCTACTAAACAAATCCTCGATCCTTCCGGCAGGTTTGTCATTTTTTCAAAAGGCCTGGCTGATGACAGCATACGTAGCCTCAAAAGAAAGAAGACTCCTAAAGACAAGATGCCTGCAGATACACTGGTCGTGGTGGATGTCCGCAGCGGGAACACTTCCGAAATTCCGGACATAAAGGAATTTTCAGTGCCCGGACGATACAGCGGTATCCTCGCCTACACACTCAAGAGCAAGCCAGCTGAAAAAAAGGACTCCACTGACTCCAGACCAACCAAAAAACCACCCTGCGAAAAACAGACGCTCATCATCCGTCACCTAGCCACTGGCAGGGAAGATACGCTGATGCAGGCAGGAACCTACAAACTGGCTGAAGAATCTCCGTACATGCTATACACAAGGTGTACAGGAGACAGCACAGCCAGGTGGGAGGTGATACGCCGCAACGTGGAAACCGGTGCCGAAACATCACTTGCAACCGCACTCCATAAAGTTGAAAACCTCTCCTGTGAAAAATCAGGACGTGTTTTTGCGTTTTTGGCACTGAAAGAAAAATCAGACGCCATACAGAAACCCTACAGCCTCCTGTACGCAACTGCCATTGACTCAGTAGCCCGCACAACAGACCTCAGCAGCCTGAATGGGGTTAAAAACGGCTTGGTGGCCAGTACTGACCGCAGTATCACATTTTCGGAATCGGGCAAGAGGATGTTTTTTGGCATGGCTCCAGTCAGACCTGTCAGGGACACTACCCTACTGGAGGACGAAGTCGTAAATGTGGAGATCTGGCACCACGACTCTCCCAGACTTTACACCCAGATGGATGCACGAAAGGAGGAGGATAGAAAAAAATCCTACCTGACACTGTTTGATATGACGCTGGATACAGTGGTACGCCTGGAAAACGAAGACACGACACGGTGCATGACCTCATTTAAAGGCGACGGTCGCTTATTCCTTCAGCTCCGGGAAAGACCCTACCTAAAGACGGTCACATGGCTGGGCGAAAATGCCGCAGATCTCATCCTGTACGATACAGAAAATCACTCCCAAAACCTCCTTTCCACCGGCGAATCAGGGAATCCTTCCTTTTCGCCGCAAGGCAGATACATCTTCTGGTGGAACAGGCAGGATTCGATCTGGAAAGTGTACGACAGCCAAAAATCACTGCTCGGGGTACTGGGACTGTGGTCTGATACCAAATACCATGACGAGCTCAATGATGTACCGCAGAAGGCCGGTCCTTACGGCATCGCAGGCTGGACCAATGGCGACCACTCCGTCCTGGTCTATGACCGCTACGACATCTGGAAGATCGACCCGTCCAATCCGCTCGGGAGCGTGAGACTTACCCAGGGACGTGAATCAAATTTTGTGTATCGCCTGATTGATACCGATGAAGAAAATCAGGGCATAGACACCTCCAAATACCAGCTGCTGCATCTGACCTCAGAAACCGACAAGTCAGAGTCCTATGCCCTCTGGGACATGAAGACCCATGTAATCAGGAATGTCACCGGAGGCAGTTATTCGCTTACCAGGCGTCCCGACAAGGCCCGCAAGGCTGAGAAGTATGTGTTCACCCGTGAAAACTTCCAGGTTTTCCCCGACCTGCTTTTGGCGGATAGTTCATTTACCGGCATTAAAAAAATATCCCATGCCAACCCCTGGCAGGATGAGTACGGCTGGGGGACTGCCAAACTATTTGTCTGGAAAAACCTGAACGGCCTTAAAAACGAGGGTATGCTCTTTTTTCCGCCCGATTTTGACCCTGACAAAAAATATCCCCTGATTGTCAATTTTTACGAGAGGTCGTCACAGGACTTGCACCGGCACCGGGCTCCGGAAGCCCACCGGTCATCTATAAATTATACGTATTACACCAACAATGGCTATGTCATATTTAATCCGGACATCAGCTACACTACGGGCCAACCCGGTGAAGACTGCTACAATGCTGTTGAGAGCGGCGTGGATGCCCTGTTGAAACTGGGTTATATCGACGAATCACGTATGGCCCTTCAGGGACACAGCTGGGGCGGATACCAGGTGGCCTACCTGCTCACTAAGACCGGAAGATTCAGGTGTGCAGAGGCCGGGGCCCCGGTAGTAAATATGGTCAGTGCCTACGGGGGAGTCAGGTGGGAATCCGGCATGAGCCGTATGTTCCAGTATGAAAAGGCCCAGTCCCGCCTCGGAGTCACGCTGTGGGACGATCCCAGCCTGTACCACAAAAATTCGCCTGTCTACCACATGCACAAAGTAACTACTCCGGTATTGATTATGCACAATGACCACGACGGAGCCGTACCCTGGGAGCAGGGCATTGAGTATTACATGGCATTACGCAGACTTGGCAAGGAGGCGTGGCTCCTCAATTACAACGGCGAGCCCCACTGGCCGGTCAAATGGCAAAATCGCCTGGACTTCAACATCAGGATGCAACAGTTTTTTGACTTTTACCTTCGTCAGGCTCCTATGCCTGCTTGGATGAAAACGGGCAACACACCCCTGGACAAAGGCATACTCAGGATGTACGACCGGTAGGCACTTATCGGGTGGCATGGCTTTATGACGGCACAAATGACAAAATTTCAATATACTTAAAACATTTTGGTGCGAATCAATTTGAAATTATTACTTTTGCGGAAATTTTTTAAAATCTAAATTATGGCTCAAAGAAAAACCAGGCCTGCCGCCAATACCGATGAAGTGGTTGATGTAGTGGAGGTCAAAGGAAGTCAGATAAGCAGTGACAATTTTTTTGAAAAAAACCAGAAACTGATCAGTTACGTACTTATAGGTATTGCATTACTCGCAGCCCTGTATTTTGCATACAAGTACCTCTACATCGGACCCAGGGAGAAAGACGCCGCCAATTCCATGTATAAGGCTGAGGAAATGTTTGCCAAAGATTCATTTGCCCTGGCTCTGGAAAATCCGGGCGGAGGGTTTGACGGATTTTTGGGTATTGCAGACAATTACAGCGGTACCAAGGCTGCCAACCTCGCCAAATACTATGCAGGGGTCTGCTACCTCAACCTCGGTAAATACCAGGAAGCTGTAGACTATCTTGAGGGCTATTCAGCCTCAGACAATGTCACTTCCGTAACGAAAACCGGAGCTCTCGGCGATGCCTATGCAGAACTTGGCAACAAGGAAAAAGCCATGGACCTGTACAAAAAGGCAGCAGGGGCGGCCGACAACGATGTACTTACACCGTACTACATGTTTAAGGTAGCCATGATGTATCAGGCAGAAGGAAAGGCAAAAGAAGCTGCCGAACAACTGCAATCCATCAAAACAAAATATCCGGATTCGCCGGAGGCCAATAATGCCGAAAAGCTGCTTTCCAGGGTGGAACAGTAATCTTCGGTTCAAAAACAAATAAAACCAAAAAGGCAGGATCGGTGTTACCATTCTGCCTTTTTTTATTCATAAAATCACCATTCAGATATGGCTTCAAAGGAAAAAAACCTGTCTGTCCCGGATATACAGATCAGGCCACTGGACAAGGTTAAAATAGGAATCGTCACAGCAGCCTGGAACCGTGACATCACCCAAACTCTCAGGGATGGCTGTATAAGCGAACTGAAAAAACATGGCTGTGCCGACTCAGACCTCATAAGCATAGAGGTGCCCGGAGCCTTTGAACTCCCGGTAGCAGCCAAAATCCTGCTGTCCAACCACAAGCTCGATGCTGTCATTTGTCTGGGCTGTGTCATCAAAGGTGAGACAAAACACGACGAATACATCAGCAATGCCGTAGCAGGGGGTATCATGACACTGAGCGTCATGTCCGGCAAGCCGGTGATTTTTGGTGTACTCACACCCAATGACCACCAGCAGGCTCTCGACAGGGCAGGCGGCCGACACGGCAACAAAGGCATTGAGGCGGCTCATACAGCCATAAGTATGATCCACCTGGCAGCCAATGTAAAAAATGCAGAAAAACAAAAAATAGGATTCTGACCCATAATTAACGCAAGCCATGAAACTTCACATCATAGAGACAGGTAAATTCAAACTTGACGGAGGAGCCATGTTTGGCGTCGTACCCAAAAGAATGTGGAACAAACTCAATCCTGCTGACAGCGATAATCTCTGTACATGGCAGATGCGGTGCCTGCTGGTGGAAGACGGCGACCGCAGGATCCTGATTGATACCGGCGTGGGCAACAAGCAGGATGAAAAATTCCGCAGCCATTTCTACCCGCACGACACGGTCTCTTTTGAAGATTCACTGGCTGCCGTGGGATTGACCCCTGAAGACATTACCGATGTGCTTCTGACCCACTTCCACTTTGACCATGTGGGAGGAGCTCTTCGGTTTGACAGCCGGGGCGACATAGTGCCTGCCTTTGCCAATGCCGTATACTGGACCAACGAAAGACATTATCAGTGGGCATACAACCCCAATGCCCGCGAAGCAGCCTCCTTCCTGCGAGAAAATTTCGTCCCGCTCAGAGATAGGGGCATCCTCCGTTTTATCGACACAGAGGAGGGCATCCGGTTTTCTGACAGCATCCGTCTGGGCTTTGTGTACGGCCACACAGAGGCTATGATGATTCCCTATATAAACCTTCCCTCCGGCAATACGCTGGTGTACTGTGCCGACCTATTTCCCAGCCACCACCATATACCCCTGCCTTATGTCATGGCGTACGATGTGAGACCCCTCGAAAGCCTGAAAGAAAGGCAAATCCTGCATGAAAGAGCCACTGACGGTACCCACTACCTGTTTTTTGAGCACGACCCCACTGTCGCCTGCGGCAGCATTGTCAGGACAGACACAGGCAAGGTCGTTTTTGACCGGGAAGTAAGACTGGACGAGATCATCTGATTTTTTTGGGAGTGCCCCTGACACTTCGGTCAGGGTCGGGCTATCCGCTTTATCCTGACCTGATCGTCAGGATGCCCGCTCCTATCCCTCACTCTTTTTATAAGGTAACCCACCGACCGATACCCAAGCCATAAAAGTACCCCAAAAACCTTGCAAAAATGGTGATGGTGCTATAAATTTGTAGTGTATATAAACAAGTTCCATGCTATTAAATAAAACAAAATGATTATCCGTGACTGTACCTAACCTTTCCATACCATGTATCTTGCAAGGTTTTTGGGGTACTTTTATGGCTTGGGTATCGGTCGGTGGGTTACCTTATAAAAAGAGTGAGGGATAGGAGCGGGCATCCTGACGATCAGGT
>JAGVTV010000035.1 GCA_019136675.1 Bacteroidota bacterium
CAAAAGCATCAAGGGCATCATTGTGACCAAAGGGCAGCGAATTATTGAGATACCCGAAAAATTCCGAAAACTGGCTGACGTAAAAACCTATGGCGTGGAGGTATATATAAAGATTAGCCCGGGCAATGCTTTTCTGCAGAAGGAGGTATTGAAGATCAGGCCAAAAGGACTGTCATGAGGCCTGCTATCGCACATAATCGACACATATTGTTATGCGGCCTGTTTCTTTTTTTTGCCGGGCAGGTATCATCGCAGATTTCTGACTTCGGATCTGTGCTGAAAAAGACGATAGATTCCCCCAGCCCCGGTGTATTCTACAGTTTCAGCCCCGGTACTGTCAGTAAGGACTATAAATTGCCGCTGCTCGAAAAACTGGAGTTGAGGCCTCTTACAGACCGGATGACACTGGCAAGGCAGCAGTTTTCGCTGCGTGCCTCATTTAACACGCTGAAGCAACGCCGGTCACTAATTGACAAGCAAAAGGCTTTTCTCGGCATCCAGGATGAGGAGGCTCTGTCACTCAGGCGGGAGGGCATTTACGAAGTTTACAAACGGTACCTTCGTCTGGCTAGGCTGCATTCCGAGGAGGTCTTTTTGCAAAATGATCTGATCCTGGCCGAAAAACAGCACAATGTCACCGAACAAATACTGGCATCCGGCAGGCCGGCTGACCTGTCAGATTACCTGGAGCTGAAGGCGGCGATACTCTCTCTAAAAGCAGACATCCAAGATAAAAGGATACACACACGAGATCTGAGTGGCTTATTGCTCGGAGACACAATGGCTGCGGTCAGACCTGTAAGCCTTCGCCCCGATGAAGTAAAAAACCTCATCACGGACCTCAATATTGATACTGCCAGCCTCTTCGAAACAAGGATAAAACAAGCCCAGTTACAATATCTTGATGCCTCCTATGGTGCCGAAAAAGCCAATGCAGCAAAAATATTTGACTTTATCCAGGCAAGGTATACCGTGCGGGAAGACCTGATCCCGGAAAACCGTTTTTCGCTTGGGTTCGGGCTTATGTTTCCATACAAGGGTTCCACAAAACTCGAACTGGCGGATATCCTCACCCGCAAGAAGATTGCGCGGAGCGGGACATTGCCGTGATTAGCAGGAAAACTGTCGAAGAATTCAAGCTGGCCAAACTTGAGTTTTTTCGGAAAATGGCCATGTACGAGCAGCTCAGAACCATTCCCGCCGACCCAAACTACCTCACACTCCGGGCAAAGATCCTGGAGTCCGGGAAGCTTGACCCTGTCAGCCAGCAAAAAATGGTTCGCGAAGAACTCAACATCGACAAAAAAACAAATACAGCATTTTTTGACGCTCTGGACCTGTACCTGAAGTTACTGCACCTTTCCGGCAAACTTTATGAAGAACCTGTCAGAAATTATCTCGAATCAGGTTTTCCCTTGATATTCTAATACTCGTCACATTTTACTCTTATTTTGTAGAAATATTGATAAACATTTACGACATGTTTTTAATTTTGAAGGTTTACAAAATCCATCAATTGGCATGAGAATAACGGTTATTACAGCTTTGGTTGTCTGGGGATCATGGTTTTCTGTAATGGGGCAGGAAAGATCCAACCATGCAAGGAAATTTGAGCAGCTTGACAATATACTTCGCTCACCCAACGAATACCGGGGGGCCGATGGAGCTCCGGGACCGAAATACTGGCAGCAAAAAGCCGACTATAGGATCAAGTGCAGTCTGAACACCAAAGAACAAAGGATCGACGGATCTGAGACCATCACCTACCACAATAACTCACCTGTGGCACTGAGCTATCTATGGCTTCAGCTTGACGAAAATGAGCACAACCCAACCAACACCAAACATCACATGAATGCCACCAGGATGTTTGACGTCATGAATGAAGGCACGCTGGACCGGTTTGAGGCTGCCGAAAAACTGGAAAAATATGGGGTAAACATACTTAAAGTCACATCGGATAAAGGACAGAACCTCCCCTACGTCATCAATCAGACGATGATGCGGATAGACCTTCCACAGCCCCTTCTGCCCGGTAAAAAAGTGGTCTTTAATATAGACTGGAATTATTATATGATCAACCGAATGAAGACCCCCAGCTGGGGAAGGGGCGGTTATGAATATTTTGAAGACAATGCCAACTATCTGTATACAGTGGTACAGTGGTTTCCGCGAATGTGTGTGTACAGTGACTTCGAAGGGTGGCAAAACAAGCAGTTCGTAGGCAGGGGAGAGTTTGCCCTCGCTTTTGGAGACTATGATGTGCAGATCACGCTTCCTTCTGACCACGTAGTTGCGGCCACCGGGCAGTGCCAGAACTACAAAGAAGTGCTTACACCGTCACAATATACCCGATGGATGCAGGCACAAAACAGCAAGGAGCCCTTTGACATTGTCACCCTGGAGGAGGCTAAAGCCAATGAAATTGCCCCTGTATCCACTAAAATGTATACCTGGAAATATAAAGCCGTCAATGTGCGGGATTTTGCCTGGACTGCCAGCAAGAAGTTTGCCTGGGACGCCATGCCCCACTACAACGAGCTCGGTCAAAAGGTCATGTGCATGAGCCTGTACGGCAAGGAAGCTTATCCCATTTACCACAAATATTCTACAAAAGTGGTGGACCATACCCTGCGTACCTATTCCAAATACAGCATACCTTACCCTTATCCGGTAGCTATTTCCGTTGAGGCGGCAAATGGTATGGAATACCCCATGATCGCCTTTAATCCCGGTCGCGGGCAGCCTGATGGCACCTATACCGAGAGGGCAAAAAATGCAGCCATCCTGGTGATCATCCATGAAATAGGCCACACCTACTTCCCCATGATTATCAACAGCGATGAGCGTCAGTGGGCCTGGTTTGATGAGGGCATCAACAGTTTTATGCAGTTTATCACGGAGCAGGAATGGGACAATAATTACCCTTCAGAGTCCGGACCGGCCCATACCATCGTGGACTATATGAAACGGCCAAAAAACCAGCTGGAGCCCATTATGACCAACAGTGAAAACATCATAGACTACGGAAACAATGCCTACGATAAGCCGGCCACGGCCCTCAACATTCTGCGAGAGACCATCATGGGCCGCAAAATGTTTGACCATGCCTTTAAGGAATATTGTCGCAGGTGGGCTTTCAGGCATCCGACACCCGATGACTTTTTCCGCACAATGGAAGAGGCAAGTGCCATGGACCTGGACTGGTTTTGGAGAGGATGGTTTTATGGCATTGATGCCGTGGACATCTCACTCGACAGCGTGCAGTGGTACAAGGTAGACATGGACAAGGATCCGCAAAAAAAGGTGGACACCATGAAAAATGTGATCAGGAAGCCTAAGGATTTTCTCACAAGGCAGCGAAACAGGGCTGAATTCGGCACCTTCCCCGTCGAACGCGACACATCAGTCAGCGATTTTTACAATACTTACCGGCCCTGGGAAACCGAAGATTCAGTGGATGTCACTATTCAGTTCAGATACGATAGCCTCATGACAAAGGAAGAAAAAGAAGCCAAATACGACAAAAAGAATTATTACGAGCTCCACTTCAGCAATAAGGGAGGACTTGTCATGCCTGTCATCATAGAGTGGACTTATGAGGACGGCACCAGGGAAGTCGAACGGGTCCCTGTAGAGATATGGCGACTCAACGAAGAAAAGTTCAGCAAGGTATTTGTTAAAAACAAGGTTGTCAAATCCATTGTCATTGACCCTTACAAGGAAACCGCTGACATCGACGAATCAAACAATTCGTATCCTGTCCGCGAAATGCCGACACGGTTTCAGATCTTCAAACAGCACAAGTACAAGGACAAACCTAACCCCATGCAAAAGGCCAGGCAAAAAGATATCAGACCTTAACTACTTTCTGACATACCTGTACAGCACTGGCGGGATCTTTAGCAGAGATTCCTCGCTGAGGGTATAGAATGCTTTGCCAGAGGTGTCCCAGCAAATGGATTCTCCCTGAGGCTCCCGTTTATAGGGCAATTCCTGCGGGGTAGCGAGCAGTGATTCTGCTATGGTTCTGTTTTTACTGTGTTTCCAGTACCATATTTTGTCATAGTTTTTCATAAGAATGCCGGATCCGTCATCTGAGATATCACCGGCCACGATGTATGTAAAAGGCAACTCCATCAGTTTTTCTGCTGTGACCGTATCTCTGAAATTATACGGGTGTGCGATCCGGTACAGATGCACGTTTGTCTCCCGCTTGCTTACCAGGTATATATCGCTGCTGGCGGGATCCACCATGATGGTTTCGGCATCCCGCTTGCCGTCAGGGTACCGGAACAGTATTCTGCCTCCGGGTTTAAGGGTACTGTCTGGGGTACTGGTCGCAGGCTCGTCAATGACGTAGATCCTGCCGTGGTCGTACACCGAGAGATTGTCTCCTATGTCGGCGATAAAGATCCTGCTGATACCCGTGGCCTTGTCACGTCCTACAGCAATGTCTTCCCAGTCCCTGTTCTGACTGTCTTCCACTGTAAAAGTGCGGAGGTGATTTGCTGCCGTATCGATCAGGTACAACTGTGGCTTGTCGCCTGAGTCGTTATGGGTCCACAGCATGCCGGGATAGCGGATGGACATATCCATGCCTGATGCTTCATTTATCTCCCTGTTTTTCAGTGTGCCTGCAGCTACTCCGGCCTCAAAACTTACTGTGTCATTTGTGATCTCGTCTTCCTGGTACGGCACAGTGACCACCTGACGACGACATCCTGAAACCAACAGCACACACAAACATATTGCTGCAAGCAGTCCTGATCCTGAATTCATCGCCGGAAATGATGTTTGCCTCATGCCTGGATTGTTATTTTTACAAATATCCGTTTAACTGCCGATAAAAGTATAAAATAATTGCCTATTTATACACCTTGCGGTTAATGGCTTAAGGAATATTTGATATCCGGCATGCGGTCAAATGTGTTTCATATCAGTATTTTTGCCCCGGCATGCATGATGGTTTAAACAAGATCAGGGACAATATTTCGGATTACATAGCGTATCTGTCACCGTCGATAACGAATGAAGAGCTGCCTGCTGCCTTTCCCGATCCGTTTGACCCGGTACCGCACCCAGTGGCTGTCATGGCTGCCCGTCATCTTCAGGACAGGATATCCGGAAGCATGGACCTCAGACATTCATTTGGCCTGGATGATGATGTGACCCCGGCTTTGGGCAAAATGTTTGGTGTCCTGGTAGTCAGGGATACAAAGGGGACCATCGGATACCTGAGTGCTTTCTCCGGTAAACTGCAAAGCGGAACACAGATCTCAGGGTTTGTTCCTCCTGTTTTTGACACTCTGGATCCCGGTGGATTTTATCTGCAGGGTGAGGAGGAGATCAACACTGTCAGCCGCCGGATATCGGTACTGGAGTCAGATCCCGGATACAAGGCCTTGCTTGACCGCAGGACCCGTCTGGAATCAGACGCTGCCCAAGACCTGCACCATGCAAGAAGTATCCATGATGAGGCCAAAAGACAAAGGGCAGAGAAACGGCAGGCTTCACAGCACCTTCCGGAGGCCGAACGCAATGCCATCCTGCAGAGCCTAGAAAAGGAAAGTATGCGACACCACTATTTGCTTAAAGACCGCAGGAAACACTGGCAAAGGGTGTTGGAAGAATTGAATCTGAGCATTCAGGAAGCTGAAAAAGAGATAATTGAGCTGAAAGAAAAAAGGAAGGAGATGTCAGCTGTTTTGCAGTCAAGATTATTTGAGCATTATAATTTTCTCAATGCTTCGGGCCATCGAAAAAACCTGGCTGAAATCTTCCATATCAGCGAAAGTCAGCTACCACCCTCAGGTGCCGGCGAATGCACCGCTCCCAAGCTATTGCATTTTGCCTATACCTATGGCCTGGTCCCGGTAGCCCTGGCAGAATTTTGGTGGGGTGTAAGCCCGTCATCAGAGATACGACGCCACGGACAGTATTATCCGGCTTGTCATACCAAATGCAGGCCGATCCTGTACCACATGCTCAGTGGCCTCAGTTTGCCCGCTTCAGAAGGACCGGCCATGACTGTTCCTACCCTGAGAGTGCTGCTGGAAGACGACCATATCCTGGTCATCGATAAACCAGCCGGTACTCTGGCGGTACCCGGAAAAGGCAGGGAAACATCCATTGCTCAAATAATTCGGGAAAAATACCCGGAAGCCACGGGTCCGCTGATCGTACACCGCCTGGATATGTCTACCTCAGGCATCATGCTGATAGCCAAAAACATCGAAACGTACCACCACCTGCAGGGCCAGTTTATACGCCGCACCATAAAAAAAAGATACACTGCCATACTGGAGGGGACCATCTCCCCTACCGAAGGCACAATAGAGCTGCCCTTACGTCCGGATATCGACGACAGGCCCCGGCAGATGGTCTGCTACAGCCACGGCAAGCAGGCGGTCACCGGGTACAAGGTAGTGTCGACAGAAGCCGGACAAACCAGAATCCATTTCTTCCCGCTTACGGGCAGGACCCACCAGCTCAGGGTGCATGCAGCCCATAAGGACGGCCTAAATACCCCTATCCTCGGCGACGATCTTTACGGTACGAAGGCTGACAGGCTGCACCTCCATGCCGACAGACTTGAATTTGAGCATCCCGTTTCTCATGAAAAGGTAGTGGTGGTGTGTGATGCGGGATTTTAATGTTTGCAAGGCGACGCAGGTGTAACCCATGCCGAGACGTGGTATTAATCGTTCACCTTTCTAATGAAGAAGAAGTTACAATTATTAAAGCACCGTGCTCAACTACCCAGCCATTACCTCTTCAGGCACCAGCACTAAAATAAAGGCTATTTATTTCTTATCATACTGTAAAGCCGGAAATTACGCCTGGCCACAAGTTGTAAACGAATTACAAATTCTAAAGATATAGCATCGCAGTTTCAAACTGCGACGATCGGGTGAAGCGGGTTTGACATTGCCTTAAAAAAGTTGTACTTTTGTAAAATAAATGAATTTATAATGAAAACTCAAGTATTAATCGTTCACCCTTCTAATGAAGAGCAAGTCACTGTGCTCAAAGCCTTTTTAGAAGCTCTTAAAATTAGATTTGAGTTTTCTAAAGATGAAGATTACAATCCTGAGTTCGTCGCTAAAATTGAAAAGGCTAGACAGGATTACAAAGACGGTAAAGGCAAAGTTTATACTACCGATCAGCTCAATGCTTTATGGAAGTAATTTTTTTTACCTGATGCTGAAGACGATCTCAATTTCTGGGTTACTTCAGGTAACAAACCTATACTTAAAAAGATAGCTCAACTTATCGATGATATAAAGCTTCATCCTTATTCTGGACTTGGTAAACCTGAACCATTAAAACAAAATCTCACTGGCTGTTGGTCTCGTAGAATCAATAAAGAACATCGACTTGTTTATGAAGTAAATGAAGAAGTAATTTTGATTCTTTCTACTAAAGGACATTACTCTTAATGACAATGCACCTTGGGTCATTATACTTTATCAGATTTTCCACCCATAAACATAAGGGCTTTCGTCTACTTGCTCTGGCTCTCTTCAGGCAACAGCACAAAAATAAAGGAGATTTATTTCTTATCATACTGTAAAGCCGGAAATTACGCCTGGCCACAAGTGGCAAACTTGCGACAACATGGAATTACGCCCGGGACAACATGGGTAGTTGGGGCAAAAATTTGGCTAATTTGCAACAATCAATGTTGCATCGCAGCTGCAAACTGAGACAACCTGAGGGAAGGTGCAATTTTTCGAATTGAACCAAATTTCCACGTTTTACGTTGTTTTTAGCATGGTTAAGGTAGTGTCAAATGCATTTATTCTTTCAATCTTTACAATGTAAAAATATCAATATGCTTACCATACATCCGCAATACATCACAGACGAGGCAGGTAAAAAAATATCTGTGGTACTTCCTTTGAAGGACTTTAAAGCCATTATGGAAGAACTGGAAGAGTTGGAAGATATTAAGCTTTATGACGAAGCAAAAAAATCCAATGAGCCTTCTATTCCTATTGATGATGCCTTTAAAATGATTGAAGCGAAACGCAAAGCGAAGTAATGGCTTATAATGTAACCTTAAAGAAACGAGCTATCAGGGCTCTTGAAAAAATCAACGAGCCGTATTACTCCTATATCAAGGAAGCCATTTACAGCCTTGCCGATAACCCAAAACCCAAAGGCCACAAAAAACTTAAAGGAAGAGATGGTTACCGTATTCGTGTGGCTGATTACCGCATTATCTACGATATTTTTGATGATGTGCTTTTAGTAGATGTTATTGACCTTGGACACAGAAAAGATATTTATGAGTAAAGCAACAAAGCCCGACTAAATCGGGCTTTGTGCTTGTAATTCATTTACTATTTCTTGCAATCTTTCTTTTGTAATCTCTCCATATAAGTATGGATTAGCAAGTTCAAAAATATACTCTTTTAACTCTTCAGGTTGATACTGTATATCCTCTCTGCACTCTAAAAGATTAGCCCAATTTTCAACTTCTAAAAACAGAGTATCGGAAGAAATGAATTTTTGCATAATTTTTGCCAAATCGTCCTTACTTACGACAAGTAAGGGCATCTCTGAATCCCAAGGGTATTCTAATATTTTATCTTGAAGTTGATTTAAATCGCTTTCAAGATTAAAAATTTCAAGTAATATTTGCTTTCTAGATTTCATTAGAATTTAGGTTTTATATGAACAACACTATCATCTGGGGCATAGGTAGTTTTTAACATTTTAAATGTTTCTCCTTGGGCATTAACCCATTTTTGATAAACAGCTTTAGATCCTGGAATATTAGTAGCAGGTGAAGTAGCTTCAAACAAATAATTTCCATAATCGAGTAACTTCCAACTAGAACTAGACTTTGCATTTACTGGCATATCTTTTACAAATCTTCCGTAGTTGCTTTTTACTGCTCCTTCTAAAACTGTCGTACTCGTCTTAGTGGCTGTTTTAAAATTAATAAAACCAGTAAGTGATTTTAAAGGTCCTATCCATGCCGTTGACACCATTTTTGCAAAGTATTCAAATCCAGACATATCCCTCATTTTGTACCCACTTGGATCCCAAACTTCGCCATTCCTGATTGTGTATCCTTTGCTTATGTACAGAGCCTCAATATGGCTATAACCCATTGCACGAGCTTGTTCATATGTACAAAAATCGCATTCGCATTCTGGTTCTTGATCCTTCTCCTTTCCATCCTTTGGTTCCTTTCCACCCGCAGTGTTTTCTTCCTTATCCGCTTTTCCATTTGGATCTTTGACATTTGGCTTTATTGGCTCATCTGCTCCAACGTTCCCTCTTGACAGTCCCACCTTTTTTTTCATCCTCTCAAATTTCTCCATCTCCTCATCCGACTCTTTTCCCTCTGGAGCCATGCCAATAAAATCCAGCTCTGTATCCTTGCTCGAATTCACCGCCATTACCTCTTCAGGTAACAACACAAAAATAAAGGCTATTTTTTTTTATCATACTGTAAAGCCGGAAATTACGCCTGATCACAAGTTGTAAACGAATTACAAATTCTTAAGATATAGCATCGCAGTTTCAAACTGCGACGATCGGGGGTCAATCATCCTGCACCAAAAAAGGTAATACTACAATCCTTTTCCAAGGAAAGACTTCAGCACCTGCAGGCTTTTTTCAGGACATTCTTCCATGGGGACGTGACCACAGCCATCCAGGACCACAAGGGTGTCATGTGGCAGCAAGTCACTGAATGTCCGGCCGCATGCCTCCGGAAACAGACGGTCCTGCCTTCCCCACAGGATGAGTGTTCAGGAGTAGCAAGGTCTTCCGGCCAGTTGAGCCTGTCTATCATGGCTTTGCGGTTGCCTTCCCGCAGGGTTAGCTCAAAATACCGGTCCACCAGCTTGTCATCCACCCTTGCAGGGATGGCATAGACATCTTCCACGCTTTTGCGGGCCAAAGGCCTCGGAGTAAGCCATGCCAGCGAATGCTTTACCACAGGTATCCGGGCCACCCTGAAAGCAAGCGGAGGTTGGTAACTTTCATTTTTTATACCGGCTGCATCTATCAATACGAGCTTTGTTGCCAGGTGGGGGTACTCCGCACCAAAACTCCAGGCTATCTGGCCCCCCAGCGAATTGCCGGCAATAATGCATCTCCTGACTCCCAGCTTCTCCAGAAAACTGTGCAGAAACGACACATAGTGAGCCATACCGTAGTTCCCGTCAGGAAACGGTCCTGTCAGCCCGAATCCCGGCAAATCCAGCCTGATGACCCTGTGGTTGTCTTTGAGGCCGTCCACCCATCCGTCCCAGGTATGCAGACTTGAACTCGTGCCATGAAGCAGTACCAGCGGCAGGGTGTCCTCAGCCAGACCTTCGTCCCGGTAGTGTACCTCCATTCCGCTTACTGCAACATATTCCGATGGTGGTCCGCCGTATTTTTTTTTCAATTCTGCGGCAGGAATATCAGCATGCAAACTGAAAATTATCAGTCCGCCTGCAACAACCATTAACAGTAAAAACAATACCTTACTTTTCATGATTTCAGGATTATTTCCTGCTTTTTTTAGCAAACGGGTTGTATTCGAGGCACAGACCTATCCACTTATCCAGATCCTTTTGGGTTTCCAGACCTGCTTCCTCCACAAAAATAAATCCTTTCATGGGCTTGCCCGTAAAATTCATGGGAGCAACATGGGGCTCTTCCAGCGACTTTTCGGCCTGTTGCTCGCTGATGCGGCATAACAGCAGACTCTGTCCGGTATTTTTGTCAATATGGGTACCGCAGCACATCTTGTCATCCACCATAAAACATATGCCGCTGAACATCTTCTTTTCTGCATATTTTACACCCCTTTCCCCGAGGCAAAGCCTTATCCGCTGAGCCTGCAATTCATCGTAAGCCATGGATTTTTTTTGTAAATTTACAATAATTCAATAATTGCAGGTTGATTTTGCCGGGACAGTGTAGCTTTATGGTAAAAAATAACAGTAGGGGTATGACATCAAGATACGGCATTGTCCTTTTTGGGGCGACAGGGTTTACGGGAAGGATTACTGCACACTACCTGTCTGAGCACGTTGCCGGCGAGGGTATATCATGGGCCATTGCAGGCAGGGACCGGGATAAACTTAAGGCTCTGTCTGACCAATTGACAGGACAGAAACCCGGCATCATTGTGGCAGATACCAGTGACCGGACTTCCCTTGAGGGTATGACTTCCCAGGCAGTAGTCGTCATGAATGCTGTGGGGCCGTTTAATATGTACGGCAAAGGTGTGATCGAGGCGTGCCTGCATACCGCAACACACTACACGGACATCACCGGCGAGCCATCGTTTGTGGCGGAAACTTATCTTGCCTGCCACGAAAAAGCAAAGGAGAAAAACCTGTGCATAGTCAACTGCTGCGGTTTTGACAGCATTCCGGCAGATTATGCTGCCTGGCTTACCGCCAAAAAGCTTCCTCCGGAATTGCCCAAAATGCTCAAAGCCTATATACGCACCAACGCCACTTTTTCGGCTGGTACGTTTACCACTGCAGTACAGGCACTTTACCTGGAATCCACCGGAAAAACAGTCAAGGTCAAAATCAAAAGACACCCTGATGCACCCCGGCAAAAACTGAAGATCCATTTTTCGAAGGATATACAAGCCTGGGCCATCCCCATGCCTGTGGTGGACCCCCACATCGTAAGGAGAAGCATCAGCCGACTGCCGGAAGAATACGGCGAGGCCGTGTCTTACTCCCAGTATTTTGTCAGGTCATCTCTTGGAAAGGTGCTTAAAACTGTATTGCCTATTGGAGCGGCCATGTTTCTGGTAAAATTCCGCAGATTTCGCAATTGGATGTTTAGCAGGCTGCAATCCGGAACCGGGCCGTCAGAAGAACGCAGGGCCAACAGCCGGTTTGAGGTCATATGTGTGGGCACAGCGGGTAGCTCGACTGCCAGGACTGTTATATCAGGGGGTGACCCCGGGTACAATGAAACTTCAAAGATCTTTTCGCAGGCTGCTTTTACCCTTCTGGACAAGATTAAAAACCATACTGTAACCTATGGGGTACTTACTCCTGTGGAGGCATTCGGTACAGATCTGGTCCACAGGCTACGCAGGGAAGGCCTGAGTATTGAATAACATCATCCATCGTGGTATTTACGGTAGATGGCAGATATTTTTTCAGCCATCTTTATATCCTTTTCGGTAATGATATCTCCCTCATCATGGGTACAGAGGGTAATATGAACAAAGTTATAGGTGTTGGACCACGAAGGGTGGTGGTTCATTTTTTCAGCAAGCAAGGCCACCTCGGTCATAAATGCCCAGGCTGTCCTGAAGTCTGTAAATTTAATTGATGCCTGCAGGGTATTATTTTCTTCTTTCCAGGTCATGACCGAATGTTTAATATATAAAAAAACAAAGATCTGAAATAATAGATTAGCAGAAATTAAAAACCCTTAATTACCACTTGCATTTAAGTTGTAAATTATGGAATCTCATATTAACGCAAAGAAATAATCAATCTAACTTCTGATACTGCAGAATCATCTTGCAGCACACAAATCAGTTTTCCTTTTTTAATTTCACTTAAAACTTGTGGTTCAGTAATAGTAAACTCGATGTCCTGAAATTCTGGCTTTGTGGTTTTAAAATCTAAGGATAGCCAATATGTTTTGCCATCGCTACCCATTATTCCTAAGCCGTCTGTACCAATTAAATCGCCAATAGGTTTCATTCTGGCTATTATTTTTGCACTGATAATTTCAGTGGCTGGAGCAGTAAAAGTAAAATCAAATGGAATCCAGGTGTCGATTTTATCTGAATCTCCAAAACCCCGTGTAGGATAATTTCCGGCTAAAGAATTATAACCTGGTTTAGCATAATATACAACAGAAGTTTGAGTACCCACGTTGCCGGACAATATGCATTCTGTCTTCAAAGCATTCCATTCGTAACCTGGGTTGCAATAACACAAATACTGGTTTGTCGTAACATCCCAAAATGCGTATGAGTTTTTATAAAATGCATTGCAATCAGGGATGGCAAGAATACATTCTGTTCTGGTTGCATTCCAGACATAACCCTGAGGACAATTACATAAATATTGTTTTGTAGCATCATCCCAGACCGCTACAGAATTTTTATAA
>JAGVTV010000027.1 GCA_019136675.1 Bacteroidota bacterium
GCTGAGATTAATCACATTGCTGACACTACCGGTGGTATCTGCCAGATATTGAGCAACGGCTGACCTCAATTCAAAATTCCTTGCCTTGATCTCATAATCAAACAGTTTCTTACCGGCCCAGGGGTCCTTATCGGTTCCTCTGACATTTGTAGAATAAAATGGCTTCTGTGTTTTAAGCCATGTGTTAAACTCATCCCTTGACACTACTTCAACCACTCTACGCATAGAATAGTGGCCCTTACCGCAGAGTTCTGCACAAGCCAATTCGTACTCAAAGACTTCCCATCTTTTGGGACCTGTCGGATCAGCAGGGTCAGCCGGCACCTGATACTCAGGATATTTGCTTAACTGTTCTCTGAATTCCTGGGTTGTCAGCACAGGCTTAAAAATGAAGGAAGTTGGCAGACCGGGTACTGCATCCATTTTGACCCTGAAATGAGGGAGGTAAAAATTATGCAACACGTCCTTGGCAGTAATCCTTACCTTAATTGTGGAATCTTTTGGTAAAACTATTTTATCGGTACCACCCAAAACGATGTCGTCAACAGAAGCTTCGTCCTTCCAGTCAATACCCAGAGAGTTTGCTGCCGGATCTATAAGTCTGAAGTCTTTATTACCCAATTTGCCATCGGCACCTGGATACCTGATGTCCCAGGCAAACTGATAGCCTGTGGCTTCAATCTCAATATATTTGTCTTCCTCTGTAAGGGTGGGGAAAATGCTGTTCCAGGCTATTAGTCCGTTAGCAACCAAGTAAGTCATGACGACAGCGGGTACCGCGGTCCAGATCATTTCAAGTTTGGTGTCGTGAGCAAAAAACACAGCCTTTCGTCCAGGCAATCCCCTGTACTTGTAGGAATACCAGAACAATAGGATATGTGTGATCACAAAAACTATTCCTGTGACTATGAGTGTGATGTTAAAAATATGATCCAGCTCGAATCCGTGGGCAGAGGCGGAAGTAAGGGGGCCATAGCCAAACATCCTATTTCTGTAGTAGTAAGCCGAAACAATACAGGCTACCAGAAATACCACCATGAATACTACCAATGCCCTACCCTGTGTTGTGTTATTGGAATAGGCAACAGACTCTTCGCCTCTGATCCTTGCTGCCAGCTCGGACAGTTTTCCTATCTGGACCACTACTACTGCCAGAAGAAAAATGATCGCAAAAGCTATTAGGTATGTCATTTTACTATTTTATTATATCTGTTATGTAATGTTTATATCACGTGATGATGCAAACTTTCCTGTAAGTACGGGTCATTCTTAGGGACAAGGGCTGCCCTGGAAAGCACCGTCAATGCGACGAAAAGGAATAAACCCAGGAAGCCGATAAATGTTCCTACTTCGAGGAGTCCGGGATAAGAAAACCCTCCGACGACACTTGACACATGCTCGACGGCATGCCCTGCTGCCTCCGCTGCTCCGTGACCTGTGTCAGGTGCCGGTGCCTCGTGTCCATGACCCATGGCATGATTGCGTGTAATCAGGGTACCGGGTTTGATCATAAGGAAGTAATCAAGCCAATGGCCCAACAACACTACAATTGCGACAAATGACAATGAGCCCACCTTCCTTTTTGTGTCGTTTCTCATCAGAATGAGGAACGGCACCAGGAAATTGATACCAAGGTTGAGGAAAAATAATACAGGATAATTATTGTACCTTTCCTTAAAATAAATGGTTTCCTCCCCGATATTGGCATACCATATAAGCATAAACTGTGAAAACCACAGATAGGTCCAGAAGACACTTATGGCAAATAAATATTTTCCAAGGTCATGCAAATGGTTTGAATTGACCTGGTCGTAATAACCTTTTGACTTGAGGAAAATGATAAGAAGGATGGTTAGTGCAATCATTGATACAAAAGCACTCGCCGTGGTATACCATGCAAAGAGGGTACTGTACCAGTGTGCGTCCACGCTCATCACCCACTGCCAGATCATGGCAGCACTTGTAAAGCCAATAACCGGAAGGGCTACAGCCGCATACTTCCTCATGGTTTGGTGGTGAGAAAAGGAACTGTCACCGTCTTTGTCTTCAGCCAGAGAAAGCCCTCTGAGTCTTGTGGCAAGGAAGAACCACAACCCCACAAAAATAAGAGTCCCAAAGGTATACCAACCCTTGTTAAGGAAAGAAGATTTGCCTTTTAGCACCGGATCAGTGGCTACACTGGCTTCGTCTGCCCAATGGTACAGGTGATGCCAATGCATGTACACGCCCAGGGCAACAATCAGAAGAAGCCCCATTCCCACTATAAGGAACATGGAATATGCCTCCCAAACCCGCTTAAATGTGGTGTGCCATCCTGCATAAGCCGTTATACAGGCCGCAGAAAAAAACAAGGCCATGGCAGATACCATCGTAAAGAAGACGGAATTATGTAAGAAATTGGACCAGAACCTGGTATGGTACTGATCGTCCCCTATCCAGGTCAGGATCATGCACAGTACACCCAATACTATGGCTCCTAAGATCACATTTCTATGGGTTCCTGAGAATGTATACTGGTTCATAACAATATTGTTTCTTTGATTCGGTTAATTAATGATGTCCCTGATCGTGTTTTGCTTCGGACTTGTGCTGAGTCGTATCAGTAGCTGTGTGGGTCATTGCAGCCGCTTTTTCGGCAGCCATTCTGGCCGCAATTACTGCATACGGCGTATCGGAATTGAGAGTATTTGCACTTTCGCTGTATTCCAGTTTTTTAGAGGCGGCCTGCAGGGATCTGATATACTGGATTACCTGCCACCTCTCCTTATAAGAGAGCTTGTCTGCATAACCACCCATCAGGTTTCTGCCATGAATAATTGCATGGTAGTACCTGCCATTGGAGGAATTAATCAGGTCGTCCAGCAAAAAGTTTGCGGGTTGTACAGGATATTTTCCACCATCATCACGGACCAGATATCCGGCTCCGTCCCCTTTATCTCCGTGGCAAATACCACATTGTACATTATACAATGCCTTTCCGGCTTCAATATTTGATTTGGAAATCGGAAACGGACTCGTTGTAATTTCGGCCATAGCCCGGATCCTTTCCTCTTCTGTATTGCCGTAATAGTAAGGAACACTTCCGTTTGGCTTTACAGCTACTCCCCTTCCTGCAGCTGAATTGCCTGCATAGCCTCTTGGAATGGTGCCACTTACCGGTTGACGGGGCTGAACCATCTTGTATAGGTCGTCTTTGGTGCCCCACCTGTTGTTGTAATAGTAGCCATAAGTATTTGCTTCGTATGCCACGGAGTGTGCCATATCCGGCATATATTCACTTCCAGTGCTATTGCCTCCCGCTCCCTGACAGGAGTAAAGTGCCATTAGCACCGCGGCAACCAGAAATCCTGAGATGTTATATTTAAAATTCATAACGATCCTATTAAATGGTTTTTGTGTTGATCTCAGAAGCACCTGTAGCCCTGAAAAACGCTTCGGCATCAGCGGCACTTACCTGTGATTTGTCAAAGGCTATACAAAACTTATCGTCTGTAATTCTGTCATCCAGGTGCTTGTTGACCACTCCCGGACCCAGGCCATTGACGATATAAAAAGTCACTGTCATACCTATAGCGGCAAACAGTACCGTCATTTCAAAGGTAATAGGAATAAATGCAGGAACAGACCAGTACGGCTTGCCCCCAAAAATATTGGGCCAATCCTTTGTAAATATCCAGGTCATACCTAAAAATGCGGTCAGTGTACCCAGGGCACCGTATACAAATCCTGCCTGATGGAGCCTGGACTCTTCAAGGCCCAGCACAGGGTCAAGTCCGTGAACCGGAAAAGGTGTAAACACATCGTGAATATCCAGATGTTGTTTTTTAGCCGCTTTTACTGCCTTTAACAAATCCTCATCATCGTCATAAAGGCCGTAAATGATTTCTTTGCTGTTATTGTTAGCCATTTTAAAATGGTTATTTAGATTAATTTATTAATGATGACCTTGCTCTGAATGTTCCTCATGGTCAGAATGGTGGTGAACCGCATTTTCACCCAGGTACTGATTTCCACCAGTCTTGAGTATGTGCTTGATCTCAGCAACTGCAACCACCGGGGCCACCCTTGCAAATATCAGGTAACAGGTAAAGAACAGTCCCATTGTACCCACGAAAATACCGATCTCCACCCAAGTAGGTGAATAAAGGCTCCAGCTTGAAGGCAGATAATCCCTGGCAAGTGTGGTGGCTATAATCACAAATCGTTCAAACCACATACCTATATTTACCACAATGGAAAGGAAAAATGTAAGTGTCAGGTTTCGTCTCCAGGATTTCTTCCAGAAAAACTGAGGGGAAACCACATTACAAAACATCATTCCAAAATAGGACCACCAGTATGGACCAAGTGCCCTGTTAAAGAAAGCAAACTGCTCATATACGTAACCTGAGTACCAGGCAATAAACAATTCGGTAAGGTAAGCCACACCCACGATAGTACCGGTAAGCAGAATGACCTTGTTCATAGACTCCACATGCTCGACTGTGATGTAATCCTCCAGGTGAAGAAGTTTTCTGGTGATCAGCATCAGGGTAAGCACCATCGCAAATCCTGAAAAGATAGCTCCAGCCACGAAGTAAGGAGGGAAAATGGTGGTATGCCAGCCGGGTATGACCGATGTGGCGAAGTCAAAACTTACAATGGTGTGTACAGAAAGTACAAGAGGCGTAGACAGACCTGCAAGTACCAAAGAAAGCGACTCCCATCTTTGCCAGTGTTTTGCTGAACCAGTCCATCCAAATGATAGTGTGTTATAGATTTTCCGTCTGATACCTTTAGCCCTGTCTCTGATGGTGGCAAAATCGGGGAGTTAAAGTTTGGCCATAGTGGACCTCTTGTATTCGGGTAAGGCAGAATGAACATGGCAAGCCAGATACGACCCATGTGTATCAGCGGGAACAATCCCGCACACATTACCGCAAAAATTGTCATAGCCTCGGCTGCCCTGTTTACACCGGTACGCCATTTCTGTCTGAAAAGAAGGAGGATAGCCGAAATCAGCGTTCCAGCGTGACCTATACCGATCCACCAAACGAAGTTGGTGATGTCCCATGACCAGTTGACGGTCCGGTTGAGGTTCCACGAACCGATACCGACCCAAATAGTCCACAGGATGCAGAAAACACCAAAAGTAAGAACCGCAACGGATATGATAAATCCGATGACCCATTCTTTGGTTGGAGTTTTTTCGGTAGGTGAAATCAGGTCCTCCGTGATCTGATGGTATGTCTTGTTCCCTGTGATCAGGGGCTTTCTGATTGGACTTACAACAGCACTCATTTTATATTCAGAATGTTATTTCGTTAATAAATTAATCAGGCATCCAGTGAATTGTCCCTGTTATTGACCTTCATGGTATAGGTTACTGAAGACCTTACGTTGATCTCTTCGAGGGCTATATAATTCAATGGTGATTCGAGCTTAGAGCCGACCTCTCCTTTTTTATTGTTCATGTCTCCGAATGTAATGGCACCTGTTGGGCAGGAGGTCTGACAAGCCGTCCTGACATCACTGTCTGTGAGTGACCTGCCTTCCGTTTTAGCTGTAAGCTTGCCTTCCTGGATTCGCTGGACGCAGAAGCTGCACTTTTCAATCACTCCCCTGGACCTGACAGTGACATCCGGGTTAAGCACCATTCTGGTAAGATTGTCAGCCATAAATGGCACCTGCTCTTCCTGTAGCCTGGGCTGATTTGCAGGCCAAATGTCGGCCTTAGTGTAGTCAAGCCAGTTGAACCTCCTCACCTTATAAGGGCAGTTATTGGCACAATATCTGGTACCTATACACCTGTTATAAGCCATCTGGTTGAGGCCTTCTGAGCTGTGGTTGGTGGCATTTACCGGACAAACGTTTTCACAAGGTGCATTGTCACAGTGCTGACACATCATCGGCTGGTAGATGGTGTTTGGATTTTCTACGCTGCCATAATAGTATCGGTCTATTCGCAACCATGTCATTTCATGGTGCCTGGATACTTCCCTCTTACCGACAACCGGCACGTTGTTTTCGGACATACATGCTACGGTACAAGCTCCGCAACCTATACAGGCATTCAGATCGACATGCATTCCCCAATGGTGACCCAAAGAATATTTGCTGTCGTATCCTCTGTATATCTGCTGCTCATTGAGATGCTGGGCGTGTGCCCTTCTTTCCTTGAGATGCTCCACACTGTTTTTAAGCTGGCCAATGTTGGCGGTATAAATAACAGACCTGTCTGTCAATGCTCCCTGGAATCCTTTCACTCCGGTAAAATAGTCAAAGTAAACAAGAGCTGATTCATCGGCATTTACCATTTGATTGGTCTCCTTGTCTATGCCCTTGACTCCGATGGTATGGTGGTATTGAACACAGGCAAACTCCTTTTCTTTTCCGACTTTATCGGATACTGCAACTTTGGTGTTATAATATTCAGGGCCTGATACACCAAGCGTGAGGCAATCATTTACATTGACCCCCACATTAGATCCTGTGTTACCGGCTATGTTTCTTCCGTAACCCAAGGCAAGTGATACTGTGCCGGGCATCTGTCCAAATTGCTGAATAACAGGCAGGGTTACTTTTTTCTCTCCTATCGTTAGTTCTACCAGATCACCGTCATTCAGATCCTTAAAGCCGACCATTGTCTTGATTCCGTCAAAATTTACAGGAACTGCCAGGTAGTTGCCCCAGGATGTACGGGCTACCGGGTCAGGCATTTCCATCAGCCACGGATTGCCGGAATACTGTCCATTGGCCATATGTACGGTCTCAAAAAATGAAATCTCGAGTTCTGAATTAGAGGGCTTTGTTATGTCATTACCGATAGAAGTACCGGAAAATGATACATTTCCAGATCCACCGGATGTGTGAACGCCATCGTGAACAGCACTGTCCCAGAATGACTGGAACGAACTGTGTGCGGACTGACTTCCAAACGGACCTGACTTCCATGATTCTTTGAGGTACTCGTAATATGGCTGCTCTGCGGTAAGGCTTACATTTGCACTGCCTGCCCAAACTAAAAACGATAATTCTGCTTGCCTCGTGTCAAACAGTGGGGCAATTGTGGGTTGGATCAGGCTGTATTGGCCCTTTTTGGCCTCCACGTCTCCCCAGGATTCCAGGTAATGGTGTACCGGAGCAACCACATCACACATGTCTGTGGTCTCGTCATTGGTATAAGCCAGAGAAATCTTATTCTTTACTTTGGCTAGTGAGGCCGAAAGCTGCTGGCCATAGGCAGTATCATAAACCGGATTGGCACCCCAGAAAATAACCAGGTCGACAGCACCAGCAGCTACATCTGCGGCAAAAGCCTTAAGGTCTGCGTCGTTGCCCTGCCTCTGGAATGATGGTGTACCCATGTCGAGGGTGTTGCCGTAATTGCCCAGACTGTTGTTCATGGCATTGACCATCAACTGCTCGTTTACATTGTTGGAGCCGCTGACGATCAGAGATTTACCGGCTGCTGCCTTAAGTTCAGCTGCCACCTTGGAGAGGGCCTTTCTGGCTTTTTCATTTAGTCCATTGGTAGACATGCCACCGCCAATAACCTCATTATACAGGTATGCTATGGCTATACCTTGCTCTGAAGGTTTTACCAGAATCCTGTTGTCGGCATTCGATCCCGTAAGTGACATATGGCTCTCGACCTGTATGTGTCTTGACATCTTTGCCTTGGTGATGTCATCGATTTTGCGGCCTTTGGCATATGCTGCTGCATATTCGACCGGGGATATCCAGGTGCCGAGGAAATCAGCATTAAATGCCACGATGACCTCTGCCTTGTCAAAATGGTAGGAAGGTACTGCCCTGACACCAAAGTTTTGCTGGTTGGCATCCAGAAGGGCAGAACTGGAAACCGGATCGTATGTTACAACCTTTGCATTGGGATACTTGGCTGTAAACTCACCCATGGCTTTTTTAGCTGTGGGGCTGAGGACAGTATTGGTTACAACTCTTATGTTTTGGGAGGATTGCAGGGTTGTGCCTACAATCTTGTCGAGGTCAGCCCAGGTGGTATCTTTCCATCCGGTGCCATCCTTCATTTTCGGGCCTGTAAAGCGGTTGGTATCGTACAGGCTGAGCACTGAAGCCTGAGCCCTGGCAGATGTACCGCCACCGGTAATGGAACTAAGATCATTGCCCTCAATCTTGATGGGTCTGCCTTCACGGGTTTTGACAAGCACAGGGCAATAGTCCCCACCATTGACAAAAGTGGAAGCATAATAATTGGCCACACCCGGAACTATCTGGTCTGGTTTTACGACATATGGAATGGCCTTTTTAACAGGAATATCACATCCCGCAGCCACCGTAGCCGCTCCCAGTCCAAATCCCAGAAACTTGAGGAAATCTCTCCTGTTGCCTGCCAATGACGATGTCATGTCAGCATAGGATACAGATTCATCACCGGCAAATTCCTGCTCTGCCAGCTTCATGAATTCATCATCTCGGGTAAGATCCTTTTGTCCAATCCAAATATTATCTCTTTGATTTTCCATTTATTTTCCCGAATTAAATATTTTCTGATTATTAATTTGGCTATTGATCAATAATGACATTTCTGGCATTCAAGCCCTCCTATATCCTCCACCGTTACCGCGGTACGCTTGCCTGAGGCAAGTTCTTCGTGATATTGTGCATAATTGGCATAGTACGGATTGTCTTTAAATTTAACTTCCGTCTGTCTGTGGCAGTTTATACACCAGCCCATGGATAATGGGGACATCTGCGTAAGTACTTCCATTTCCTCGACTTTTCCATGACAAGTCTGACACTCTACCTTTCCTACTGTGACGTGCTGAGCATGGTTAAAGTAAACGTGATCGGGCAGATTGTGTATCCTCACCCACTCAATCGGGCCCTGGATTCTTTTTTTCTGGTCACTGGTCAGTGATTTCTTGATATCTGCCCACTGCTGTGACACGATCCTTTCGCCTTCTGAATCGAGATCAGCCTTTTCCTTCACCCTCTTGTATTCGTCACCAATCCACTTTGTATAGATGGCTTTAATTTCCTCTTCCGTTTTGGAGTCGTAATTTTCTATATACTTGTTGGTGGCAGGATCATAGCCAATGGAAGCGTATATTTTGGTCAGTTCTGCTGTGCCATATGTGCTGCCATTTTTGATGGCTGCGTGACAATTCATACAGGTATTGGTGGATGGAATGCCGGAGTGCTTGGATTTCCTGGCACTATCGTGGCAATACTGGCAGTCGATCTTGTTTACCCCTGCATGGGTGGCGTGCGAAAATTTAATCGGCTGGTCAGGAGCGTATCCCTCCTGTCTTCCAAGCTGGGTAGACTTGGTGACCGTCGTGTAGGCACCCAGTACGATGGCAGCAAAGATCAGAAATGTCACTACACCCTTGGATGTAAGAATCTGTGCTATTGACTTGGCCTCCACCACTTGACCTTCCTTGGCTGCAGCAATCTGGTTAAGGTTGGATATGATCTTGGTCAGCAACAACGCCAGCAAAGCCAGGATACCGGCAACGACAAGGTAGAGAGGCAACTGGCTTTTGGGTTCAGCCTTGGCACCAGCTCCCTGAGCGGAAGCAACATCTTTTTTGGCTCCGTATGTACCGTCATACACACCATTAACATAAGCAAGAATGTCAGCAATCTCCTGATCCTTGAGATTTGGAAATGCTGTCATGATGGTGGGTTTATACTGGTTCCACACCTCCACAGCCCTGGGATGACCCTTTTTGACCATCTCCTGAGAATTCCTTATCCAGGCATACAGGGCCACATCATCACCCCATCTAGCCTGAGATCCTCCCAAAGCCGGACCGGTGGCCGCACTCCGCATATCTTTACTGTGGCAAGCTGCACAATAATTCTTGAAAAGATCCTTTCCGGCATCAGGATTCCCCTGACCAGAAACAGAAAAAGCAGTCCCAAATAACATGAAGACTGCTATAAGTCTGATAATCAGATGTTTGTAAATCATCATTTTTTTATCTTAATTGTTGCTGATTTGACTCAGAAAACCCTGTTATGGCAAAAGCCATTTTTATTTGCCACAAAAGTAAAATACAGAAGTATTAATCACAATTTTTAATATGTGTTTCTCATTATTTAGAAATCGTCTAAATAATTTTAAGAGTATTTTAACATTTACAGATTTTGAATGTCTCCCAGGCAGACGAATTATGTTGCTTTAATCCAATTTTTACGGGATTCTAATTAGGCATTTTGCTTCAAAGATAAAATCTGCAGGTTTTATATGAATTTTATAAAGATTACTTTCTATGCTCAAAAAACTGGCCACTGCCGCAATAAGGTTTAAACGGTAGCTATCCATTGTGAAAATGGTCAGCTTTTTAACAAAAGTTTCTCAACATCTACCTCCTCTGCGACTTCGACGGCTGTTTCATTGCCTTTTTTTACCGGCCAGATGTGAAATCCACCCCTTAAGCCCCATCCACCATTCCCCTCATTTTGCCAGTGGCCCCAGATACCGTTTTCGTCTATATGGCCTGAGTACGCAATTTTGTGGGTGTGATAAACTTTGGCCCACTCCGCAAGCAATGTTCCGATATTGTAATTTCCGGAAAAGACAAAAGCACCAATATCGTCAAAACCCGTTCCGTGCATATTGCCTTGCCGAAAATGGAGAACCATACTCATACGGTGCTTGTGGCTGTTGCCCGGATACAGATAAAAGCCTTCCCATTCGCCGGAAGGCAAAAGATGGTGTTTTTCTTCAGAAGATTCTGTCATGTCTGACCTTAATAATTATTATCCATGTAAACATCAGACAGCACCCGGTTTGTTCCTTCCACCCCGCAGTCTGTTTTGGGCTTGTCGTCCCTAATACAATAACCTTTGGTCACTTTGGCAGGCCAAAAAACCGTGTTCCGGTAGGTAAGCCAATACCAGCCATCCCAATCCCGGTCAGAGGCGTTGACTGTATTTGCCGCAGCATACAAACATTATATCCTGATTTTTCGTTAATTTGCATCGATAAATTCAGTCAGATGAAAGTCCGAATATTTTTACCAGCCCTAAGTCTATTTTTTTTACTGCAGTCAATGTCAGGTCAGATAGGCGTTAGGCTGAAGGTAAACAAAACCAATTTTGCAGAGTGGCAAACGGCCCTTGAAAATAGTTTTGGCGTTGATAAAAAGCTTTTTTCTCCCGGGTTTGAAGCCGGTCTCGACTATTGGTTCAGACTTAAAAAGAAAAGGATCGAATTCCTTCCGGAGGTATCGTATGCCATGGCGAATACCAGGTATGATTCGCCAGCTTTCGACAAAGTCCGCTACTCGGCCATAAATTTCAACTTTCACACACAGGTTTATGCCCTTGATCTGGAGGGAGACTGCAACTGCCCTACCTTCTCCAAGCAGGGTCCGTCAATAAACAAAGGCTTGTTTTTTCATTTTACACCCGGGCTCTCTTACTTTACAGCCAAAGCACCGCCGTTGGTGGAACGTCCTGAATTTGTGGACAAGGTCAGCGGAATATCTTTTCGGGCGGGAATAGGGGTCGGGCTTGACCTGGGCATCAGTGACCTGATTACCGTCACACCTATGGTGTCTTATTATTTTTCATCGGCTCAAAAGTGGGATAAACTCAATACCATTTCCGGTACAGCCGAAGTCATATATCTCGACTCATCTGTAAACCCCAGCCAGTTGCAGTTTACCCTGAGGTTTGGATTTCGTCCGGATTATACAAAGGGAAGGCGGAGGAGATAGGGTTTTTCCCATTTACCATGAAACATCCGGTAACCCTCAGTCACGAATTTTCGGGCGTCCTCGATCAGCTGGAGTATACGGCCGATCACCTTTTTATTACAGGCCGGGCCGGTACCGGCAAGTCCACACTGCTGCAGGTATTCAGATCTACCACCAAAAAACGGGTGGCCGTGCTTGCCCCGACAGGGATTGCTGCCCTCAATGTCAGGGGCCAGACCATTCATTCTTTCTTTGGATTTCCTCCCAGATTGTTAAATAAGACAGAAATTGAAAAAAGGCCCAATAACCGTGTATACAAAAACCTGGATATGATTATCATTGATGAGATATCCATGGTCAGGGCCGACCTGCTTGACAATATGGACCTCTTCCTGCAAAAAAACCGGAATGACCGGCGGCCTTTCGGGGGTGTGCAGATGGTATATTTTGGTGACCTTTTCCAGTTACCCCCTGTAGTATCCACGCCATTTGAAAAGAACTACTTTAGTACTGTATACCCTACCCCATATTTTTTTTCTGCTTTTGTCCTGCATAAAACACCCCTGCAGATGGTAGAACTCACGCAGGTGTACCGGCAGGAGGAAAAAAATTTTATATCCTTGCTGGACAATATCAGGAAGGCAACTCTGGAACTCGAAGACTTTGAGCTGCTCAACAGCAGGCACATACCACCACCTGAAAGGGATGATTATTATATTACCCTTTCAAGCAGGAATGATATAGCCAACCGCATCAACCAAGCTGAACTCGATTCCATTATGTCACCTGCTGTGGAATTTAAGGCAAGTATCAAAGGAGAATTTAATCCCCATGTTTTCCCGACCGACCTTAACCTCCCACTTAAGGAAGGAGCCCAGGTGATGTTTGTCAGAAATGACTTGCAAAAACAATACGTAAATGGCACTATTGGCATTGTATCAGAGCTAAATCCTGACAGGGTTATTGTAAAGATTGAGGGCGACAACGGTGAAACAAAATTTGTGCAGGTAGAACCTCAGGACTGGGAAATCATACGTTATGAAGCGGACAGAGAAAATCCTGGTCAGGTCTCTACCCGGGTTATAGGGACATTTACACAGCTTCCGCTTAAGCTGGCCTGGGCCATCACCATACATAAAAGTCAGGGTAAAACTTTTGATAAGGTGATTATAGATTTGGGTGGCGGAGCTTTTGAAAGCGGACAGACCTATGTAGCTCTCAGCAGATGCCGGACGCTCGATGGTATAGTGCTCAGACAGCCGCTGCGTAACCGTGATATTTTTGTAGACGAAAGGATCTGCGAATACTACCAGCAAATAAAATATTTGAGTTAATTGATTGTTGATTATCCTGATGGAAAATTTAAGGTTTTACGTCAATTAACAAGACAATATTATTTTTTGGTTCAATTTCAAAACAAAAGGTCATTCGTCTTGAATGACCTTTTGTTTTATTGGCCTTCGGCTCTCAGACATCCTTCCTTGAGAAGGACCACCATGCAATACCGGTAAATGCCAGGGTATACAAAATGGTCATTAATGCTGCCGTCTTATAGCTTAGCAGAATATTAAAGTCATATTCTGTGCTGATAAAAAAATCAGGGAGCCGGTATAGTGGCAATGGCATCAGGTCCTCTATGGTA
>JAGVTV010000026.1 GCA_019136675.1 Bacteroidota bacterium
ATACGGTAGCTGAAACTGTCAGAGGTAAAAAATGGCTTTTCCCTGACAAGGGCCTGCTCCAGGTCCGTTAGATTCCCGATGTGTGATCCCCGTAATATACCATTGGTGGTATGAAAATAGTTGTAATACAGGGTCATTTTGTGTTTCAGTGTTTCGCCGGACGAAATCAGGACAGATGTACTGTATTCACGGGTTCCTGTATTGGTCAGATAGTATTCCGGGGTGTGTCGGTCTCCGCCGTAATTGATTCCTCCGTAAATTCTTGTATTAAACCGGCCGATTGATTTCCGTAAGGTAAGATTGGCTCCGGCCATTCTGCCGTTAGACTGACCATTTACCTTAAAAGTGCCATGCAGGTGCGGGTCTCTTTCGAGTAACTCCGGCTCTACGGTGATTATACCTCCAATGGCCTGTAATCCGTATTTTATGGCAGAGGGTCCCCGGACTACCGTAACTTTGTCGTTGGCACCCGGATCTATTTCAGGAGCATGGTCAAGCCCCCATTGCTGACCTTCCTGAGGTATACCATTATTAAGGATAGTTATTCTGTTGCCGTAAAGGCCATGTATCACAGGTTTGCTGAGACCAGGACCGGACCTGAGGGTGCTGACCCCCGGCACAGTCCTTACAATATCACTGATGGATTTGCCGGCCATCTCTGCCAGTTGGTCCGATGTGATGGTGTTTTTTGCGAGGGCAGTCCGTGTGCCTGCTTCCTTTGCGGTTATTTTGACCTCATCCAGCAAATTATGTGAATGATCCAGAATAAAGTCAATCAGAGTGTCCTGATTAATGCCAATGAAAAAATCCCTGGTTTCACATCCGAGATGTGACAAAGAAAAGTGGTACTTACCCGGGCATATATTGGTCAGGATAAATTTTCCCAGGGAGTCAGTTTCTGCGTACTGGCGGGTCTCCCGTATAAACACTGTGGCATACTCCAGTGGCTCATTGTCATTGCGATCCGAGACAATACCTGACAGCCTGAGCGTGCAATCCTGAGCCTTCAGGCCTACTAATGCAGTGGTAAATAAAAATAATAAAAAAACAATTCTGACTCTCATGCAAATTCTTGCTGCAAAATTACACAAATGCAACAATGTTGCAAATAATTTATTCAAAAAGCCTCAACTATGTCCGGGTCCTGCCTGACAGATGACTGTTTGTCTATGAATGGCCGCTTTTGATAGAAAAAGGCAATTTATTATGGCAATTCTGTATACATTTGTCGATTGTAATCGAATTCGTACCTAGGCAATGGCAAAAAGATATTTCTTACTCTTGATAATTGGTGTAGTTTCAGGCATGACTATACATGCTCAGGAAGTATGGTCTCTGGAAAAGTGCATCAATACAGCTCTTGCAAACAGTCTTCTGGTAGAGAGGAATCAGATAAGCCTCAAAAGTGCGGAAATTGACCTTACTCAGGCGAGGCACAGCAGATACCCCTCATTGTCAGCCGGATCAAATGTGGGTTGGAATTTCGGCCGTACCATCGATCCCACCAGAAATGAATTTATCACTGAAACTTTCTTTAACAACGGGTTTAACATCAACTCATCTGTAGCACTGTACAATGGCGGCAGAATAAACAAAACTATATCTCAATCCCTCACAAACAATAAAGCGGCCTTATGGGACCTTGAGCAGGTAAAAAGGGATATTGCCCTGAATGTTGCCACACTATACCTTAATATTTTATTTGCGAAGGAAAATCTGGCTATAGCCGAAAACCAATTGTCATTGACAAACAATCAGGCTGATCAGCTAAAAAAACTTATTGCCGTGGGTAACAGGCCGGACAATGAAATGCTCGACATTGATGCACAGGCAGCCACCAATGAACAAAACATAGTGGAGGCACGAAATTCTCTTAGTATAAACATTCTGAACCTTAAGCAGCTTATCCGGCTAGATCCTGGGTATAATTTAGATATTGTATCTCCAGATCAAGTGACTGTTGATACTGATCCGGATATGGTTACCTTTGACGAAGTGTACGAAAAGGCACTCGGTTCTCAGGCCTCAGTCACTGCAGGTGAATTCAGATTAAAAAGTGCTGAAATTGGTGAAAAAATAGCAAAGTCTGACATGTATCCCAGTATAGGTGCAGGAGGGAGCATTCGGTCCAACTACTCCAACAAAGGCTTTCAGGTGACCGGCTACAATCAACAGATCTTCGAACAAAAAGTTATTATCAACAATCAGGAAGTAACTGTAGGTTTTCCTCAGGAGGTGCCAATCATCGAAAAGTCACCCTACTTCAGCCAGTTTGGTGACAACTTGTCTTACGCCGTGGGTCTGTCACTCAATATGCCCATTTACAGCAATTATTCCATACGGGCCGGTATACAGAGGGCGAAGCTCAACCGCGAACTGGCAAGCAACAATCTGACTCAGATCCGGGAAAACCTCAAGATCACTGTGGGTCAGGCCCTGTTTGATGCCCGTGCTGCCAAGTCCAGATACCAGGCTACTGAAAAATCAAGGCTTGCCCAGTTAAGGCTTTATGAAAATGCAATCAAAAGATTTGAGATCGGTGCCGTCAATTCGTTTGAGTTGACCAGAATCAAAACGCAGCTGGAAACCTCCGAGCTAAACTCACTGGTGGCCAGGTATAATTATTTATTCAGATCAAAGGTCCTTGATTTCTACCTGGGTAAACCCATAAGACTGTCAAATTGATAAAATTTTAAACGGAAGGATATATGAGCATTCCTAAAAAAAGAAACTGGTTACTGATCTCACTCATTGGGCTTATTGTCGTATTGGGCGGTCTGGCAATATACAAGGGGAGTACCAAACCCAAAGGAAAGTTGGTGACTGTTGCCCAAGCAGAAAAAAGAACCATAAAAGAGACGGTTTCGGCCAGCGGTAAAATATTTCCGGAGACCGAAGTAAAGATCTCTTCTGATGTTTCAGGAGAAATCGTAGAGTTGTACGTGCAGGAAGGAGATTCTGTGGTGACAGGGCAGGTTCTTGCCAGGATAGATCCGGACACATACGTCTCAGCAGTAGAAAGAGGAGAGGCCAGCCTCAATAGCTCGAGGGCACAGCTTGCCACCAGCAGGTCACAGGTAGAATCTAACAAGGCCCAAAAAGAGCAGATACAGGCACAGCTTGAAAATGCAAAAACTATCCACCAAAGGAATGTAAGCCTGAAAAAGGATGGTGTGATCTCCCAGGCGGAGCTGGATCAGTCGCTGGCTTCATTAAGGCAGCTGGAAGCAAACCTGAGGGCTGCCGAAGCAGGCATACGATCGGCCCAGAATAATGTCGAAGCATCAGAATACAGCATCAAGGGTGCCATGGCCAGTCTGAAGGAACTAAAGACAAGCCTGAACAGAACAACCATAAAAGCCCCATCTAATGGCATTGTTTCCAGGTTGTCTGTAGAAAAGGGAGAGAGGGTAGTGGGTACTATCCAGATGACAGGTACCGAGATGATGAGGATATCTAACCTCAATGCCATGGAGGTGCAGGTTGATGTCTCTGAAAATGATGTCCTGAAGGTGACCGTTGGAGATGATGTGGATATAGAGGTCGATGCATACATTGGTAAGAAGTTTAAAGGCAGGGTAACCCAGATAGCCAACTCAGCTTCCAATGTTGCTTCATCTGCCGCAGCATCCCTTAATACTGACCAGGTGACAAATTTTGTGGTTAAGATAAGGGTGGATGAAAAATCCTATCAGGATGTAAAAAGTGACAATGTCAAGTATCCTTTGCGGCCTGGAATGTCAGCGTCAGTGGATATTTATACCGATGAAGCAAAAGATGTGGTGGCTGTACCGATACAGTGTGTGACCGTCAGAGAAAAGGGAGGAGCTAAAAACAAAAAGTCTGAAGAAGCAAAGCCATCTGACAAAAATAAAGATACCGGGCTCCAGATGGAAGAAGAGGTCAAAGAGCAGGAATTTGACGAGGTGGTTTTTCTGATGGATGCCGATACGGCAAGGATGATAAAGGTTGAGACCGGCATTCAGGATAATGAGTTCATTGCTGTAAAATCAGGTATAAAAATAGGGGATAAGCTTATATCCGGACCATATGCTGAGGTAAGCAAAAACCTGATTCAAGGCGATAAAGTGAGGATAAAAAAAGAGGGAGATAAGAAAGAAGAGTGACCTTGGACAAAAGCCTGATCGTTTTTCTTAAAAATCCGGTGGAGGGCAAAGTCAAAACCAGGATAGCAAATACTGCCGGGAATATTAAGGCATTGGAGATCTACAGGGAGTTGCTTGGTATTTTGAATGACAACCTCGCCAGGGTGAATTGCGAAGTGTATCTTTATTTTACCGAAACACCTATGGATATAAGTTACTGGGCAAATGCCAATTACATATATAGAGTACAAAAAGGAAATGACCTTGGAGCAAGAATGTCAGCAGCTTTTGAAGAAGTTTTCAGGGACGGCGGCAGCCAAAAGCCGTTGAAGGTTTTGATTGTGGGCAGTGACTGTCCGCTGCTTTCGGCAGAAATAATAGATGAGGCATTTTTAAAACTGGACAAATCGGACATCGTACTGGGACCTGCCGAGGACGGTGGTTATTATTTGCTTGGTATGAAAAAAATGAATACGGAACTATTTGAAGGCGTTAGCTGGAGCACGGAAAAGGTTCTGAACGAGACACTTGACAAGGCAGCCGGACTCGGACTTTCGGTGGCGTTTACCCCTTCTCTCTTTGATATTGATACAGAGGAAGACTGGACCAGATGGCTCAAACTCGTTAAAAGATGATCGGAAGGTCGGAATTGTGTTGACTGTGGCTGATCTGTTTTTCATTGCTTTTTATTGTACCTTTGTGATGTTTTACTAACCAAATTTCAAATTGTTATGCAAAAGGTATATATCTTATCTGCTGCCCGGACACCTATGGGCAGTTTTGGGGGCAGTCTGGCAGGGACACCGGTTACGCAGCTTGGTTCGGCAGCAGTAAAGGCAGCATTGGCCAAGTCCGGTGTGGATCCGCAGGATGTCAATGAAATATTTATGGGTCAGGTGGTTCAGGCCAATGCCGGTCAGGCTCCTGCCAGACAGGTTGCACTGGCGTCCGGACTTAATGTCAGCACGCCGGCTACAACGGTAAACAAAGTATGTGCATCCGGAATGAAATCAGTTATGTTCGGGGCACAATCTATCCAATTGAGTCAGAATGAAGTCGTCGTCGCCGGTGGTATGGAAAATATGTCTCAGATCCCGTTTTATCTTGCCAAAGCCAGGTATGGATACGGTTATGGTAACGGCGAACTGACGGACGGTCTCGTGCGGGATGGGTTGGCCAATGTATACGATGGCCAGGCCATGGGTTGTTTTGCAGATGCAACTGCTGTAAAATTTGGGATCACCCGGGAGGAACAGGATGCTTACGCCATTCAGTCATACAAAAGATCAGCTGCAGCCTGGGAAGCAGGAAGATTTGCCGATGAAGTGGCAGGAGTCGAGCTCAAGGATAAAAAAGGCAATGTCACAGTATTTGCGGCGGATGAGGAGTATAAAAATGTGATCTTTGACAAAATACCCGGGTTGAGACCAGTATTTACAAAGGAAGGAACAGTAACTGCTGCCAATGCCTCCACGATCAATGACGGAGCTGCCGCTCTGGTGCTGGCGGGAGAGGAGTATGTACAAAGGCATGGCCTGAAACCACTGGCCAGGATAATTGCCTATGCAGATGGGGCCCAGGAACCTGAGTGGTTTACAACGGCACCGGCTATTGCAGCCGAAAAAGCCCTTAAACGGGCCGGATTAACCATAGATGATATCGATTATTTTGAGGTCAATGAAGCCTTTGCCGTGGTTGCCCTGGCTTTTATAAAACATTTTGGCCTGAGCCAGGACAAAGTTAATGTCAACGGTGGGGCTGTTTCTCTTGGTCATCCTCTGGGCTGCTCGGGGGCAAGAATACTGACGACTCTCACCCATGTGCTCAGGCAGAACAAAGGACGATACGGAATGGCCGCCATCTGCAATGGTGGAGGAGGGGCAAGTGCCATGATCATAGAAAATCTCTAAGGAGACAGCCTGTTAAGGGTGTCGCAAACCTGTGAGACCATGTCGCCGCTGACATCCAGATGGGTGACGAATCGGATTGTGTTGCCACCAAACGGAATGGCCAGGATGCCATTGTCCTTTAGGGTAGATATAAAATGATGGTCGCGGATGTCATCCTGCAAACCAAAGATGATAACATTGGTGTCGACGGGCTTGATGTACTTGACATAAGGTTTTGTTCTGAGTACATCAGCGATTTGTTTTGCGTGTTTATGGTCCTCTTTTAATCTGTCCCTGTGGTGGTCCAGTGCATATATGCATGCCGCTGCCAGGTATCCTGCTTGTCTCATGCCGCCGCCCAAGACCTTACGTAACCTTCTGGCCATTCGGATTGTCTCCCTGTCACCAATAAGCAGTGAACCGACCGGTGCTCCCAGTCCTTTGGACATGCAGACAGAGACAGTGTCAAACATCCTGCCCCAGGAAACGGGATCCTCGCCGGTTTCGGTCAGAGCATTAAAAATGCGGGCACCATCAAGATGTAGTCTTAACCCTTGCCTTTTACATAGTTCGGCTATGGGTCTTACCTCTTCGATGGTATAATAGCTGCCTCCACCCTTGTTGCTCGTGTTTTCAATGACCACAAGCCTGGAGATAGGTTGCCAGTCGTGGCCAGGTTTAAGGGCACTATCGACCTGGTCAGCGGTAATCTTACCATTTACTCCGTGGATAAGGGATATGGCGACACCGCTGTTAAAAGCGTATCCTCCCGTCTCGGACTGGTAAATGTGGGAGTCCACATCACAAATGACCTCATCCAGCGGATTGGTATTTACCTTGATGGCAATCTGGTTTGTCATGGTGCCGGATGGACAAAACAAAGCAGCCTCCCTGCCAAACATTTCGGCTACTTTATCCTGCAGCCTGTTGACTGTAGGGTCCTCTCCGAATACGTCATCACCCACTTCGGCTTGCATCATGTACGCAAGCATCCCCGGAGTCGGACGGGTGACCGTATCGCTGACGAGATTTATCATTTTATTAAAATCTGGCTTGATTAAATAAAAAATACAGGACAGATTACTGCCCTGTATTTTATTTTATTGTTCACAAAAGACCGATAGCCCGCAATCAGCTTATTTTAGCTTAAACTGGCCTTTACCTACCTGAAAACCGTTGTTGTACATTTCAATCTTGTAATCTCCCTTGACAAGTTTTTCGGGAAGTGTCCAGTCAATACAGGCATTAGTGTCCTCATTTTTATAGTTGACGTCGCCTGAGGTGGTATAACGTACCTGTGAATTATCAAGTTTGTTGGTCAAAACCCCGGAACCGGCATCTTCTACTGCTACTGTTTCGCCCGTAGGGTTGATGATCCTGATATAAAACTTCTTGTTGCCTGGCTGGGTAACCATATTTGTCTCTGTCAGGAAGCAAACTCTGAGCATCTCTACATCCTTGGCTTTGCTTTTTTCTTTGAGTTTTCCGTCGTCCTTGACCTCAAAGCCCTTGACCTCCAGGTAATTTATTTTGATGGCATTGGCCATGTCTACCTTTGTACTCAGGGTTTCATTGGTTTTCATGAGTGACTCCTTCTCAGAGCTGAGCGAATTCCGGGCCTGAATGACTTCTTCCTTTGCCTTGATCTCTTCTTCCACCCTCATCGTCAGTTGCGTATTCGATTCTGACAGTAACTTATTCTCTTCCTTAAGTTGCTGTATGTCTGCCATGTATTTAGCCACGTTTGCATTTAGGGTTTTGATCTCAGACTTGGCTTTATCGAGTTCCTTTTTGCTCCAAATCAGGTTATTGATCTTATCCTTTTGGGCTTTTAATTCGCCTTTTTGGCTGTCGATCAGGGCATTAAGCTGTGAGTTTTCGCCTCTCATTTCTTCAAGGCTTTCGAGGGCTGCCTGGTAATCCTGGTCAAGTTCTGCCTGGATCTTTTGCATTTCCATCATTTCTGTTTGCTGTACCTGATTGGCACCGGACAGTTTGCTGTTTACATACCATTGATACCCGTTAAGACCAAGCAAAGCTATTATGGCCGTGATGGCAATGGCTGTGAAATTCTGTTTTGACTGTGTCGAGTTCATTTTTAAAAATAAAATTTATTGTTTTAACGTGGTAAATATAGATAATTATTATTTACTTTTAGGTGTTTAAGTGAAAAATGGTGAGATTCCATGAATTAACCTTCTCAGTATAAACCCTTACTAATGTTTTTAGACAAACACTTTCTCAAGAGGTGCCTCTTTGTTGATATAGAGACTGTGTCAGAAGTTGCAAATTTTGAAATGCTTACGGAAGTTAAAAAAGATCTGTGGAGCATGAAGGCTAACCAGCTTCGGAGGTTCAGTGCTGCAAGTGACCCGGGTTTGGATGATGCCGCCCTTTTCGCCGCAAAGGCGGGGATATTTGCAGAGTTTTCAAAGGTCGTCTGTATTTCGATGGGTTTCCTTCATTTTGAAGGGGAGGATCCGGTCAGTCTCAGGATCAAATCTCTTGCCGGTGATGACGAACACCGGATTCTTGAAGACTTCAACCGCATACTGGTAAATCATTACAACGATCCGGAAAACAGCAGAATATGCGGCCATAACATCAAGGAATTTGACATACCTTTCCTGTGCCGACGCATGGTCATAAACCAGGTGAAATTTCCTCCTGTACTAGATATCAGCGGCAAAAAGCCCTGGCAGACAAGTCATATTCTCGATACCATGGACATGTGGAGATTTGGCGATTTTAAAAACTACACCTCTCTGTCACTTCTTGCAGGTGCTCTGGGCATAGCCTCCCCTAAAGACGAAATGGACGGCAGTGCTGTCGGATATGTATTCTGGACGGAAGAAGACATAGACAAGATTGTCACCTATTGCCAGAAAGATGTAATCACAGTAGTGCAAGTGATGATGAGATATGCCGGCCTGCCATTGTTACAGAATGGGGACATAGAGATGATCAACCAAAAAGGATAATTCTGACCGGACATTAAGGCGTATACAATTTTGGCTGACGAACCGAGCAATGCGACCGTGCCACGGAACTGTTGCCGGGCAAATCGTGTTTCATATTTTTCATTACATAATATAAACACATTTAAAGTATTGTATATCTTTGCCCCCGATGAAGAATATCAGGAATTTTTGTGTAATCGCCCATATAGACCACGGCAAAAGCACGCTCTCTGACAGGTTGCTTGAGTATACCAAGACCATCTCGGAGAGGGACATGCAGGATCAGGCCCTGGATGATATGGACCTTGAAAGGGAGCGGGGTATTACGATCAAAAGTCACGCCATACAGATGTATTACAATCATACGGATGGCCAGACTTACACTTTTAATATGATAGACACCCCGGGCCACGTTGATTTCTCCTACGAGGTTTCCAGATCTATCGCAGCATGCGAAGGGGCCCTGCTTCTGGTAGATGCCTCTCAGGGGATTCAGGCTCAGACGATTAGTAATCTGTATCTGGCCATCGAGCATGACCTGGAGATCATACCCGTACTCAATAAAGTGGACATGGAGTCTGCCATGATTGAAGAAGTGTCAGATCAGGTCATTGACCTCATAGGTTGCCGGAAGGAGGAGATCATTCTGGCCAGTGGTAAAACCGGGATTGGCATTGAAGACCTGATGAAAGCCATTGTGGAAAGAATCCCGGCCCCCACTGGTGACCCAACAGCACCTCTTCAGGCACTTATTTTTGACTCTATGTTCAATTCATTCCGGGGGGTGATTGCTTATTATCGTATCCTGAACGGTACCATCAAAAAAGGGGAAAAGGTCAGGTTTTACAATACAGGCAAAGATTATGAAGCGGATGAGATAGGTATCCTGCAGATGAGCCAGGTGCCAAAAAATGAACTTTCGGCCGGAAACGTAGGCTACATCATAACGGGTATTAAGGAATCAAAGGAGATAAAGGTAGGTGATACCATCACACACCACGACAACCCCTGCTCTGAAGCAATCCAGGGATTTGAGGAGGTAAAACCGATGGTATTTGCCGGTATTTATCCCATAGAGAATGAAGATTTTGAAGACCTGAGAGACAGTCTGGAAAAACTCCAGCTAAACGATGCCTCACTTGTCTTTGAGCCCGAGTCCTCTGTGGCCCTGGGTTTTGGTTTCAGGTGCGGATTCCTGGGTATGCTCCACCTGGAGATCATACAGGAAAGACTTTCAAGAGAGTTTGACCAGGAGGTCATCACGACAGTGCCAAACGTTTCTTATTATTCTTATGACCATAAAAATGTCAAGACCCTTATCCAGACACCAAATGACTTACCTGATCCCACTTTGCTGAGCAAGGTCGAGGAGCCTTACATACGTGCCCAGGTAATTACCAAGCCTGAATACATAGGTTCCATCATGACACTTTGTATGGACAAAAGAGGCATCCTTTCGCGTCAGACATACCTGACACCTGACAGAGTGGAACTAAGTTTTGAAATGCCACTGGCGGAAATAGTGTTTGACTTTTATGACCGTCTCAAGTCCATTTCAAGAGGATATGCCTCTTTTGATTATCATCCTATCGATTACCGGGCGTCAGATCTGGTCAAGCTGGATATCAGGCTCAATGGTGAGCCGGTTGACGCTCTTTCATCCCTCGTCCACAGGTCTAAGGCTGAATATGTAGGCCGGAGGATGTGTGTTAAGCTAAAAGAGTTGCTTCCAAAACAACAATTCATGATAGCAATCCAGGCATCTATTGGGGCCAAAATCATAGCCAGGGAGACAATATCTGCTCTCAGAAAAGACGTTACAGCCAAGTGTTACGGAGGAGATATTTCGCGAAAGCGTAAACTTCTCGAAAAACAAAAGAAGGGTAAAAAGAAAATGCGTCAGATTGGTAATGTAGAAGTGCCGCAAAAAGCCTTTTTACAGGTATTGAAACTTGAAGATTAAAATTTATATAAAATAAATGACCAGAAACTTTCTTATTGGCATATTTGCCATGCTTATGTTACCGGCAATCTCAGTCTGTCAGGAGGTGGAGATCCTGGATGAGCAGGTAGGATCCGAGATGTTGCTTTATGCCAAAAACCTTTCCAAAACCCAGTTTGAGATCAGTGTTAACATTGATGTGCAGGGTTTTACATCAAAAGACAAGAATCCGATCATCAGGACTTTACAGGGAGATAGCACTATCCTGCTCACTAGGCTTATGTGTCCGGAAGGAACAGCATGTGGTTACAGCACAAGGCTATCCTATAAAAGGTCCTTGGCAGCCACAACCGGCAAAGACAATGGTACTAAAAAGCAAAGGACCACATCCATACAAATGAATAACAATAAAATAAATGTCTTTACAATGGATGGTTGTGGCAGGTGTGAGTTTGTCATTAATTACCTTGAGGAAAACAAAATCCCATATACCGAACTGAATACCACCATGCACGAGCCAAACAACGAACTGATGTTTGAACAGCTGCAGGGAGCCGGATTTACAGGCACATCTATCCAAATGCCGGTAGTGGTCAGCCAGGGCAATGTGTCCTTTAATATTAAGGACCTCAAAGCTTTTGTCAAAGGACTGAAATAAATCTCAATTGACGTTTAGTCCCTAGTTTATTTACTTAACAAAATATAACAACTTTTAAGATGGTTGCTGCAATAATTTTGGTTTTTATAATTGGATATCTGCTTGTAGTTTTTGAACATCCGATCAAGCTGGACAAGACTGTACCTGCCCTGGCAATGGGGGCAATAATGTGGGCTATTATCGGACTGGGATTCCATTACGGTATGATGGATGTCATTGATGGCCACGGAAATATTTTCAGCCTTAAAGGGAACCTTGATCTGGCAGCTATCGAAGCAAACGAAGAAGGATTTACCAATACGTTGCTGCACCACGTGGGAAAGATAGCAGAGATCCTGGTTTTCCTCATAGGAGCTATGACGATTGTGGAGTTGATTGATATGCATAAGGGTTTTGAAATTATCAAGGAGTGGATAGTAACAAACAACAGAAAAAAGCTGCTGTGGATTACAGGTATCATAGCCTTTTTTCTTTCAGCCATTATTGACAATCTGACCACAACCATAGTACTCATTAGTATATTGAGAAAACTAATACACGATCGCCATGAGCGGCTTTGGTATGTGGCTCTTATCATCACGGCAGCGAATGCCGGAGGTGCATGGTCTCCGATCGGGGATGTGACAACTACTATGCTATGGATTGGAAAAAAGGTGAGTTCAATTAAGCTGATTGAATACGTAATCTTGCCTGCCACCATCTCATTCGTAGTTCCTTATTTTTTGGCGTCATTCAATAAGGTCTTTCGTGGCAGCATCTCTGACCATCCTGATTATACTGATAAAAAAGCCATAAAATTGCTTAGCAGCCGTAAGATGTTATTTCTCGGCCTCGGAGCCATAATCTTCGTGCCGATATTCAAAACCATAACACACCTGCCACCTTACCTGGGCATGATTCTGAGTCTAAGTGTAGTATGGGCAGTGTCTGAATTTATTCATCCCGAAGAAAATTTTGATCCTGCCAACCGGCATAATTATTCGCCGCATAAAGCATTATCCAGAATAGAGCTTTCCAGCATTTTGTTTTTCCTGGGTATATTGCTTGCCATTGCTGCCTTTGAATCCGCCGTTGCCGGAGATGCAAGTATACTTAGAACCGGTGCCAATTATCTCGTTTCGGTTGTCCCAAATATAAATGTTGTAATTATCCTGCTGGGTTTTCTTTCCTCAGTTATAGATAATGTTCCTTTGGTAGCTGCTGCCATGGGGATGTTTGCCAACCCTTATGATGATTCATTATGGCACTTTCTGGCCTATACAGCTGGTACAGGTGGCAGTATGCTTATAGTAGGATCAGCAGCCGGTGTCGCAGCCATGGGTATGGAAAAGATAGATTTTATATGGTACCTTAAAAAGATCACATGGTTGACCCTTGCAGGTTATCTCGCAGGTTGTGCTGTGTTCCTGATGCTGGTGTGACGTCTGTCTAGAGCTTATTTTCATTGACCATATCCAGCAATTCGTCACGGTAATTCTTGCCGATAGGCAGTTGTTTTATTTTGCCGCTTTCCATTAGTTCTACCATATTGCCCAAAATGGCAGTTATCTTTTTGATGTTGACTATATAAGACCGGTGTACTCTTTTAAATTTGGTCAAAGGAAGTCTGTCTTCGAGGCTCTTCATGGTCTGTAGTGTAATCACTCTGCCGGATTCCTGACGTATTATCACGTAATCTTTCAGTCCCTCAATGTACAAGATGTCGTCAAAGTTGATCTTGACCAGTTTTTTGTCAGCTTTTACAAAAAAGAAGTCATCTGACGTGTCATGGTTGTTTGACTCATGCTCTATCCGTCTTGAGGCCAGTTTTTCGGATACCTTGTTTACAGCCTTAAGAAACCTCTCCAGTGATATGGGTTTGAGGAGGTAGTCGACAGCATTCAGGTCAAATCCTTCCACAGCATAATCTGGGTAAGCTGTGGTAAATATGACACATGGAGGCTGGGACAGTGTCTTAAGAAAATCAATGCCGGACAATTGCGGCATCTGTATGTCGAGAAACATAAGGTCGACGTTATTTGTCTTTAAAGCCTCATTTGCTTCAAAAGCATTTTTACATTTGGCCAGAAGGTTTATCTCAGGTATTTGGCTTATGTATGTTTCCAGCACTTCCTGTGCAAGAGGTTCGTCATCTACAATGATTGCATTTATCATTTTGCGGTTGGTTTTAAAGTTTGGTCAATTATTTGTCTCCAGGTTAAGGTTAAGTTCTATTTTGTAGGTGTTTGGGCTTTCCAGTATATTCAGATGATGTTTGTTGGGATAAATTATTTCCATTCTTCTTTTTACATTGACAAGGCCTATACCTCCTGATCTTTTGTCCAGAGCCTTGGGAAGTGAAGGGGTTTTGCTGTTTTCGAGCTTCATCCGAAGTTCGTTTTGATGGACATCGAGGTCAAAATTGACATAACCCTGGCCTATCTGGTTGTTGGCTCCATGCTTGAAGGAGTTTTCAATAAATGGTATCAGGATAAGAGGGGCAATTTTTTGTTTTTCAATTTCTCCGGTTATTTTCAGGTCTATATCCATATTGTTTCCGTGCCTTAGCTTTTCCAGCTCGAGGTAATTTTTCAGATAATTAATCTCCTTACTCAGCAGTACCTCTTTTTCGTTGCATTCATACAGCATGTACCGCATCATTTCAGCCAGCTTAAGTACAATGGCGGGAGCGAGGTCTGATTTTTTTAAGGTCAATGCATAAAGACTATTCAGTGTGTTAAAAAGAAAGTGCGGATTGATCTGTGATTTCAGGAATTTGAGCTCTGACTGTAAGGTCTGGCTTTCCAGCTCTTTTTTATCTTTTTGCTGGATCGTCCATTCATTCATGATGCGGAATATCGTAGCCATGGCTCCGACAAACAAGGTGCTAATAAATATAAATGTCTGATTGTTAAGATAATAGCTTTGGAGTTCGTTATTGCCTGAAGATACCTGATACAGGAAAAATGTCTTAATGGGTGTAAGTAAAAGAGAGGCCACAACCAGAAACAGAAAATGTAAAAACAGGTTTTTATCTTTGAGGTACCTGGGCAGGAGAAAGAGGTAATTGAAATAAGCAATAAGAGCAAAGAAACCCACATTGATCACATCGGTAATAAAGGCGGTATAAAATCCCATCCTCGGCATGGAGGTCACCAGCATGACAAAAAAAAGCAGTACCCAGAACAGCACATGATAAAATGAATCATGCGAGGACCATTCCTTCAGCTTTTTTACCAAACTTTTTTTACCTGACAGCACCGATGATTTTAAAATATTAACAAAAATACATAATAAAGGGGGTATGCCCAAGTATTATTTAGACCAAAAACGGCTTATGGCTGACCAACAGGCCGCAGCCCCATCATAATATTAATAAGCAGAGCTTAGAGGCCAATTGCTTATCTTTGCAGTATGAAAATGAGTCAAAACAGCCTTTCAGGGCTAAAGGTCATATACGAAGACAACCATCTGATAGCCATCAACAAGCAGGCAGGTGCCCTCGTGCATGGTGACGAGACAGGTGATGTCACTCTTTCTGACCTCGTGAAAGAATACATCCGTATACGGTACGGAAAGCCCGGTGATGTATTCCTGGGGGTGATTCACCGTCTTGACCGCCCGGTAAGCGGAGTGGTGGTTTTTGCCCGCACTTCCAAAGCCCTCACCAGGATGAATAAATTGCTGCACGACAGACAGATAGACAAGACTTACCTGGCCATTTGCTCCAGACGTCCGGCCGATCTTTCGGGACACCTTGTCCATTATCTCGCAAAGGATGAGGCCCGCAATATCGTGAAGGCGTACTCAAGTCCAAAACCGGGAGCAAAATCCGCAGAGCTGGATTATACCCTGAAGGGAGAAGCCGACAGCAAGGTTTTGCTTGAAGTACACCCGCTCACGGGACGTCCTCATCAAATAAGGACCCAGCTGAGCAAAATAGGATGCCCGATTATCGGTGATCTCAAATACGGAGCTGCCTTTGCTTTGGATGACCAGTCCATTGCACTCCATTGCAGGAGTATGTCCTTTATCCATCCTGTAAAGGGTGAAAAGACTGTGATTGTGGCAGATGTGCCGGACAAGACACCATGGACAACATTCAGCTTTGACTGACATGTTATGAATTCTGCCGGCACACTTGTTATCATCAAGCAGTGGTCAGGTTATTTTCTGGCCCTTTTTACTTTTATTATACACAGGTATGCGGCCTCGGGACATACTACCGGCGTTTATGGTATTTATAGTCGCATGATTTATCCGGGGTTGAGAAAATTATATGACCATTCCCTGGGTAATTTACCTTTTCCTTTTATATATGTGGTAATTTCATTGCTGGCAGTGCTTCTTGCGGTCATGGTCCGGCAGGCTATAAAAACAGGCAAAATCAAAGGTATGGCAAGGGGAATTGTACAATTCTTTTTGCTGGTGATAAACCTGGCCGGATGGCTTTATTTCCTTTTTTACTTTCTTTGGGGATTCAATTATTACGGACCTACACTGAGCTCGAGGCTGAACCTGCCTTTGGCAAAGCCCGATTCGCTGTGGCTGACCAAAGAAATTGAAGGGGTGACAGCTACTGTCAATCTTATGCGGAGGAATATTTCAACTGACACCACTGAATTGGAAACTTGTCCCGACTGGGATGAGCTTGAATTATATTTAAGGAATGAGGAAGCAGGACTGCTCGCTTCGCTGGGGCAGAGGACAGATGGCAAGGTCAGAATCCGGGCACTCAGGCCCAAAGGACTGCTTCTAAGGTTTTCTACTGCCGGGGTTTATATTCCTTTTGCCTGTGAGGGTCATGTGGATCCGGGGCTTCACTGCTTGCAGTGGCCATTTACTATGGCACATGAGATGGCCCATGGTTATGGCTTTACCGATGAAGGCGAATGCAATTTTATTGCCCTTTTGGTCTGCAGCAGGTCAGACAGAGACTTGGTCAGGTATTCCGCCTTGCTGACGTATTGGAAATACCTGTATTTTGACGTCAGTACATCAAATGACACACTTGCCTCAAAACATTATTATAACCTGCATGCAGGGGTACGGGCAGATCTGAAGGCAATTCGCAAAGCGTCAGATAAATACCCCGACATAATGCCACAACTCAGGGACTTAATTTATGACAATTATCTGAAAAGCCATGGAGTGAAAAAGGGATTGGCCAGCTACAACGAGATAGTGGATCTTATGTACAAGTGGCAGAAATCCGGCCGTAGAGGAGTTTTTGTTACCGGTGATTTATAAACTACCCAGTTCGGTCAGGTATCCGATAAGAGTTTTGTTGAGGTTAGCAATGGCAAGTCCGATCTGCCAGTTTTGCCGGTTTCTGGGTTCTACGTAGTTTGAAACAGACCGGATCTGAAGACAGGGTACAGATGCCATCCTGCAGGCGTAAAACAATGCTGCTCCTTCCATGCTTTCCAGGTCGGGATTGTATTTGTTTTTTATAGCTTCGATGGAGTTGGTGCACCCGGTGACCTTGTTGACTGTCACAGAAGTAACTTGCTTAAGATCGGTGTAAAAGGTATCTGAAGTTATGGGGCTGATCCAACCGTTGTCGTATATCTCAGAATCTGATTGTGCAAGTCCCATTTCAAAAACATCGGAAAAACTGCAGTCGGCATTTTCGGTGCCCAAATCAGCTACCCTGTCCCTAACTACTGAAACAACCTCTCCGGGCAAAATGCTCCTGTCAAAGGTGCCGGCTATGCCAGCCTGAATGACAAGTCCGAACTCATTATTTGCCAATACATTTCCAAGAGTGTAGGACATGGCCATCATGCCGACACCGCTGATGAGTATGGTCAGGTTGTTTTTATTAAAGTTAAATTTATTATCTGTTATCCTGATACCGGAGTCCTCAAGATGCCGGATCAATGGCTCTATCTCCAGCCTGGTGGCAGAAACAATCAGAATTTCCATACGAATGCTGAAAAAACAATATAATCACCCCCCTGAGAGGGCAGGCAATTGAAATGAGGTGTTTTTACAAGGGAAGAAACAAATACGCTGTTACCAGCCCAGATCCTCGTTTTCACCTTTTTTTTCCTGTGATGCTTCCCACTCAGCCTGCCTTTTTTCGCTTAAGTCATAGTCAAAATCCGGCATCAAATCTTTTTTTACATGATTAATGGTCTCCTGCAACTGAGCCAAAAATCTGTTAAAATCCTCTTTGTAAAGAAAGATCTTGTGCCGTTCATAGCCGTCAGCATTAAACTTCTTGGTGCTTTCTGTCAGAACGATGTAATAGTCTTCGCCCTTGGTCTTTCGCACATCAAAAAAATAGGTCCTTCGCTTGCCGGCCTTAACCTTTGCGGTGTAGACACTGTCAAACTTCCCTTTGTCATCGTATTCCACTTTAAACAAATTTTGCGTTAACAGGACAAATATATAAAAAGTTTTGAATCAGCCAAATGTATGCACTAAATTAATTCATGGTGGCTGGTCTGGTGCATGTATACATTTTGATAAAAGCCAGGGACGGAAATGAGCTCTTCATGGGTGCCTTCCTGTACTATCCTGCCATCTTCCAGCACAATGATTTTGTCGTAGTCCAGAAGATTATTAGCTCTGTGAGAGATGACTATAGTTGTTTTGTCTCCCAGATTGTCCTCGAGGTAGGACATGATGTTTTGTTCTGTGGTGGAGTCCACTGCAGAGAGGGCATCATCAAGGATGACAATACAAGGATCTTTTATCAATGCCCTTGCAATGGATATTCTTTGCTTTTGGCCTCCTGACAAGGTGACCCCTCTTTCGCCTACCATGGTGTCAAATCCTGAGGGGAGCCTTTCTATATCTTCATAGACAGAGGCGTAGCCTGCATAACTCTTAATTTCATCTAGTGATGCTTCAGGCTTGCCAAAAGTAATATTGGCCCTGACCGTATCCGAAAAAAGAAAAACATCCTGAGGCACATACGCCACATTGTCCCTGATCACCTGAATGTTATGCTGCTTTATATCTCGCCCGTCAATTTTGATACTGCCTTCGGAGACGTCAAACATCCTTGTCAGAAGATCCCCTATGGTGGTCTTGCCTGAGCCCGTTTTGCCCATGACAGCAAGTTTTTGTCCTTTTCTCAGGTGGAAACTAACCTGGTCAAGTGCTCGGATTCCCGTATTGGGGTATACAAATGAAACATTGGAAAACTCTATATCACCGGTAATGGAATATCCTTCACTGCAATTTGAGGTGATCTCCGGTTTTTTGTCCAGGAGTTCGTTAATGCGGGCCTGCGACGCTTCGGCTTCCTGCACGACAGAGGCTATCCATCCTATGGCTGTGACCGGCCAGGTGAGCATATTGACATACAGGATGAATTCAGCTATGTTTCCGGCTGTAAGTTTGCCTGCATACACCTGGTATCCGCCTACGATTACTACCAGGATCGTGGACAAAGCTATAAGCAGCATCATGAGGGGCTGAAAGTAAGCCTCTACTTTGGCCAGACTCAGAGACCTTCGTTTGAATTCTTCACTTTGACCGGCAAAATATTCTGCAAACTGATCTTCCTTGACATAGGATTTTACCACCCTGATACCCGAGTACGTTTCCTGGGTCATGCTTGTCAATACAGAGAGCTGCTGCTGAATTATGGTGCTTTTTTCATTGATGATCTTGCTGACAAAATAAATGGATATGGACAGCAAAGGCAAAGGCAGCAATGCAAAAAGGGAAAGTGTTGTGTCCACACGAAGCATGGCTATAATTGTAAATATAAACAACGTGACCAGGTTTATACCATACAGAATGCCCGGACCGAGGTAATTTCTCACTTTGGAGACATCCTCAGATATTCTTGCCATGATATCACCTGTCTGTGTTTCCCTGTAGAACTTTTGGTCCAGCGTCTGCAGATGGCTGTAGATCTCCTTACGCATATCATACTCTATCAGCCGGGACATGACGATGATGGTCTGCCGCATAAAATACATGAGCAGACCTTTGATGATAACATAGACGGTGATGATAAGTCCAAAATAGAGAAGACTTCTGTTGAGTTCATCATAGGATATATCAGGATTAGCCTGGGAAGACTGTTTAAATAGCTTAATCTGACCATGTACCAGGTCCAGGGCTTCCCGTATCTTTTGAGGTATCAGTATGCCAAAGTAATTGGAACCTGCGACAAATACAATGCCCAGAATAAGGTGCCACTTATACTTTACAAAATATCTGTTAAGTGTAAATAAATGCTTCAAGTACGGAAGGTTTCGGCGTTAATCCTGCCGGAAAATTAACCAAAAGCAATTGAAAAGGTTGCAGCCGATTGGTTTTCTTTCCTGAATTCGGGCTGATATAGCAGGTTTTACTTATCGCTCACCTGGCCTTTTTTCTTGGCTGGCTGGGATTTTAAAGCCAGCCTTTGATCTACTGAAAGCACATTGCCCACCAATGACATAAACTCGTTTTCCACTTTTGTCATTTCCCGGGAGACCTCTGACTTTTCAGTGTATTTTTGAAGCACCATTTCGACTCTCCTGTACTTGTTGTCAAAGATAGAGACAAGGTCCGCCTTTTGGCCTTCGGTAAGCTTCAGGTGGTTTCCGTGTTTTACAAGGACATTCTGGAGATCCTGAGTCTGATCTTTTATGTAATCAATGTTTTTTTGCCCGTAGGAATACACACCGGCAAACATCAAAAAGAATATTACTGCTATCTGCTTCATTTGTTGAGAATGTTAATTTATGGTTCTCTGCGTTTAAAAATTAATTCAAAGTTATGATATTTTAAATACAGTGCAAATTATTGGCTCTATAATTTTGGTCAGTTGCCACCCTGGCCTTTACCTTTTTTCTTGAAAGGGTTAAAATCCTTTAGCTTATCCTTTATCTTGTCCACTTCCTCACCAGCCTTTTTATTGATTACATCTTCTGCCTTTTTCCTGAGCGAGTCCGGAATCACTCCTTTGGTCAGGGTGTCGATTTTTGTGATTACTTCTTCCTTGGCTTTTTGTTTCAGGGAGTCGATGGCTTTATTTGCCACTTCTTCTGCTTTGCTCTTGACCTTTTCCACCTCCTGGTTGACCCTTTTTGTGATAGTATCCCGCAATTCTGCTTCTTTTTTCTTTACCACAGCGATGGCGGTGTCCCTTGCGGCATTGATGGCATCCTGGGCAGCTTCACCGGCGGCCTTTTCGAGGGTTGTGCCTTTACCGGAAAGCGGGGTGATTTTGACCTGGGGGGATGTTATATTGCCGGTAAGTTTTACATTCAGGTATATATTTGGTCCCTGACTGATGTTTACACCGTATTTAGCGGCTTCCTTTTCCAGCATGGACAAGCCGGATTCACCGGCAGCAGTGACTTTATTCTTTTTTAGCAATTCCCTCGGTATGACAAGATCAATGTTATAGTCCATGTCCTTGCCAAAGCCGTGTTTTCCGTACATCGAGAGGTCTATGCCCTTGATTGTTTTTTGGAATGTCTTAAGTTCGACAAAGCCGTTGATGATTTCAAACCAGTTTTTGGTATTGTCGAGTTTGAGTTCTGAAAGATCTGCCAATCCCAGTTTTTCTGAAATCACCTTCATGGGTTTGAATCCCTTGACAGAGCCGCTCAACGTTTCAAAAAGACCTGAAGCATCAAGGGTCTGAAGTTGAGGACTCATTTCACTGCCGAGTTTGCCTTTCATGACCAATGTGGTGTTGAAGAAGCCATTGATGTATTCTGCAACGGGTGCGGCCTTCCTGAGCAGGTCAATCTTTTTAATCGCTTCCGCGAATTTTATCTGGCTCAGGTCCAGTTTTATGGCAAAATCAGGATTATTGAGGTCTTTGGTGTTGTATAGCCCCTGCATGGCAATGGTGCCACCCAGGGTGTTGGTCTTCATGTCTCTTATTGCTACTTCCCTGTCCTTCACTTCCAGCACACCTTCAAAATCACGTAGATTCAGGTTTGTATAGGTAAGGTCCCTGATGCGGGCATCTACTTGCACACGGACCCTCTCAGGCACAGGAATCACCCCCTTTACAGTATCTGCGGCACTGCCAGTGGTAAGGAATTGGTTTGCATTAAATCTGTCTGACGTAAAAAGAAGGTTTCCGTCCAGCATGCCCTGATTGAAGAGATAATCGTAGGCATTTGCCAGGGAACCCGAGAGTTTCATGTCACTGCCCTTGACAGAGGTTGACAGGTTTTCCAGTTTGATAGCATTGGCCGCAAGGTCACCGTGCAAGGCCAGATTTTCCAGCGTATATTTGTCGTAGATTACCTTGTCAGCCTTCAGGTCCAGATGCAAATTTGAGTTTTTGAGCAGAGCCTCATCCGGTTTTACTTCTGCCTGAGCCGCTTTTGAAGTCGAGGCTGTAGAGGTGCTGTTCCATTCATTGAGGTCTAACAATGAGGATCTGAGTGATATATCTGATGATACTGATTTTTCACTGGAGAAGGCAGCCAGAGGGTTTTTGACCACTGCATTTAGTTTCATGTCGCTCTTGCCCATGGTAATCAGGTCAGAAGAGATGCCGACTTCAGCAGGTGAAGCGGTTAGCCTTGCTGTGTTTACATGGATAGCCGGCATGCCTTGGGACCTGTAGCGTATAGATGATGCATCTGCAAAGCCCTTAAACAGAATCGCTGAATAGTTTTCTGCCGTCACATCACTCATCTTAGCCTTAAATTCCAAGTCGCCGTTGATTACTCCTGACAACTCTTCCATACCTTCTATTGGGTAGGCTGCCGCGAAGTTTTTCAGGTCTATTTTTCCTTTCAGGTGGCCGTCAAGGTCCTGGTTGCCGGTAAGGTTATTGACCAGAAGATGGCCTGACATCGGGTCATTTCCTATTTTGAGTCTGAAAGCCGGGATATTAACATTCATGTCCCTGTAATCCGTACGCGAAGCTTTTATCCTCACATCAGCAAATACATCTTTGATCTCCTGCTGCAGTCCCGGATATTTGGCATAGCCGTTGTCTACTCTGATCTTTATGTCAAACGCCGGGTAAATGCCCTTGACTCCATTGTAGGTACCCTTAACAAAACCCTCAAATCCTGCTTTTCCGGAGGTTTTTACAGACGCAAAATCTTTTGTATACGCATTGGGAAGTAAAGAAAGCAGGGATTTAAAACTTTCGGATGCTGTCTTAAAGGTTACATCGGTTTTGATATCGTCACCCTTGAGCTGGAAGCCTCCGTCAGCTGTAAAATCAAGATCGTTAAGTTTTGCTTTGGCCTGTTTGAATGTATAACTGTCTGCCGGCAGGTCTATGTGGATTGTTGTCTGCAGGTCAGCCACCGCATTGATCAGGTACTTTGTACCTTCATATTTGACATCCATTTTGTCAATGTGTGTGGTAGTCACCAGGTCAAAGACATCCTGTGTAAAATCTCCGGAGCCTTCATGATCGACCCCTGAGGTGCTGACAAACAGGTTGCTTTCGTTGTCCTGATAGGTGATGGCACCGTCTGTTATCCTGTATTTCTCTAGCTCGACCTTGTATGTGGCAGTGTCCGGGCCTGTGCTTTTGGTGATCAGGTAGTTGGCATGGGTGCTGTCCAGGGATACTATATTTATCACAGGCTGCTCCAGAAACACACTGTTGATGTGTGGTATCCTGCCGCTGCCCAGTAAGGAGGGAAGGCTGACATCAATAGTGGTTCGTTTTGCTGAATATAACTCAATGCCGTAGAATGTATCCACTCCGACCACGGTAAGGCTGTCAAGACCGAAACTCACATCCGGAAATGACCTGAAAAAGGAAATGTCCAGAGCTTTAAAATCTACAACGGCATTTACCTGTTCGTTGGCCTTTTTCTTGATGTATTCCATGGCTTTTTCCTTGTAAACAAACGGGAGTAGCACACCGGCAATAACCAGACCAAGGACCGCAAAACCTGCATAGGTTAAAATTTTCCTGACTGCTTTCACTTCAATAAAGTTTATAACATTAAAACGATGAGTTTTGTAAAAATGGTTCTTAAAGGGCTAATTTTATGAATGTTTTAAATTTTAGGTTTCAACCCGGACTTTTACATTGGCCGCAGCAAAAAAGCTTAAACTGTCTGTTTCCATGCTGATAAAACAATCAAAAGCAGCCCCGAGTTTGGTTCTGAACAATATGAATGTTATAAACCTCTTCTCTTCATTTCTTTGGAGATGAGGGTCAGTTCTCTGCTCATCTCACCGGTTACTGATGTGTTTTCCTCGGTGCGTCGGATCAGGTATGGGATTACTTCCCGTATAGGGCCGTAAACCACGTATTTTGAGGCATTGTAACCCGATTTTGCCAGATTGTAGGTGATGTTATCGCTCATGCCGTACAGTTGGCTAAAAAACAGGTGAGGATGGTCGTGCCGTATACCCTTCTCGTGGATGAGTCTGGCCTGGAGCATATTGCTTTCTGCATTGTGAGAGGCACAGCAGGATGCAATGGTTTCATGGTTTTCAATACAATAGGTCAATGCATCGTTGTAAGCCTTGTCAGTGGCAGCTTTGTCAGGATAGATAGGGGAGGGGTAATCCATTTCCTGAGCCCTTGCCCGCTCCTTGTCCATGTAGGCTCCACGCACCATCTTGGCACCGAAGACTATATTTTTTTCGAGGCAGCGGCGATGGTCCCTTTGCAAATGTCCCAGTTTTGAGGTGTTGTAGAGTTGATAGGTATTGTAGACAGTAGCCCTGTCCTGATTGTATTTTTCCATCATCTGCATCACCAGCTCATCTATGGGGTCCTGTAGCCAGCTTTCTTCAGCATCTACATAGAGACTGATACCCAGTTCATGGGCTTTGCTGCATATCTCGTCGACCCTTTCGTACAGGTGCAGATAGTTCCTTCGCTCACCTTCCGACAGCTCTAAGCCTGCATGCATTTTTTCGAGAATATCATTGTCCACCAGCCCGGTGATCTTTGTGCTCACCACAGGCACGGAATTGTTGGAAGCCGCCATTTCCAGGGCACGCAGTATCTCCTGCATGACAGCATCCAGGTCATCCTCGTCACTTTTTCCCTCCGCTCCGTAATCTAATACGGTATAGACATCGGATTCGTACAGCTTATCAATTGTCTTTTGGCAATCAAGCAGGTTTTCGCCGCCACAAAAATGGTGAAAAATGGTTTTTCTCACAAAAAACTCAGTAAAAGGGATCCTCAACTTGATGGCATACAAGCCCATCAGGGATCCGACCTTCACAAGCGACTTATTGTTCATAAATCTGAACAAAAGGGATGTTTTCCTTAATTCTTTGTCAGATTTGTTTAAAAATGAAATTTCTGTATTGGAAAAATCCAGATTAAACTGAGGGTCAGGGTCTGTCATTTGAAATCATTAAAGTTAGGGTTTATTCCAGATCTCCCATGCTTTTTCTGCCTGAAAGATCAACATTTCGAAGCCGTTTTTTACTTTACAGCCCCGCATCAAACCTTCGCTCAAAAATAGGGTATTTTCAGGATTATATATCAGATCAAACAGAAAATAATTTTCGTCCAGTGCTTCATAAGGAATAGGCGGCTTGCTGTTCGTATGCGGGTACATGCCCAGAGGGGTAGTATTGATGATCAGGTTGTAATTCTTTAGAGCCGTCGCTGTCAGGTCTTTATAGCTGATTCCTTTAGCATTGTCCCTGCTTACTCTGTCGTACAGAATGCCCAATTCCGCGAGGGCGGCAATGACAGCCATCGAAGATCCGCCGGTGCCCAGTACCAGGGCTTTGCTTACTACTGCCTCTCCGATAAAATCCATCAAAGATTTTTTAAATCCATATACGTCGGAGTTATGCCCTGTCATCCTGCCGTCTGAAAAACGTATGACATTGACCGCACCTACTGCCTGAGCCGAGGCATCCAGCTCGTCGAGATATGGAATGATCTTTTGCTTGTAAGGAATGGTTACGTTGATGCCGCTAAAGCGAATATCAGCCACAAGGGCTGGAAATTCTGAAATGTCGTCAAGGGGATAGGCACTGTATTCGGCATTGACGCCCTCTTTCCTGAATTTTTCATTAAACCAGGACGGTGAAAACGAATGTGACAACGGATATCCTATGATGCCGAAATGTCTCATGAACCGGGTGATTTACTCCTCGTCAATGTCGCCACAGTAGCAGAAATTTTCTACATGGGAAGTAAGATCTGGAAAAAAGATGTGGAAATGCTCTTCCAGTACCTGCCGGTGTTGTCTGAGGTCCAGGTGGGCCTTATCAAAACTGTTGCTGAAAGAAGCCCTCGCACGTACCCTGTCAAAGGTCCTGATCAGCTTTTCCTCCGTGCTGCAGCTCATCAGGAAATCTCCTTCCACCATCCTCATGATCACAGGTCTGTATTTTTCTGGGACCAACTCCGTATTCTTTAACAGGATACCATACACCCTTTCCCTAAACTGACCCAGTGGCTCACTGCTGTATCCGTCCCAGTGTACGCTCAGGATATGGTCGTAAAGGATGTCAATCGTCACCGGAGAGTATTTGCCTTGTGTCGGACGCAGCAATCTGATCGATTCCCTGACGGTGGGGTGGCTGTCCGTGTAGCTGTCTATAAGTTTGTGCAGTTTTACTCCTGCCATGAATGGGTCAGGAAGCCGGTCTGCCTCAGCTTTTGACAGCATGTCAGCCAGAAAATTGCCCAGCATTAAGGAAGGGTCATGGCACGATAGCAGAGTATGGGCCAGATAATTCATGCACTTAATTGAGGTCCTCCAGCACCGGCTGATGATTAAGAGACCTGAAGTCCACCGGACTGACAGAAGATACTCCGGGCTCCGACATGTAGATGCCATAGAGGACGTTGACTTCCGCCATGGTCGATTTGTTGTGCGTCACGATAATAAACTGTGATTCGCTGCTGAATTTTTGGATTATTCTGTTGAATTTCTGAATATTGGCGTCATCGAGAGGTGCATCTACCTCGTCAAAAATGCAGAATGGTGCGGGTTTTAGAAGGTAAAGGGCAAAAAGCAGTGCCGTAGCCGTGAGTGTTTTTTCACCTCCGGACAATTGGCTCAGTGATTTGGGTTTTTTACCTTTTGGCTTGGCTACGATCTCGATCTCAGATTCCAGCGGATTGGTTGGGTCAATAAGCACCAAATCACAGGTATCATCCTCAGTGAAGAGTGACCGGAATACGTCTATAAAATTGGTCCTGATCAAATTAAAAGCCTCCATAAACTGGCTTGTGGCCGTTGTTTCTATCTCCTGCATGGTTTCCATCAGGCTTTCTCTGGCGTCCAGGATATCTTTTCGCTGTACATTTATATTGTCATAACGTAACTTCATTTCGTTATACGCCTCGACTGCCAGCGGATTGATGTCTCCGTAGGCCTGCATCCTTGCCCTTATTTTTTCGACTTCAGAGGTCAGCTCATCCAGGTTATCGTTTTCGTCAGTTGATAATTCAGGCTGATCCTTGAGGCTTGCTCCAAACTCGATTCTCAGCCTTTCTTCTACCGCCTGCATCTGAAATTTTTGCTCGGTAAACTGATCCTTCATTGTCTGTATGGAGTGCTGAAGCTGGCTTTGTGTTTTGGTGAGTTGGCGTATCTGATCTTCCAGCTCCATGATGTGGTTCCTGGCTTTGAAAAAATCCTGCTCTGCCTCACTGAGGGTAGATTGAAATCCGGCCTTTTCGCTGTAAAGCGACTGAAGTTCCTGATCAAGCTTAATAAGCTGGTCCTCAATGTCTATCCGCTCCCTTTCTTCCGAAAGCAGGCGGTGCTTTTCGTTTTCGATGCGTGCGGTAAGTTCGGAAATCTTGACTTGCTTAAACTCCTGGTCCTTGCTGAAATTTTCCAACAGGTTTTGATGCCTTATAAAGCTGATATTGTCGGCATTATATTTTTCGCCGGCAGCTGACATCCTTTCGCTGAGCTTGTCCATGTCAGTGGTGCTGCCGTCTTGTGGTTTTTCCAGTTCTGACACCCTGGCCCTGAGTGTTGCACTTTTAGCAGCAGCATCATCCATTTTGCCTCTCAGCTCAAGGATCTGCTTTTTGCCGGTCAGGACCTTTGTATCGGTCTCCTCCCTGAACTGTGCAAAGGACTGAATCATATGCTGCAACTTTATTTTTTCCTCACTGACGGTTTTAATTTGTCGTGTGACGGTATTTATCAGTTGTGTCTGGTCGGAGTTTTTTAACAAGGCCAGGTCTTTGCGTGCCTCGTCCAGCCTTGCTGAAAACTGTTCTTTTTCCTTATGTCTTTCCTCGAGAAAACGAGCCAGTTTTTCCAGTTGCTGCTTGCGGCCTATTTTCTTCCCTTCAAACAGCCCCACGGAGCCACCCGAAATGGTAAATCCATGCTGGAGAAGGGTACCGTTTGCGGAGATAATAGTAATACCTTCATCCGCTGGAGGTGTATCTTCGATATTCCCCTCATAAATAAAAACATGACCAAGCAGCCTACGCATAAGAGGCTCATATTTTTCGTCGTAACGCACCACGTCACGGGCGGGTATTAGCCCCGGCACATTAGGCTTTGGGGCTGTAGACAGTTTGCCTATCCTGTCCAGTATCAGGAAATTGGCTTTGCCTTTTTGGGAATCCCGCAGCAGGCTGATGCCCTGTAGTGCTTCTCTGACATTGTCTACGATGAAGTGATTGAGATACTGGTCCAGAAACATTTCGATAGGGGCCTTAAATGCCTCGGCTACATCCAGGATGTCGGTCAGGATAGGTGTTTCCTTTTTCCAGTGTTCATGCAGGTATTTGATCGACTCAGGAAATCCCTCATAATTTTCGACCATACTTCTGAGCAGGTCGTATTCGTTTTGCTTGGAGTCCAGGTTTCTGTTGGTTTTGTTTAGGTCCTCCTGAAGCAGGTCCCTTTTTTTCTCTAACTCTAGAATGTCAGCCAGTCTCTTGGTTTCAGATGACTGAAGTTTTTGCAGGTCGGCCTCTCTTGCCCCCAATTCAGAGTCTATTTCCGTGAATTTCTGGTTGAGCTGTTTGTTTTCGGATTCTCTTGACCGGAGCATCTCGATTAGGCGGTCCGATTCCTTTTCGATATTTTCAATGGAATTTTTCCAGATAGCAGCACTTTTCTCCAGCTCAAAAACCTGCCTTTCTATTTCCTGCTTTTCCTTTTGACGCAAGTCAAAACTCATCTTGGCATCCTGAAAGACTGACCTGACTGATTCATACACTTTTGAAGAATTTTCCAATACCCCCCTGAGATCCTCCAGTTTTGCCGATTCCCGCCTGATTACCTGAAGGAGTACTCCCAGGTCGTCAGCTACTTTTGACAGTTCTGTTTCATGCCCGCCTATGGATGTAGCCAGTTGTTCCCTGTTGGTTTTCTTAAAACCCAGTTTTTGAGTCAGGAGGCTTTTTTCTCCTTCCTTCGTGCGAATCTGGTATACCAGCTCGTTGAGACGCTTCTGGTGGCCCGAGAGTGCGTTTTCCTTGTCGGTATTTGTCTTTTTTTCTTTTTCGAGATTTGCCTCCAGCTTGTAGAGCAGTCCGTCATTGGTGCGGTAAAGATCCTGCTCGTGGGCTAGCTTTTCAGCCAGACCCTTGTATTTTTCCCTCAAAGAACGGATAGAAAGGGCCGCATGTCTTAAACTGACATTTTTGTATTCAGTCTTGAGGTCAAAGTATTTTTGTGTTCGCTTAGCCTGTTTTTCAAGGGTCTTGAGGTTGCCTTCGATCTCAAACATCAGGTCATCGATTCTGTTGAGGTCATCGGTAGCACTCTTAAGCTTAATGAGGGTCTCTCTTTTTCTGATTTTGTATTTTGAGACTCCTGCTGCCTGTTCAAACATCCGTCGCCTGGAGTTTTCCTTGTCTGCGAGGATGTCGTCAACCATGCCCAGGGCAATGATAGCATATGAATTTGACCCAATGCCCGTGTCCAAAAAAAGGCTGTTGATATCCTTGAGCCTGCACACTACGTTGTTGAGACGGTATTCAGACTCCCCAGAAGCCCTGTAGAGGGTTCGGGTGATGGTAACAGTCTGGTATTCCGTGGGCAGGATGTGCTTGTCGTTTTCAAAAGTAAGCGAAACGGAAGCAGTAGCAGCTTCTTTTCTGGATTTCGTCCCGTTAAATATGACATCTGACATGGATTCGAGACGGAGTTCCTTGCTTTTTTGTTCTCCCAAGACCCATCTTATGGCATCGACAATATTGGATTTTCCGGAGCCGTTGGGACCGACCACACCGATGACATTTTCCGAAAAATTAAGCACGGTGTCATTGGCAAAACTCTTAAATCCCTTGATGTGAAGGCTCTTCAATCTCATAAGGTTGCAAAGATAGTAAAGTTTGGTGATGTGCCAATATCATGGTGCCTGCATGTAGCTGAACTCCGGTAAAAGTCATTTCAGGCGATGTCTCCGCCCGCATAGGGGACGCCCTGTTTTTTTGGTGTGCAAAAACAATTATTAATAAATTCTTAAAAAAGAACCCTGACATGAAACTTTTTTTTGTAATATGATATTTAAGGGCTAATATTGTGCGATTTTTTGAAAAAAGAAATGTCATGAGTGAGTCATCCAACATCACGACCAGGTACAGCGATGAAGACCTGAAGGAATTTAAGACCTTGATCGAGGAAAAACTTGAAAAGGCCAGTACACAGTATGTGAGCCTGAAAGAACAGCTAAAGGATATCACCGAAAACAACAACGATGATTTTGCCAAGGACATCACCGACTTTTCGTCTATTCAGACGGAGGTGGAGATGCTCAACAATATGGCCAATCATCAGCGTAAATATATCCAGGACCTCGAAAATGCCCTGATCCGTATCAATAACAAGTCTTACGGCATCTGTGTCGTGACGGGAGAGCTCATTGACAAAAAAAGGCTTATTGCAGTACCTACCACAACCAAGTCCGTCACTGCCAAGACGCAGTCAGAAATGAAGGATGTACAGGTGCCTAAGGAAAGGACACGCGGATTTGATGATATCGATGAGGGCGAAGAGGAAAAGACTGTAAGGAAGGCAGAGCCGAAAAAACCTGTCATCATTACTAAGGTAATAAAAAAGAATACTTCTGCCTCCAAAGCAGCCGCTGATCTTGATGATGAAGACCTGGACAAAATCTTTTCAGAGCTGGATGTAATCAAGGAACTTGATGAAACCGAGTTGGGAATAGATGATGCTGACGACTCATACAATGAAGAAGAAGATCTGGATATGATCGCAGACGATGAGCCGGAAGATTACGATGATGAGGACATGGAATAATGGCGGTAACCCATGCCGTTTAAAACATCCTTGACCATCCTTCCTGCATTTTTACCAATTCTTCATTGATCCATTGGTAACTGCGGTCGTGCAGTTCAGTTCCGTCTTCCGATTCCATAGGCTGGCCAAAAGACAGTTTTACCTGTGTGCTCCACTTTGAAAACTGGTAGAAGTATTGTGGCAGGAATTTCTGCAAAACCCACAGATCTGCCTTGTCACGGTATTCGATGGCTACCGGCATCACCTCTATGCCATTGGCTGCTGCCTCCAGGAAGGTCCCTTTTCGGAAGGGAAGGGTTGATCTGAGTTTTCCCACTGTGCCTTCCGGATAGACAAGAATATTGTATCCTGAGCAAAGGGTCTCTACCAGCTTGCTGCGGGTTTGTGTCCGGGAGTGCTGGTTTTGCCTGTCCACCCAGATGACGCCAGTAATCTCAGCACCCTTGTTGATGATCGGATAGTTTTTTACTTCTGCCTTTGCAATAACAAATGCGTCAATGAAACTGCAAAGTACGATGGGGTCGGCAAACGAACGATGGTTACAAACATAAAGGCAAGCATATTCAGCGGGTTTGCCGGTTGCTTCGATCTTAATATTCAATACGGGGATACATACCCAGTGCAGAAAATGTTTTCTGAGTCTGAATGCCCTTTCAGGGCTGTGTGCCACAAATAAACACGACAACCCATATAAAAGCATATAAATGACCATCATGCCAAAGACAAGGACGGCCCTGACAGCAGCTAAGATATATAGGAAAACTTTCATTCCCCGGTTTCCTTCACCTGGGAGGGATCTTTTTCTGGCTTCATCTGAGGAAAAAACAATACATCCTGGATGGAAGGCTGATTGGTCATGATCATGGCAAGCCTGTCCATGCCGATACCAAGCCCTGCTGTAGGCGGCATGCCGTATTCAAGGGCTCTCAGAAAATCCTCGTCCAGCACCATCGCCTCTTCGTCACCTCTTTTGCCGAGTTCAAGTTGAGCCTCAAACCGCTGACGCTGATCAATGGGGTCGTTAAGTTCTGAAAAAGCATTGCAGATCTCTTTTTTATTGCAGATGGCTTCAAAACGCTCGACCAGACCAGGTTTACCTGCATGCTTTTTGGCCAGCGGAGACATTTCTACCGGGTAATCCGTAATAAATGTCGGCTGTACCAGGTTACCCTCGCAGGTCTCACCAAAGATCTCGTCTATGAGCTTGCCCTTACCCATGGTACCATCTACATGAACATGGAGTGTTCTGGCTGTATTTCGAAGCTCATCTTCGTCCATTTCGCTTATGTCAATCCCGGTGAAATGTTGTATGGCCTCGTACATGGTATATCTTTTCCAGGGCCTCTTGAAATCAATGACATTTTCGCCCACCTGCACTCTGGTTGTACCGTGAAGGTCAATGGCCACCTTTTCCACCATTTCCTCCACCAGGCTCATCATCCAGTTGTAATCCCTGTAGGCCACATAAAGTTCGATCTGTGTAAACTCAGGATTATGAAATCGGCTCATACCCTCATTGCGAAAGTCCTTGCTAAACTCGTACACACCGTCAAATCCGCCTACTATAAGTCTCTTGAGGTAAAGCTCATTGGCGATCCTTAGATATAGTTTCATATCCAGGGTGTTGTGGTGGGTGGTAAAAGGCCTTGCTGCGGCACCACCGTAGAGGGGCTGCAGGATGGGGGTCTCTACCTCAAGGTATCCCTTTGCATTGAGATATTCTCTCATGCTGCTGTACATTCTGGTACGTTTGACAAAAACGTCCCTTACATGATCATTGACTACTAGATCCACATACCTTTGTCTGTATCTTTGCTCAGGATCGGTAAAAGCATCGTACACGTTGCCTTCATCGTCCTTTTTGACCACAGGAAGTGGACGCAGTGATTTTGAAACTAATTTTATTTCCCGGACATGCACAGTGCATTCACCCATCTGGGTATAAAATGCAAATCCCCTTACAGCTATGAAGTCACCCAGGTCAAACCATTTCTTAAATGCCTCATTGTATAGGGTCTTGTCTTCGTCAGGGCATATCTCGTCCCGCGAAACATATATCTGGATTCGACCTGTAGAATCCTGCAACTCCCCAAATGATGCCTTGCCCATGATTCTCTTGCTCATAAGCCTTCCGGCAAGGGTCACATCCTGATAGGTGCTGTCGCCGTCAGCAAATTTTTCCCTAATCTCCCGTGCAGTGGCATTGACATCTACCCCTTCACTGGGAAAGGGCTCAAAACCTGCTTCCCGCAATTTTTGCAGGTTTTCCCTTCTTATCAGTTCCTGCTCACTCAGATGATGCATCTCAAATCCTTTTTTGTTTGCTGCAAAAGTACCAAATATTTTCCTTACCCGAACTTAATTTGAGTGATACCCGTCCGCCAGGTTTATAAAATCTGTTGATATGTATTAAAAACAACAAAGGCCCTTCCGTGAGGAGGGCCTTTGTGGAAAAGACTCAATTTTATTATCAGTAATTAATATCTTCTTTCTCTCGGTCTAAAATTGTTATCTCTTCTTGGAGCTGACTGTGGCCTTGGCTCAGCCTTCTTGCAGACGATGGTCTGACCGTCAAACTGAGTTTCGTTAAGACCCACAATAGCTGCCATACCGGCATCATCTGTAGCCATCTCAACAAATGCATAACCTTTTGACCTGCCTGTTTCTTTGTCGGTGATAACCTTTGCAGAAACGACTTCACCATACTGGGCAAATAAACTTTCTAAAGCTTCAGAAGTAGTTCTGTAGTTTAGTTTTGCAACAAAAATGTTCATTATAAAAAAAAAATTGAAAATTGAAAAAAAAGATTCTAAATGATTCTCTTTTGAATCATGGAATACAATGTCGATGCAAAGATAATATAAATAATTAAAATTGTCAATACTTTAAAGATTAATAAATATGTCCCTTGAAGTTTTGTCTCCCAGACGGAGCCGTAAGTCCCGAAAAACAACCTTTCAAACCATAAAATTGTATTTTTGCAGTTCACTCAACCTCTAAATCTTATGGAGCAGCTTACCTCCCACATAATGATGGTCAGGCCGGCCCACTTCGGCTTTAACGAACAGACAGCGGTCAATAATTCTTTCCAGTCAAAAAACGAATCTCCGGACACGGATTGGCTTAAAAATATCGCCCGTGACGAATTTGACAGAATGGTGCAGACTCTTACTTCCCGGGGCATCCGGGTGATGGTGGTGGAAGATACTGCTGACCCTGTCAAGCCTGATGCGGTCTTTCCAAATAACTGGATAAGCTTTCACGAGGGCGGGGTAGTGGTCACATATCCGATGTTTGCTCCCAATCGTCGTATAGAGAGGCGTGAGGACATCATCGAGATGGTGGAAAAAAATTATAAGGTACAAAACAGGTATTCGCTTGAGTTTTTTGAAAATGACGACGATCCTCTCATACTCGAAGGTACCGGCAGCATGATCCTGGACAGACCCAACGGCATCGTCTATGCGTGTATCAGCCAACGGACCAACCCTTTGCTGCTGGACAAATTTAATGTACTTCTGGGTACTCGTTCCGTACTGTTTAAGTCAGTGGACAGAAACGGAGGCGAGGTGTACCATACGAATGTGATGATGGCCCTGTGTGAGGATTTTGTTGTCATCTGCCTGGAAAGTGTACCCTCGGCAAGAAGCAAAGAAGAGTTGTTGGCTAGCTTTAAAGCCACGGGAAAGGAAGTAGTCGAGATATCCATGTCTCAGATGGAGGCTTTTGCCGGCAATATGCTCGAGGTGAGGTCAAAAGACGGCACCCGTTACTTGTGTTTGTCGCAGACTGCATATGATTCCCTGGATGAGAGCCAAAAAAGCCGACTTTCGGACCGTACAAACCTATTGCCCATTGCTATACCTAACATTGAAAAATACGGGGGAGGCAGTGTCAGGTGCATGATGGCTGAGATTTTTCTTGAACCCAAACAGAAAGGTTAACGGATTCAGGGTTGCCACCGGCATGCGTGTCTGCTTATAAGTCTGTTGGTACCGTTGTCCAGCACATACACTTCCGTATAATAAAGTGGAAACTCGGATTGTTTGCCTTCAAGGCTCACCGAAAAAACACCCTTGCCTGTGACAATAGCCGTGTTTCCCGATACTCTGACCTGCGATTCCTTAATATGCACATTGTGGTATTGCAGCTTGCCATTTTTGAGGTTTGATAACAGGTCGGCTTTAGTCTCTGTCCATCCATTAGAGTGGATGTACAACAGATCAGGATGTAGGATATTTTCCAATGAATCCATTTTGCCTCCTACCATCCATTTGAATTTTTTGTTGTGCAGGCTCAGGACACTGGCTTGAGTCATCTCCCTGGTATCTTGGCCGGATTTGTTTTTTGAGGTGTGAAGGTTTTTTGGGCTGCAGCCCAAAAACACGGCGGTCAGGATAATTAGTAACGCTACTTTATTTTTCATGGCTATATTTTGGAGCAATAAAAAAAGGCCGGACGCCCTTCTGGGTTCCGGCCTCAAGATTATTTATTTGGATTAGTTGAAGATGTACCTAACCCCAAATCTCATTCTCCACCTTGATGAGAAGTCATTTATATTGTAGGCATTGGCATCGTTTGCCGCTGTTCCCCTGTAGGTGTACCTTGGAGTTTTCTTGTCTGCTTCGTAACCTTCAAAAGTCAGGAAGTCAAAATTGTTGAAATCACCTATTACACTGTATCTTGTTCCCCACTCAGGGTTAAGTAAATTTGCCAGGTTAAATACGTCTACAGAAAATTGAAGTTTGTGCATTTTATTGCCAAGTTTTAACCCTGCGTCCTGACGTATAGCCAGGTCAAGAAAAGAGACATATGGCATCCAGTTTGAATTCTTTTCTGCATATCCACCTCTGTTAGCTGACAAGTATTCATCTGATTCAATGTATGAGTTCAGTTTTGTCCACTGTTCGTCTGCCGTAATGGTGGTAGTACCTACTTTGTAATCAACTAAATTAATATCTCCTCTTTCATTAGGTATATAAATCAAACTTCTGTTTCTGCTTGTGCTACCGGTTTCGTTGTTAAGGTTTCTCGCACCTGAACCTCCGATAACATAGGAATATGGATTGCTTTTCTGACCTTCATAAATCAGCGAAAATGTTGTAGCTGCATTCTTACTGCTATTCCAGTCAATTTTGTATGTCAGTGTACCCAATACCCGATGACCTGTTGCAAAGTCAGATCTTCCGTAGGATGGGAAGTTTCTGCCATCCACATGTACTTGTCCCCTCCACTGTGAGGAGTTTTGAGATGATGTACCCTCAGTAACCGCATAAGCATCTCCATAGGTATATGCCAGCGTTGCATTCAGTCCAAAGTCAAAGTTTTTGGCAATCTGACCGGTTATGGTGTAAGTTTCTCCCTCATTTGTGTTGGACGCAAGATAGATCTCCGTGTAGGTAGGGTCGATACTCTTTCTGTTAAATACAGGCCTGTTGTCTACTCCTGCCATATAAAAACTTACCGTAGTATCTGAGTTGATATTGGTATACACAATATTGTTAAGTGTCTTTGTGTAAATACCTTCTATAGAAGCGTCAAATCCGCCAGGAAGCTTGAAGTCAACTCCTAGATTTGTCCTGAATACCTGAGGATATTTAAAATCAGGTGTAAAGAGGTTGATGGAACCTGAAGGTACCTTAAAGTTTGGGTCTTCATATTGCTGATTGATATCTGCTTTAAATATTGTCTCAGTATTCAATCTCTGTACTGTTCCCTGGGTAAGACCATTGTTGTTAAACATGGCAGCTGGCCACACAAAAGGAATTCTACTTGTGAAGATACCCAATCCTCCCCTCAGGCTGACTTTATCAGATGCTTCATATCCAAATCCCAATCTTGGAGATAACATTATCTGACCATCAGGTGACTTACCAGCTTTTACATCTTTTGCTACCGGGTAGAAAGTTGCAATTTTGGGCAGAGCAGTATTGTTTAAGTATGTATCTTCTTTAGGGTCATCCAAAATGATAGGTAAATCCACCCTTAGTCCGGCAGTGATATTTAGTTTTGAAGAAACCTTGATTTCATCCTGGGCATAGAATCCTAATTGCATAGCCCTTAAAGCCGCAGCAGCTTTAGATTTATCTCCGGTAATGTCGTCTACCAAGGAGTAAGATCTTCGGTATTCAAATGCCTTCTCATTTTTAAAATCAGCTATGCTTTTAAACCTGTATGATCCATAATTCTGAGGAATAAATGAATTAAACATGTCGTAATATTCATTGTGTGTTCCTAAAGTTATGGTGTGCTTTCCTTTGTATAGCTTAAAGTTATTGGTCAAAGTGAAAATATCCTGATCAAGTCTGTTTGCGGTAGAAAATTCCTCAGTACCAAAAGTAATAACGTTCGAACCCGAACCGTCCTCTATAGTAACATATGGGAACGGGGATCCCAATGCGTCTCTGTCATCCCTGACCCTGGTAAAACCAATAATCAAATTGTTGCTTGCATTGTTGGCAAATCTGGACTTGATTTCCAAAGCACTGCTGTT
>JAGVTV010000114.1 GCA_019136675.1 Bacteroidota bacterium
CATGCATTACCTGGCATCTGAGGAAACCGGTACCTTTGACATTGTGGTGGTGGACCCTCCGGCATTTGCTAAAAGTCTCCATAAAAGACATAATGCGGTTCAGGCTTATAAACGCTTAAATCAACTTGCCATAAAAAAGGTAAAAAAAGGTGGCTTTCTGTTCACCTTTTCATGCTCCCAGGTGGTCGGTACCCAGTTGTTTTATGACACTATTGTAGCCGCTGGAATAGAATCCGGAAGATCAGTCAGGGTGGTGGCATCCCTGAGCCAGGGTCCGGACCATCCGGTCAATCTCTTCCACCCCGAGGGCCACTACCTCAAGGGTCTCATTCTGTGCATAGATTAGTTGGCTTGACCTACGATCTCTCCGTACAGGTCATACTCCTGAGCTTCCGTGATCACCACCTGTGCGAAGTCTCCGATCCTGGCGTAAAATTTAGTAGCATCTACCCAGACCTCGTTGTCCACCTCAGGTGAATCAAATTCTGTCCTCCCGATAAAATATCCGCTTTCTTTTCTGTCAAATAGCACCCTGAATGTACAACCCACCAATTGCTCGTTATGTTCCATGGAAATCTCCTGCTGTATTTCCATGATGGTATTGGCCCTTTCCTGTTTGGTTTCAGGTGACACATCATCAGCCATCAGATATCCACTCGTGTCTTCTTCATGCGAATACTGAAAGACCCCAACCCTTTCAAATTTCATTTCTCTGATAAAATCGCACAGATCTTCAAACTCCTCATCTGTCTCACCCGGAAAGCCTACCAGAAAAGTAGTGCGTATGGCTATGTCAGGTACTACTGACCTTGCATGTCGGATAAGATCGGCCTGCTCTTTTCGTGTGGTCTGCCGCTTCATACGTTCAAGCACAGGGTCAGAGGCATGTTGCAGGGGTATGTCCAGATACCTGCATATCTTAGGCTGCAGTTTCATGGTTTCAAATACTTCCCGCGGAAACTTGCTCGGATAGGCATAATGCAGCCTGATCCACTCTATGCCCTCCACTTCGCAAAGAGCATCCAGAAGTTCCGGCAAGGCACGTTTTTTATATATATCCAGGCCGTAGTAAGTCAGTTCCTGAGCAATGAGTATCAGTTCCTTCACCCCTATGGAGGCCAGATGTTTGGCCTCGGCTACAAGGCTTTCAATGGTTCGGGATATGTGTTTGCCTCTCATCAGCGGAATGGCACAGAAGGAGCATGTACGGTTGCAGCCTTCAGAGATCTTGAGGTAGGCAAAATGCCCGGGCGTGGTGAGTACTCTCTCACCTATCAGCTCATGCCTGTAGTCTGCATTTAGTCTGGCGAGGAGTGAGGGCAGCTCCAGTGTGCCGAAGTACGCATCAACCTCGGGAATCTCTTCCTCCAGTGAATCCTTATACCTCTGGGACAGGCACCCTGTGACATACAGCTTGTCAATCTCTCCTTTTGATTTGAGGTCTGCGTATTCGAGGATCGTATTTACTGATTCTTCCTTGGCAAGGTCAATAAAGCCACATGTATTGACGATGATGATATTGGCGTCTTCCTGGCTGTCATGGACGACACTGTATTCATTGGCCCTGAGCTGGGTGATGATATTTTCTGAATCCACCAGGTTTTTTGAACACCCCAGAGTGATTACATTGACTTTGTCCTTTCTGGTTGACCTTGTCTTCATTTTATGATTTAAGCCGCAAAATTAAGCAATGGGCCTTGATTTATTGATTGAGCGGCCAGACTTTCGTCAAATAAGGTCGTTACAGCCTCCCGGGGGTGTTAGCCCAAAGGCCATTCCTTAAAGTATTTGACAAAGATCTTGGCCAGGTTTTCGGCATCGGAGATGGCCCGGTGGTGAATGCCTGTAAATTCAAAACCTTCCATCTTGACCGCTTTCTTAAGGCCTGGTTCTTCCTTAAGGTCCTTGAGATATCGGTAAGCCGGCTTAAGATTAAAATGGTGGTCAAGCCAGTCAGTATCCAGCTTGTGGAGTCTGCAATCCTGACCCAGCTGCTCCCGGTCGTATTTGCCCCAGGATATGAGTGTATATCTCTCCTCTTCCACACCAACCCACTCCATAAATGCAGAGATTACGTGCGGAAAAGTCCTTGCCCGGTCTATATCTCCCTGTGAGATCGAGGTCAGTTTGCGGCAAAAGTCTGATAATACAGGATTAACAGTTGGCTTGATAAATTTTGAAAATACAGAATCAATCTCGCCGTAATCATTGACCTTTACAGCACCGATCTCAATGATTTCATTGATTCCGTGGGGTGGCCTTCCCAACCAACACGATGCTTCCAGATCAAAAATTATATAGTTCATTTATCAGCCGATTTAGTGTCTATACTTTTGGCCAGCCCAGGTTTTCCTCCAGCCCATAGTTGGTCAGCCTGTTGTGGTAAAAGTATAACAATCTGATGTCTTCGCAATAAAGCTCTCCACCTTTCTTGTCTTTTTTTAATACTTCCTTCATGTGATACATTCCTATCTTTGTCAGCCCTTCAGCGGTTAAGGCGGATACATCCTCCCAGCTTTCGTCCGAGAGGGTGACCTCTCCTTTTCCTGCCATCTCCGTGATTCTGTTGAACAGCAGTATTACCCTGTTTTCAAAATCAGACGGGTCAATAACGTATTTTTTCTTCCTTTGGTTTATAAGAGCCAGCAGTCCCTGATCACCGACCTCAGCATATAGACTGTGGAATGCTGCAAATGCCAGTACATTGGTCGAAAGAATCACATTAAACTTTCTGTATGAATGGACGACTGCCTCACCCAGCAATCTGGCATAGATACCTTCCCTTTGACTATTGGAGGTCATTTTTCCATCCAGCTCAAAGTAATCACTGAGGTCTATATTGTGTCCGAATTTATCATAACTGACGCCCTCAGCATCTACCCTGTTGCCAAAAACGTCCAGCGGATCTCCAAAAGACATATACACTTCTGACGACTTGGAGTAAATATCCCTGATAAAATGCAGGATGCTGGAGATTGTCGGACCCTTTATTCTCGACCTTTTGTATTTTTCCCTGGCTATGCTTTGGAGGTGCTGGTCAATAAGGTGTGATGCCTCCAGCACAAAGTGGTAGCCTATATTGAGTGGTACAATAAATACCTTTTTGCCGTCGTTGTTTTCGAGGTGCAGCCTCTGTGCCTCAATAACGGAGCTGATCAATCCCAGCTTGAGTTTGGTTTCGGTCTCACCGCTTCTCGACCGCGTTCCACCCGGAAAAAACAGACAATTCACCCCTTCCTTGACGGAAATAGTGGTCATGGATTTCAGACATTCCAGGTAAATGGGATTTTTTTTCCTCCTATCTACCCTGAAGGCTCCGAGCCGGTCGATAAAGTAGCCCACCAGTTCCACATTAAACAGATTGAGACCGGCCCCATAGGAAAAGGAGGGCAGACCCACATTGGTGTCGATGCTGTAACCCACCATGATGGAGTCCAGATTTGAGTAGTGGGTGGGCAGGATGACCACCGTACCCTTTTGAAACAGCGTGCGTATACGATCGAGATCGCCCTTGATGCGGATTCTTTCCTGCAGGGCTTTTTTACTGCCCCATCTCCATGAGCCGTCAGCAAAATAGCTGGAAAATATCCTTTTAAAAAATGAAGTTAGAAAAATTCTCGAAAACATAAATGCCCTGGGTATAAAATTTCCCACGATCTCCTCAGAATACCTGTTGATTATCCGCCTGAGGATGGCCTGCTCCGCCTCTTCTCTGTCTTCTCGTCCTGCAGCAGCCTCCAGATCGGCAGCTATGGACTTCCAGTATTCCTTTTCATCCGGCGGGTCTATCTTCCACGGAGTAAGTTTGATCCGCTGATTCTCCATAAAAACAGCCTTGGATATCAGTTCCTGAAGGTTGTGTCCGTGGTGGGCCAATAGCTGGGTGGTGATGTAGTCATTCAGCCTCTCAATAAAAGCTGCTCTCTCTCGGCTTTGCCTTGCCACGGGCCAGTCGCTGATCTCAGGGATAATATGCGGAAAAATCTGGTTCATGACTTCTGGATTGCCATCTGGCCCTTGACGTGCAGGAGTGTATTATTTATAAAGCCGATGATCTCTTCCCTTCCCTGCCTTGTTTCGGAGCTGGTGATAAATTGCGGAGGCAATTCTTCCCAGTCGCGGAGCAAGGCTTTACGGATAGCACCTACATTGGCAGCTACCTGACCGGGGCCCAGTTTGTCAGCCTTGGTAAACACCAGGCAAAAAGGCACTTCATTATTGCCGCACCAATTGATAAACTCCTGGTCGAGTTTTTGCAGCTCATGTCTCACATCAAGCAAAATAAAAGTACATACAAGCGTGTTGCGTCCTGCCAAATACTGGGTGATCATTTTACCGAATTTTTCCTTGACAGACTTGGCTGTGCGGGCATAACCATAACCCGGCAGATCCACAAGGTACCAGTCGCTGTCTATCAGGAAGAAGTTGAGCAGTTGTGTTTTGCCCGGTGTACCGGAAACTTTGGCCAGACCTTTTTTATTGGTCAGCATATTGATCAGCGACGACTTGCCAACATTTGACCGGCCAATAAATGCAAATTCCGGCATCGTTGTCTCCGGACAAAACCGTATTCCCGGATAACTACCGGCAAATTCTGCAATCTCGATATTCATATCGGCACTCTTTTTGATATATTATAATAAGCATTAATAGGTTTTATTATATATATCAATGCAATAGGCTTACTATTAAGTGTTTACAACATTGCTTTTCTGCACCGAGGCATTAAACAAACGTTAAATAAGGTGCAAAATTAACCATTTTCGGTCCATTTTCCCGTTTATCGGTTAATAAGTTATTATTTTATCCGTTGTATACTTAAACCCCAATTGTAAATTTTAAAAGATCAGGACATGAGACAGTTTATTTTATCCATCGCTATTTTTACAGCTTTTTTTACGGCAGCATCTGCCCAGGTCCAGTTTGGTGTCAAGGCAGGCATTAGTTCCTATGACCTGGCTAAAGACGGTATTTTTGTCAATACCGGAAGCCAGAATGTCAAATGGAATATTTCAAATGCGGGATATGGCCACCATTTCGGTGTGTATACACGGCTAACCCTGCTGGGCATCTATCTGGAACCCTCCCTGCTCTTTAATTCCAATACGGTCACATACAATATTGAGACATACGGCGAATCAGGAGTCTTCAGCACCCTGAAAAACGAAAAATACAACCATGTCGACATCCCAGTCCTTGCCGGTATCAAGGCAGGTGTACTAAGATTCCAGGGAGGCGTGGTGGGTCACCTTTTTATCAATTCGATCTCTGATGTAGTCGATATAAAGGGCTACGACCAGAGGTTTAAGACGGCTACCTACGGATGGCAGGGTGGCATGGGTCTGGATGTGTGGAGATTGAGACTGGACCTGCTGTACGAAGGCAATTTTGACAAGTTTGGCGACCACATTACCATTGGTGGCCACCCGTACTCTTTTTCATCGAGCCCTTCACGACTTATCCTCACCATGGGATATAAATTCTAAGTTTTACCATTGTTGAATTTAATAATTCGTGTCAGTATCTAAACCCTACTGTCACCGGCAACAAAAGTGACTGTTGCGTTTTGAGCAATCCGGACTTTATATAAAATGCAGATTTTTCCTTGTATTTACAATTAATTCCAAGACCAATTTCTGTATGCATGGTTCCTTTTCCTCCTTCGTATTGATTCCAAAGATGGCCATAGCCAAATCTAAAATCAAATAAGGGACTTATTTTATTTTTGGATTGCAAATATTCGATATCTCCGAAAATCGAAACTCCGCCAAAACCTTCAAAATTCAAATACCCCAATCCAATTCCTGCAAATAACTTTTTTTTTCCATAAGTCAATCCATTTATAGAAGTAATATTAAATCCACTTTGCTTTTCATTTAGATTATAACCTTTCCAATCCGGTCCCGGGTCAACTGTAATTGTCCTGAATAGATAATGTTGATATCCAGTCTCTATCCGCCCGGAGAATTGAACTTGTGCTCCAATATCGCAAATTGTCACAAGCAGTAAAATAATGGATGTCAATATTTGCCTAATTTTAAATAGTTTCATCAGTTCAATTTTTGACTTTTTTTTATAAATCTTCAATCTTTGATTTGTTGTTTACATTTTCGCTGGCAATTTTCCCGGCTTCGATTTTATTTACAATTGAGACTTTTGCTTGTGATTGTGAAATGCCAGAAGTTACCATTTCAACAACTACTCCGCCTTTGTCAAATTTTAAGTATTAATTACATTCATTTTTAATAATTTGGCACGAGCCGTAATCTTTTAAAATTTCAGATTTCAATTATTGTACGTTTAAAAGTTACTTACTTGTCAAACTCCTTAAAGTCTATTGATGGATCATAGTCGTTTTTGGTAATCAATGAATGAAGTTCGCTTTCGGGCCTGTCAGACCTGACAAAAGGAAACATCAATTGTACATACCAGGGTTCCTTGATCTGGTTCCATGCACCAAATTTTGCAGGGTACTTTCTAGTGATTTTTGCGGTACCGAAAATTACATCCCATATAAAAAGCAGGTTTCCATAATTTCCGTTCGGATGTGATATTCCGTCTTCTGCGGTGAGTCCGTGATGGGCAAAATGTGTACTGGGTGTTGAGATCACCCTTTCTGTCAGGTATGCCAGAGGACTCAGAAATTTATATCGGTATAAAAAACGGTCCCATTTTGTCTCGCTGTGTGCCAGCAAAATAACGGTCAATTTTACCGGAAGGTAATAAAGATATATGTACCCCATGCCGAGGTAGATCAAAAAACCGGAAAACCAAATACCAGGCATCAGTGCATAATACAGGATGGCATTTCTGTAGGTGACAAGTACTCCCATTTCTTCCACCACATGGTGGGGCCGGTGCAGTTTCCACATTATTCGGTTTGAGTGAGAAAGCCGGTGCCACCAATACTGGGTCATATCATCCAGAATGAGAAACGCCATGATTTGCCAACCCCAGGCTGAATCGACAAACAGGTCTTCCGATCCGGGAAAAAAGGTTCTGCCGGCCCAGATCGTAAAAACAAAAATACCCGGCTGTACAAGGGTCGGCAAAGTAAAAAGGCTTACCAGTTCAATCGTCCAGTCATTTTTTGTCCTTTTATCACTAAAGTACAGACCGCCCATCGCCTCCATAACACCCAGGATAAGAAGCATTAACACTGGTATGCCCTTGCTTATAAAATCATTTTCCATATTAAGAGATTAATGGTTTGTATTCCCCTTACGAATGTACATCACTTATCAGAATTTTACATACCGGATGAAAAAAATATTCATTACCGCAATAAAACATTAATAAAAAGATGTATTGAATTATTTGGTGCAATTTTTGATGTTACTTACAATATACAGAAATTTGGACTGTAATTGTTAAACCAATCTGCTGCCCGGTGGTCTTTTCTTCCGGGCTTTTTTATTTCAGGGGATGATGACCGGCTGTGGAAAGGTGATTTGTAACGCTTGTATTTTTGGTTATATTTGCAGGTATTTTACCGGATTTGAGAAAAGAGATTTTAACCAGATTACTGGCACTTATTGCTCTGGTAGTGGCTGGAATGCTGCTGTCTACCCTGCTGATATGGGTGTTTGCCCGAGTCAGGGGCATCAGTATTGATTCTGAGTACGGCCTCATGTCCCTCCTGGGACAGACAGAAAATGCCTCCATGGTCAAGGTTTTAATAGGTTTTAACCACCTGATGACCTTTTTGGTGTCATCAATGGCTTATGTTTTTATTTTTTACAGACACAAAATGAAGGAATGGCTGCAGCTGTATCATTTTAATCCGCTGCTTCTGATTTTATTTCCTTTAGCCCTTTTTTCGTTATACCCTCTGATGGGTTATACGGCATTTTTTGTCAATAAGCTGGAGCTACCTGAATTCCTGCAAAAGATGGACCAGGATGCCATGACCACACTCAGCAGGCTGCTCACTATGGAAAACCTGGGTGACCTTGCGGCCAATCTGCTGCTGGTGGGCGTACTGGCAGGTGTGGGCGAAGAGTTGCTGTTCAGGGGTATTATCCAAAAAGAGATTATAAAATACTGGCGTAAGCCTCATGCTGCCATCTGGATTACATCTGTTTTATTTGGCCTTTTTCATTTCCAGGTGGTAGGCTTCCTGCCAAAAATGGGCATAGGTCTGGTCCTCGGCTATGCTTATCACTACTCTGGAAGCCTGATTTTGCCCATGATCATCCATATCCTAAACAACAGTCTGGCCACTGTGTCACTGTACCTTTCAGGAGGTAAACTTTCACCCGAAGAAATACCGGCTGAAAACATACCGTTGGCAGGAGTCCTGGTATCAACCTGTGTTTTTACCCTTATAATGGTGCAAATTCGTAAGATTTCACAAAACAAACCAACAGAAATTTCATGAATAAAAACGAGGTACTCAGACAACGTACGGTCACGGGCCTGATATACGGTATTGTGGTCATCGGGCTTATATATT
>JAGVTV010000141.1 GCA_019136675.1 Bacteroidota bacterium
CGGTTTCGCATCACATCATTGAGCCCGTACCAGCCGGTCCACAACACCCTTCCGTCATCCTGATCATTCATAAGCATACCGTTAAGATATACGTCCGAATCTTCATTAAAGTAGCCTCTGGGCCTGAATCGACCACCGGCAAGATTAAAGGTGGCAGCATTGAGGAATACATCCCTTCCTGCTGAGAGGGCACTTGAAAAATTGTCATTTTCGTTTTCGATGGCCGAAAGGTCTCCCACATCTATAATGGTAATGGCTTCAGCATCGGACACTGAAGGTTTGTCGATGGTAAGATCTCCAAGGTCCACGGATTTTCCGTTTACTGCGACCTGAGTAATATCCATTGCTTCACCATTGATGTCAGCTTGAAGTATATATTTGCCTTTAGGCACTTCCGTGAAAGTAAACCTGCCCAGTGCATTGGTGAAAACCACAAGATCCGTGTTTGCCAGGGTAAGTTGTGTGGCGGCCACAGGCTCACCGGAAATTTTATCCATTAGCCTGCCCGAAACGGACTGACCGAAAGTTAAAATCATATTAAAATGAATGGCGGCTAATACAATCATCAGCCTTTTACGTCCTATCATTGTGCTGGTTGGTATAAATAAGAGGTAAAGTTACACTTTTAAAAATGATGAATAAGTGATAACGCCTATTAATTTTATTTAAAGAGTGTTCAAATGTATAAGTGCTATATCTTTGTCCAAAATTCGATAAAAATGTCCCGAAGTGTCAGCTTACTGATTTTAGTGTTTATTTTGGCTTCGTGCGGTGTTGCAGCCCAGAACAAGGGTAGCCAGTACAAGTTGGTAAGCATTGGTTTTTATAACCTGGAAAACCTCTTCGATACTGTTGACGACACTCTGATCAATGACGAAGAATTTTTACCGGCAGGTGCAAGGGCATGGACAGATGAAAAATATCAGGAAAAACAAGCCAATATGGCTTATGTCATCTCTCAGATCGGAGTGCAGGACGCAAAATCGGGCCTCTCTTTTCTCGGCGTATCGGAGATTGAAAACCGCAAGGTGCTGGAAGACCTCGTAAAACAACCGGCAATCCGTGATAGAAATTACCAGATCATTCACTACGATTCTCCCGATCCGCGTGGTGTTGACGTGGCTTTCCTGTACAATCCAAAACACTTTACCCCGCTTTACAGCAGACCCGTGCCACTTTTAAATTTTGAGGACGGCCGGCGGTTGTATACCCGTGACGTACTGTATGTCAAGGGCCTTCTGGAAAATGATACAGTTCATGTGATGGTCAACCACTGGCCATCAAGGGGCGGAGGCGAGGCCAGGACAGCACCGTTCAGAAACAACGGGGCCAGGTTGTGCAGAAATATCGTGGACTCCCTGCGTACCCTCGACCGGTATGCCAAGATTTTTGTCATGGGTGACCTGAATGATGACCCTACCAATGAAAGTCTCAAATCCCATCTCAGGGCTGTAAGCAAGATTAAGGATGTAAAAGTCACCGGCATGTTTAATCCTTATGAGGATATGTTCAGAAGGGGATCAGGGTCTAATGCCTACAGAGATGCATGGAGCCTTTTTGACCAGATCATCATTTCCGAAGGGGTAGCCGATGAGAAAAGTGCGGGTTACAAATTTTTGAAAGCCAATATCTTTAACAAACAGTTTCTTGTCCAGCCTTCCGGCCAATACAAGGGGTATCCCTTGAGGACATTTTCCGGAGACTTTTATCAGTCCGGGTACAGTGACCACTTTCCGAGCTATATTTATCTTATCAAAGAGGTCAAATGAGCCTTATTGTGACGAGGATCATCATTCTTAACGAAATAAATCCAGAGATTTGGATGTTTTTTATGAGTCTTAATCATAACAAATACGCAAAATGAATGCTGTAAAATACGTCTTGCTGTTGCTCGTGCTGTTTAACCAGGCTGTCGGAGCACAAACCGATTCCTCCAAAGTCTCCATATCAGCGTTTGACAAGGTCAGCTCAGACACACGGGTCAATAATATTTTCATAGATGAAAAAAACGTGATCTGGCTTGCATCTTCTAAAGGGCTCATCGAGACCACCGGTGACGGGTCAAAATTTATTACGCACTTTCCCAATACCGAAATGATTGATGTGGTCTCGGACAGAAGAGACCAAGTCTGGTGTGCCTCAGCTTCGGCATTATATAATCTCAAGACCCTGGCTTCTTACCCTTTGCCTGATGATGGTATCAGGATCAGGGATATAGCCTGGCATGACGGCACCGTGTGGCTGGGTACATCCAATGGTCTTTACCAGTTTTTTGCCAATACCGCCAAATACAGGATCTATGATACCGAAAATTCCAAGCTGGCCAGTGACCAGATCAACTTTGTGCATTCTGACAAAAATAAGATACTGTGGGTAGGTACTGACAAAGGGTATGCCCGCATCGAAGGTGAGAAATGGGAAGTCCAGGACAAAAAATACCGGATGATCTCCACCTGCGAAAATGCAGAAGGGCAGTGGATCATTTCCGACAAGGACATGTTCCTGATCAACAAATTCAACAGACTCTTTCCTGTCAGACTGGACCCGTCTCAGTATAAGGGACGAATCAACAATTTTGTGATAGACTCCAAGGGAAGAATATACATAGCATCTGATATACTTGCCAGATATGATCCATACAAGGAAAAGATAGAAAACTATACCGAAGATGCCGCCATGCTCAGCAAGGCAGCTTTGAGTGTCGCTTGCGACAAAAACGACAATATATGGATAGGTACCGACGGAGCCGGCTTTTACAAGCTGCTCTTTGGAGACATAGCAAAGGAACAACTCAATGCCATCATCCTGGTGGAGTCAGGGGTCCAGTGCCATGGCAACAACAACGGCAGCCTGAAGGTCAGTGCCTCTGGCGGCACAAAACCCTACACCTATGCCTGGAGCATAAAGGGAGTTTCCGGTAATACAGCCACCGGTCTTGCAGCCGGCCAGTATGAGGTAACTGTCACAGACAAATTCAGTACTACAGCCGTAGCCAGCATCAACCTGGCACAACCCGACCCCATCACGGTAGAGCTCGTAGCCAATAACAGGCTGACCAATCCGGATAATCCCGACGGCTCCCTGTATGTCAAGTTGGGTGGTGGCTCAGGCAATTATACTTATCAGTGGTCTAACGGGGCCACAACCCAGAATCTGACAGGTATCAGAGCCGGTATGTATATCCTGAATGCCCGTGACAAAAACGGCTGTATGGCGACAGCCACCTTTAATGTGAAGAGGGAGAAATTTATGCCTGACCTCGAGATCACAAAGGTGGCCCTGGGTCAAAAGCTTAGAATTAACGAGCTCAATTTTGCCGCTGACAGTTCCAGCATAACCCAGGAAAATTTTGAAATTCTGGACGAAGTCTATGAATTTATGGTACTGAATCCGTCCGTAGTCATTGAAATAGGAGGACACACCAATACGATCCCACCCCACGAATATTGCGACAAACTTTCGGCATCGAGGGCAAAGACAGTAGCAGAGTATCTTTACTCCCGCGGCATTCCTACTGCCAGGGTTTCCTATAAGGGATACGGCAAAAGAGAGCCACTTACTGACAGCACATCAGCAGCCGGAAGGCAGAAAAACCAGAGGGTGGAGATAAAAATCGTACAACTCTGACCTATTTGATAGTATGGGCGGTAAGCCTGAAAGATTCAAGGTAGCGGTCCATATCGGGATTCAGGCTTTTTTGGGTTATGGTGTAAACCTGCAGAAAATACAGTCTGTCATCCACCAGGATCTGACGGCCCTTTACCACAAATTTTCTGTTGTCATACGTGGCCCTGAACAGGATGCCAGGGTAACTGCCGTAAGGAGCTTCTGTGCTGTAGACCAGGTCTCCCCTGAGGTCAGCGATATGGGTAGTGAGCCCCTCCAGAAAAAACTCTTTTAACATCTCCGTACTGTCCGGATGAAAGGTGCCCTGCGGATAATCAATGTAAGAAAGCAAATATAAAAAATTGGAATCTGAAGGCTTGCCTTCCAGCATCCACGTTACCGGCATGATTTCTCCCAGGTCGGTCAGTACTTTTTTCTGGCCGTCACGCATGTCACCCGGTACCATTATTTCAAAACCCTGATCGGAAGGCCCAAAACTCTTCCACTCACTCTGCCCAATGAGGCCGGAAAATGTGAGCAGAGTTATGGTCAAACCTGCTATAAATGTCCTTGCTGTCAATATAGTGTACTTTGTATTTGAGAACGTATTACAACAAAGCTTTGCAGAATGTTGATTGTATTTTAAGAAAATTTTAATAAATACAAAAATTTTCAAACATACATATTAAGTATTTATTTTATTTATTTTTATTTGTTTGTCAATAATTTAAAGCTAATGTTAAAAATATTTTCTAAAAATGAGTACAACAGGACGGTTACAGACTTATTATAGTGTAAACACTTTATTCTAAAATTAAAAAATTTTAAATCATGAAATCCATTCTTTTTAAGTTCAGTTTTTTGATGCTGCTTTTTGCAACACTTTTTACCGTATCGTGTACCAAAAACACAGATGCTATTGATGAGGCTGCAGCTGATGCGTATGCTGACGAGGTAGTGTACAGAACTCAGGAATCCGGCAACCTGGGTCGTAAAGGATGTTTTGAGCTGGTATTTCCTGTAAAGGTAGCCTTCCCTGATTCTTCAGTATCCAGCGAACTGAATACATACGATGAGATCAAATCCGCAATCAGGGAATGGAAGCTGGCCAATCCGTCCGTAAAAGGAAGACCTGCACTGGCATTCCCGTATGAAGTCATTACTGAAGACGGCAACATGGTCACCATTACCAGTAAGGAAGATGAAAAAGCACTCAGGGAATCCTGCCGTAAAAACAACACAGGACATGGCGGAAATGGCGGACCAGGTGGTCACGGCGGACACGGTCCTAAGCTTTGCTTTATGATAGAGTTTCCCTTCAGTGTTATGCTTCCTGACAGCACCGTTATCACCCTGAATGCACCGGAAGACAGAAAGACCCTCCATGAGGCAATCAAGGCCTACAGGGAAGCTCACCCGGGCGAAAATTTCAGGCCTGAACTGGTATTCCCCGTGACAGTAATCATGGAAGATAAAACCGTTGTAACTGTAAACAGCAAGGAAGAATTGAAAGCTCTCAAGGATTCATGCAATTAATCGGCTAAACAGCCCTGAAAAGAAAGGCTCCGGATCTGTAATCCGGGGCTTTTTTTATGCAACGGAATCCGGTTTATTGGCGTCAACCTTGCCAAACTCATCTATATAAATACTCACCAGAATAAAAAACACCGAGATGAGCAATGGGCCGAAAATAACTCCTATGAATCCAAAAAGACTGATACCGGCCATGACCCCGAGGAGGGTGATGAGCGGATGAACGTCGGCCAGTTTTCGCTGTATCATAAACCGGGCAATATTGTCCACTGACCCGATGACCAGAAATCCCCAGAGTAAAACTCCTGCTCCCTGCAGGGTACCTACCGTCACAAACTGATAGATAGCCAGTGGCAGGTAGATGGCCAGGCTTCCTATGATCGGAATGACAGAACAAATGGCGGTCAAAATGCCCATGAGAATAAATTCATCTACTCCAAAAATCCAGTATCCTATCAATCCGGCCAGTCCCTGCACCAGAGCCACCAACGGAATGCCAAGTGCATTGGAATAAACAAGAGCCCTGAAATCCGTAATTATCTTCTTGACATTTTTAGTTTTGAAAGGAAGGTTTTGTCGCAGCCATTTTTCAACCTGCCGGTTATTAACCAGCAGAAAAAAAAGAATCAGGTACATCAAGACGATATTGCCCAGAAAATTGAGGGTTCCTCCTAGTGTTTTTTGTGTAAATGGCAGAACCTTGTCACTGATTTTCTGAATGTTATCCTGGTTAAGGAGATTGATATTAAAACTCTCAAGCAAGTATGTATGAATCTTCATAAATGCCTCGTTTATAATCTCCGGGTTGGCAACTATCGGAGCGATTTTATCAACGGCTATCATACCCATGTAAGCAAGGGGTATTATCATTACTATAAAGGATAGAAGCATGAGCGACAATGCTGCCAGAGTAGGATGCCACCGGAAAATAATAACAAGAAATTTCATCCTGTACATGAGTATAACGTACAGGGTTATGGCACCGAAAAGAGCACCTACCAGATAGTACAGTTCACTGACTATGACCAGCCCCAAAAAAATCAGCGATGCCAGGAAAAAAACCTGCCGGATGATATTGGGGTGGATGGCAAAACGGTGAGATCCGGGTTTTACTCCCATGGCTCCGAATATTTTGTACAAAGTAAACAAAAAATTAGCATTAATTTGTTGTAGCACTGTCCTTAAATGAAAAAAGAAACAAATTAAAGTCGGTAACATCACTGCCCGTCATGACAACGGTCATTCAATTTTGCAGAAAATACTGTATATTTGTATAAGAATAGTATTTATAAATTGTCAAATCATTGTGTCATGAAAAGATTTGCCTTTTTAATCGTGTTTTTAGCTGTTATCCTGGGTTGTACCAGGGAAGGTGATGGCGTTGAGATCAGGGTAGGCAATGCCTGTGGAGCTGACCTTCAAAACATTGTCGTCAACACCTCGAGCGGAAATGTTCAGTACGGCGAATTGAAAGCAGGGGAAGTATCCGCATACAAAGTCTTTGACATAGCATACCGTTATGCTTTTATACAGGTAAATATGGGGGACGAGGTGTATACCTTTCAGCCCATAGACTATGTAGGCGAAGAGCCTCTCACTGAAGGACGTTATACCTACGAATTGACCATAATAGACAGGAATCTGTTTATAAAATTGAAAACAGACTGATTGTCTGGAAAAAAAACGTTTTTTTCTGCTACCAACCTGCCTTATTTTATGCATGAAGATATAAAGTCTTATAATGCAGGATTGGGGGGCAGTGACAAAGAAATCTGTGACAGGCTTGCACAGGTAATAGCAACCACTCTGCCAGAGGCTAGTGGAAAAATTTGGCATGCTCACCCCGTATGGTTTTTGGACGGCTATCCTGTGGCCGGATATAGCAAGCTGAAGGATAGCGTAAGGCTTTTGTTTTGGAGCGGACAGAGTTTTGAAGAACCTTTGCTCGTGGCGGAAGGAAAATTTAAAGCGGCTGAGAAACGATATACCATGCCGCATCAAATAAACGAAAATGACCTAATAAGGTGGCTGCTCAAAGCCAGAGACATACAGTGGGACTATAAAAACCTGGTTAAGAGGAAAGGAAGGCTGGAAAGACTGGTGTAAATTTCACAAATTATAATTCGGCTTAGCCAATACCTTGGCAGGTGTGGTAAGGATCCGGGTAAATTGACATTGTTATAAAATTGACCTACTCACCCAATTCTGAAGCTCTAAAAATCTTAACTACCGGACTGGATCGACACCCTATTGATTTCGTCGGATGGCTTATGGTGAACGACAAATGACTTAGTATGCCACAGAATCAAATCTGCCGATGTCCATGTCAGCTTTGTTTATCATATCCTTCAACGGTTCTTATAAGCAAATCTGAAAAGTTAAAAATATCATCAATGCTGGTTATTTCATATTTGACTTCTTTCTTTTGATTGTTGAAAGCCGCAAAGAACTTTTTATTTCCATTGAGATAGAGCCGGCAAATGGTTTTTCGATTGTTGTCATCCAGCATGATCGCAAAATATGATTGGGCATCTCTATGTGTCACTCGCTTAGAGTTAATTTTTTGACGCAAAATTGTCTTAACGATTGCGAATCCTTCGATTTCTTCTTCAGTAGTCGTAACTCTGTTTTTTTCATCATCAATGGTAGTGATATCCTGCTCTGCGAGTTTAGGTTCTTGAGATGCCTCGTCCTCTTTTTTCAATGCAGTCTTGAGTCTATCTGTGATTAAATCAGTAATGTGTTGCTGGATAGATTTTTTAATAAGGTTAGTAAATTGATCTAAAACTTTGGCAGTAACTACGCTTGGATAAACTTGTCTTGCAAAAAATTTCACAAACTCAGATGAAGGATTAGAAAGCTCCTGTTGAAAAAGTAACTTCAACTCATTTGTGTATTTGAGTTCACTAGCAGTATTGACGATACTGTCAATATCAAAATAAGATTTATGAAATTTCTTTAGTTCTTCAACCTGATTGTCTTTAATTTCAGTGATATTGACTTCTAAAAAAGGCTTTTCGTCCATCTTATTCGGTTCAACCAAATCTGAGTAGAACCTGTAAACTATTCCATTTGTCAATACGCCAAACCTAGCTTTTGAGGTATGAAAGTATCTGATAAGCTGATTATCATGTAAGTTGAGGTTTTGATTCCAATGTTTGCATTCTATTAAAATAGTAGGCTTTCCTTCTTTAAAGATAGCATAATCAATTTTTTCACCTTTTTTGATTCCAATATCTGCAACAAATTCAGGTACAACCTCAATTGGGCTGAAAACGTCATACCCCAATGATTTGATAAAAGGCA
>JAGVTV010000080.1 GCA_019136675.1 Bacteroidota bacterium
ATGTCAATTCAGACTAAAAATTCAGCGACATTATTTTTAGATTCTCTTGTAGATAAAGATCAATTTAATAGGGATTTCATCTCTTTTAAGGAGAAAAAAAATCGAGATTCCCTGCATCTTTTGCATTTTTTAGATTATATTAAGAAATATGGTTTTCCAAATGAAAAAACAACGAAAATAAATTGTTTTCGTAGCGGCACTGGTACAGATTTAAATAGATTAGAAATATTGTTGTTGCATTTTAGTGGATTTAAAAATGCACAATTAGATTCTATATTAATTAATGAAGCAGAAAAACTTAATGTAAGCCCTGAAGTATTAGCCTCTGCAAATTTTAATATCAAAGAAGCTACTCGTTTCTCACTTACCTATCTTATAATTAATGATACCTTATATATCAACAATGTATCATTAACTAATAGGAAGAAAATTAATAAAATGCGATTACGATATGGACTACCATCTATTGAACTTGAATATCTCTTAATAAAAAACCAGGATGAACTTCGAGATTTAGGATTTAGATTGAACTTTAGTGTCAATCAGATCGAATTACCAAGTATTCCTGATGTCTTTACCCCAGAAAATATTTTTGTAAAGTTATTATGATTTTGATTTTGAGTGTTACAAGTGATTTAACCACTGACTCTGTGTGTAATTGGTTGTTTCATAATAAAAAAAAATTTGTAAGACTTAATTTGGATATTGAAAGAATAATTAGCTTTAATTTTACATTAAAATCAGACCCAAGATAGTCGCAGTTTGTAACTGCGATTCTTAAGTTTACAAATTTGCAATTCATTGTTAACCATCGATAAAACTTATACATTTGACGAGTGTTTAAAATTTGACTAATCGAAGTTACAAACTTCGATGATCGGGTTTATCTCCAATTAATCTTTATAAAGAGCTTATGTTGTTACAATAAAGTATAAAGTACTATGCCCAGCCTCTTCACCTGACAGCTCGACACGATGGATTGTGGGCCTGCCTGTATCAATGGTTGTAAACAAATCTTGAAGTGGCATGTTACCCTGTTAGTTAGCCAAAGATGATTACTCTTGCTGGTTTTAAGGAGGAGAAGACTCTTCAGGTTTATTATACCAAGTTTTGCACGTCTAAGGAAATCAGCACTAAAATATATTTTTAAAGATTAATCAATGAAATACAGAATGCTGAGTCTCACTGAACTGGAATCACTTAGGGATGAATTTATCAGGTTTCTGGTGGTCAATGGCATTGACGCTCTCCAATGGGAAGAAATGAAAAGCAATGACCCTGTTGGGTACGGTGCCTGGCTGGAAAAATTCAGCGATTTGGTTATGGATGATGTCCTGACGAAGGTACAATATATCGATCATTACGAAAGTGGCAAGTACCGGGTTTTCCGGTGCGAAGCTGACAGGATTTGTCTGATAGGCATTGACGCCGTGGATGCTTCCCTGGCCCTCGATGATTTCATGTCCCGCCTCTCCGTTGAAGAGGATGAATTCAGTATTTTTACGCAGTGTAAGTCGTATCAACCGGGACGCAACGAGGAAATATATAGAATGTTGAGTGCCGGTGCCCGGGTCACCCAGGGTGAATGGTTTGACCGCCTATTCGAAGCTCATATGCCATAAGCCCTGTCACGGATACATACTCCAGGAGCAACCACCAAAGCTCATAAGACGCCCATAACGGGTCATAGTGGACGTAGGAAAAAAATGCCGTAAACGACCACAAAACAGGAAACCTGCAGCTGGTACCACTTGCCAGAAACACCAGCGGAATCACATACCAGGGATGGACAGTTGTAGCCAACATAAGGTAGACAGTCCATGATAGCAGGGCATATTTAAAAAAATCCTGTCTGTCTCGACCTTGGGCAGAAGCAGCTGCCCTCAGATTGGTGAGCAGAACGGCTGACGCCAGAATTGGGCCAATCCAGGCTATCAGGTTGTAACCGGTAAGGCGGAGTCCTGCCTCCCTTAGCAGGAAATATACGGATGCATTAAACTCAAATTTTCTGAAGTACAGGTCAGTGCTGTGCAGCATACCGCTGATTCCGCCATGGCTCCATACAGGCCAGAAAATAGCAGTTGTAATTATAGCCATAACCAGGAAGAACATTGCCCTTTGTCTGCCTATAAGCGAAAATAAAAACCAAGGCATAAGCATCACCGGCAGTAGTTTGGTACCGATGCCCACTGAAAGGTAAGCAGCAGATTTTTTTTGGCTGCCATCAAAATAATAATGCAATGCCAGGGCCATAAATGCGACCATGACCACTTCAAAATGAAGATTGCCGCTGCCCTCCAGGATTACAAGCGGATTGAGAAAATAGAGTACTCCATACTGTGTCGTTGCCCTGTTATTACCGGCCAAACGGATCAGTAGGCCAAATGCCAGACCTTCCGTCAGGACGATGGCCGCTTTCATCCATATAGCAAATCCATATATACTCCCGGCTCCAGCGGCAATGACATAATACAGTTGGGCCACGGGCGGGTAAACAGTGTAATAGGAGGGAGAATTTAGTTTGGAAAACAAGGTGTAATCCACGCCTGATACCCCTGATCTCAGGGCATCTTCAGGGAGGATGCTGTAGGGGCTTATACCTGCCAGAGCCAGTTGGCCATCCCAGTAAAACCTATAAATATCATCCGACAACATGGGAAATGCAGGTATAAGTGTAATCCTTGCCAGTAAACCCAGGGCAAACGACCATCCCGATGCCGGAGAGACAAATACCAGCAGGGCGTATCCTCCGAAGGCAACTGAAACTGTCAATATGATGAACGAAAAGTCTTTTTGGGTGGCTACGTACCCGGCAAGCCAAATGCCCGCAAGCCACAGGCACGCCCCGGTTGCCAGAACGGCCCGCTTAGGAAAGTTTGCTTTTGAGAGCATATCCGAATAGAGTGAAGTATCCGGCAGTCAGCATAACATGGATACTCATAAACTGATTATTGCCATATAGAATGCCGGCGACTGAGGCCGCCGCAAAGGTAAGGCCCAGTGCCAGCTCACACACGGCTATGAGATCCATCTTGCCGGAAAAGTATGTCCTGCGGGTCGGCCGGTTTTTCCGGTTGGTGATGCCGTATTTGGGTGTACGCACAAAGTCCGTCTTCCTGCCCAGATATCCATCCAGGACCGCCACTGCATTGTGCAGTGATAAAGCCATAGACACAGAAATAAAAACCGGAAATAATACAAGGAATTTCAGATGCATCCACAGCCTGTTTTGTTCGGGCCAGGCCCGCAGTACGTTGGCGGTGTAGTATACCGAACCGACAATGGCCATTCCACCCATAAACCAGGAAAGGATCCCTGATACTGCCATAAACTGTTCTTTGAACCACAGCAGAGCCAGGCTCAACAGTCCGAAAGCAAAAACAACAGGAAATAATGTCCAAAAACAACAGGAAATAATGTCCCCACCAGCATGTGGTAGGTGCCCTGGATTTTTACAGGTAAACTTACTTTTGATGCCCATAACTTCGGCAGTATTTTTTTGGCAGTCTCCGCACCTCCTTTCATCCACCTGTACTGTTGGGATTTTAATCCGTTTATTTCCGCCGGCAACTCCGCCGGTGATGCCACATGCTCAAGGTAGGTGATCTTCCAACCCCTCAGCTGAGCCCTGTAACTAAGGTCCAGGTCTTCTGTCAGTGTATCAGGCTGCCATCCGCCGCTGTCGGTGATACACGATTTTCGCCAGACCCCGGCGGTGCCATTAAACTGCAGAAAGTAACCACCCTTGTATCTGCCCGTTTGTTCGGTGATAAAATGCACATTCAGCTGAAATGCCTGCAACTCTGTCAACAGCGAATAGGATTGGTTTAAATGTGTCCAGCGGGTCTGTACGACGCCTGTATCCGGTTTGTTAAAGTAGGAAAGCGTCCTTCTCAGGAAATCATGCTCCGGCATAAAATCCGCATCAAAGATGGCGATGAATTCACCCCTGGCCGTATCCTGTGCCTGTTTGAGGGCACCGGCTTTAAAGCCTTTCCTGTTGGTTCTGTGGTGTAATTCAATATCAAATCCTTCGTCACTGTATTGTTTTACCTTTTGTTTGGTGATGTCAAGCGTCTCATCCGTGGAGTCGTCCAGTACCTGGATCTGAAGTTTGTGCCGGGGATAGTCCATTTTTACCATGTTGTCTATCAGCCTGCCTGCTACGTACCGTTCATTAAATAAAGGAAGTTGTATGGTTACAGCCGGAAAATTATCCCCATCCATGGTATGTGATTTAACCGGTTCCGGCATGCTGCCTTTTTGAAGGTATTTCCATAACAGGTGCAGCTGAAACAGGCAAAACAGCGAAATGTATACCATACACATCACATATGCTCCCGTCAGTACGTATCCGGTGATGGCCACTGCATTCATCGCACCATAAGTTTGAATATCGTCCAGAGGATCTTGTATCCTGCCAGCAAAGTGCCTTTGACAGTGCCCGAAACTTTTGACTCGCCGATCCTTTTGCGGTAAGACACGGGGACCTCTGCCACCCGCAGTTTCCGGCGTGCCGCCTTGACCTGCATCTCCACGGTCCAGCCATAGTTACGGTCCTGCATTTCCAAAGCGATGAGCTTATCATACCGGATGGCCCTGAACGGCCCCAGGTCTGTATACCTGTACCCATAGATCCATCTGATCAGGGTGGTGGCCAGGGCATTTCCGAATACCTGCTGCGGCATGATAGAATTTTTTTCTCTGTTGCCCAGGGCACGTGAACCGATGACCAGGTCCGCCTTTCCCTCAGTGACAGGTTGTACCAGAGATTCCATTTCCTCCGGATGGTCAGAATAGTCACCGTCGAGAAAAACGACCACATCAGGTTTGCACTCCAGCCCCGCAATAAAGTGCATGCCCCTGAGACAGGCATTGCCGTATCCCTTGGCGGGAGCCTCCAGCACCATGGCACCGGCCTGAAGGGCTTCGGAATGGGTATTGTCAGTGCTGCCGTTGTTGCATACCAGGATGTGCCTGACCAGTCCGCGGGGTATATCACGCACCACATGCCCTATGGACGCTTCTTCATTGTACACAGGGATTATCACATCTGTAACAGCTTGCATTATGACAAGGTAAAATTGACAGGCAAAGATAAGACTTTTACCACGGGATACCTTATTGTTTTGGGAGTGCCCCTGACACTTTGGTCAGGGTCGGGCCATCCGCTTTATCCTGACCTTTGGGCCAGGATGCACGCTGCTGTCCCTCACTCATTTGGCTGAGTGGCAGTCCCCGCATGTTGATAGGCCCATTATTTTAAAAATGGTGTCATTTGTGGAAGTAATTTTTATAGTCTGCGGAGTAATTGAGTACTTTTGCAGGGTTGTTGGATATTTGTTATTGGCAATAAAATCGGCATATGAGCCAATAATTTTTAAAAGTGTGCCGTTCTAGATTTAAATCAGGAGATGGAATGACAGCGAGGTTATTGTTTTTTATGGCGGCGGTATTGATTTTGGTGGTGGCGGGTTGCCGCAAGGATGACTATTATACCGGCAGTGATATTGACCTCCGGTTTTCATCAGACACACTCCGGTTTGATACGGTATTTACGTCCATTGGCTCCGCAACAAGGTATATTACCGTGCACAACCGTGGGAATCGTCCCGTATTGGCAGACATTACTTTGCGGCGGGAGTCGGGTGACTTTTTCAGGATCAATGCAGACGGAATCAAGGGGCCGGAAGTAAAACAGGTAGAAATCGGGGCCGGAGACAGTATTTATGTTTTTGTTGAGGTGACCATCAATCCGGACCAGCCTGTCAGTATTTCACCCTTTGTGATTGAAGACAAGGTTGACGTAACCTGTAATGGCAAGACCTTTACGGCTCAATTGGAGGCATGGGGTCAAAATGCAAATTATATCACCCCTAAATCCGGAAAAGGCAAAAGTTTTTTATACCAGTGTGATCTGGGCCAGGAGACTTGGGATGACCCTAAGCCCTACGTGTTGTATGGAATTCTTTATGTGGACAGCTGCCGGATTGTCCTTCCTCCGGGCACCCGCATCTATGTGCATGGCGGGGTAGTCAGGGATACCACCACAGTGTACAATGACGGATTGTTGGTTTTTCTCCGCCACGGTTCATTGGACTCCCGCGGGACTCCGGAAAGCCCTGTTGTTTTCCAGGGCGACCGCCTCGAAAAGGAGTTTGCCGATGTATCTTCTCAATGGGTTGGATTGCTGTTTTGGCAACAATCCCGAGGCAACAACCTGTCCCACACCATTATTAAAAATTCCATCGTAGGGCTGCTGGCTGATTCCTTGGCTCAAATCAAACTCTCAGGTTGTATCATACACAATACCGGCGGCCCCGCCATAAGAGGCCGGAACGCTGAGATATCTGCCGATAACTGCCTGTTGTTTGACAATGGGGCAAATAACGTTCAACTTACTTACGGTGGCAAATACAGGTTTGACTACTGTACTTTCAGCAGCTATACAGGCAAGAGCGAGGCCCTGTCTTTGAATAATTTTACCTGTCCTGACCCGCCTGTATGCTTCTCAGGTATTTTTATTGTCAATCCCCTGGATGCAAAATTTACCAATTGCATTCTTGCAGGGTCCGATGCCGATGAGATATCCTTTAACCGCAGGGGAGAAGCCAGTACCTTCCAATACAGTTTTGACCATTGTGCCTTCCGGGTCGATGAGCTCGATGATGCGGGCAACTTTCCTGATTTTTCAGATCACATAAAAAACTGCATCTTCCTCAGGCCTTCCGACAAATTATTTCTCGACAGGTCAAAAAACGACTATCGGCTCGACACCATGTCGGTGGTTTTGGGAAAGGGAGTGACCATTCCGGCTATTGGCCAGGATATATTGGGAAAAGTCAGAAAGCCGATGCCCGACCCCGGGTGTTTTGAGTTTTAGTGTAGTTAGTGTAGTGGAAGAAACACATAGCTTTCTTGAGGCCTCTACCTGGGAATTATTTAGCCGTATAACCCGGCAGTCTGCGGTAATTTGATTAAGTTTGCTCCGATTCATTACACCCAGGGGCAATGACCAAAGCAGACAAAATTCTTGATTTTATGGCTGATGTCCACTTTGACGGAAAGCTGCCCGACGGTATTGATATCATGAACCCTTACCGTGAGTCTGCCGACATCCGGGCTATATGTTTTGCATTTTACAATAAGTTTTATTCCGACCAGCAGGACAGGACACTGATTCTCGGGATCAACCCCGGGAGATTGGGGGCAGGGGCAACCGGTATACCGTTTACAGATACCAAGCGTCTCAATGACAAGTGCGGTGTGCCCTGGTCTGGAATTTCGACCCATGAACCGTCCTCCGCATTTATGTATGAGATGATAGATGCCTATGGTGGGCCGGAGGTATTTTACAGGAGATTTTATATTAACTCTGTGTGTCCGCTCGGGTTTGTAAAAGTCATTGGAGATAAAAGGCCCGTTAACTACAATTACTACGACGAGCCGAAACTGGAAGAGGCCGTGCGACCACTGATCATTGAAAATATACAGAGGCAGATAGCCATTGCCGGGAGAAGCGATGTTTGTTTTTGTCTTGGATCCGGCAAAAATTTCAAATACCTTAACAATCTGAACGAAAAGTCAGGTTTTTTTGGCAGGGTCGTTGCACTGGAACATCCTCGGTTTATTATGCAATACCGGCAAAAATCAAAGGAAAACTATGTCGCAGATTATTTGAGTAAGTTTAGCCAATACCCGTAATCATATGTTGGTTATGGGATTGAGCCGGCCGGCGATCTCCGGATGAGATTCTAAAAATGATTCATAAAGAAATTTGCTGGACAGAAATACTATCTTGTTTCCAAAACTGCCTTTGGCCCTGAGCCTGAAAACTATGATTCTGAGCCCCAAAAAGGGGGTAACACTCACTTTTTCAATATCCTCATAGATCAGCCGGTAAGATTTAAAGTAATTGGTTACAACATAAAAATCCGCCCCCATCTCTACTCTTTTGAGTTGTATAAGCGTAAAATAAAGCACCAGAAACAAAAGGATAAAGACGGCCAAAAACGGATATTTGAATGATGGTGATGTCAGGAATGGCAACTGATCCTCGCTGGCCAGAAAAAGACTTGCCGTAAAGGCTGAAAAAAAGACAGTCCACACAGTGGGTAAAAACAACTTAAAAAACACAGTAAGATTTGATGATACTCTATACATCCGCTTCAGTTTTCACGTCCTCAGCCTGATTTCTTACCGCCCGAACATTGGCAGCCACCCGGATGGAAACCTCATAAAGCAAATACATAGGTATGCCCACCAGGATCTGGGTCAATGCATCAGGAGGAGTGATGATGGCAGCTACTATGAAAATAACCAGGAAGGCTTCTCTTCTGTATTTTTTCATCATGTCAGGACCTACAATGCCGAGTTTGGCGAGAAAATACACAATGACCGGCAATTCAAATGAGATGCCTACCGGAATTGTAAACATGGTCAGATAGTTAACATAAGAAGAGAGGGTAGGGCTGTTGATCGCTTCAGTGCCTACTGTATAATTGCCAAGATAGGTTATAGCAAACGGGGCTATCACAAAATATCCGAAACATACTCCCAAAATAAAAAGAAATGCCACTACGCCTATCAGCCGGCTTGCCACTTTGACCTCATTGTCATAAAGTCCGGGTTTGATAAATTTCCAGAATTCATAAAAAATGTACGGAAACGAAATGATGAATCCCAGGTACAGCGATACGGTTATACCCATAAAAAACTGCTCACCAAGCTCCCTCGTAATAAGCTGAAGCTCAGGAGGGCTAAAGCATGTCGCCTCCGATATGGCACAAAACAACCTGTATGTGGGGAAATCTGCCTTTTTGGGGGCAAAAATGATGTATTCAAAGATTTGGTTTTGGAAGATCAGGGCAAGCACAGCAAAAAACAGGACACTTAATCCCGCCCGGATGATATGCCATCGGAGTTCCTCGAGGTGGTCAAGAAACCCCATTTCGCCCTCGCCTTCCGAAGGCTTTATATTCTTGTTTAAAATTTTCTTGAGAAAAATCGACATGGGTCGGAGATAAGCCTAAAGTTGCGGCAAAGATAATCAAATCAATAACATACTTCCGGAAAATTATAATGCCTGTTATAGTCAGAAAACTTATAATATGATTAATTTTGCTGCATGAATTTTTCATCAAAATTGCTTGAGGAGGCCGTCTCCGCACTTTCGTCCCTGCCCGGGATTGGAAAAAAGTCGGCCCTCAGACTGGCTCTGCATCTGGTACAGGATGAATCCGGTAAGTCAAAAAGGATATCTGCAGCCCTTGAATCTCTTAGCCGCGGGGTACGTAAGTGCAACGTTTGCTGCAACCTCTCTGACAGTGACATTTGCAATATATGCTCTAACCCTGGCAGGAAAAACCAAACCGTGCTTTGTGTGGTTGAAAATGCCCGTGATGTGATGGCCATAGAGGATACCAATCAATTTTCCGGAAAGTACCACGTATTGGGAGGAGTGATTTCGCCTCTTGAGGGTGTGGGGCCATCAGACTTGAGCATCGGAAGGCTTCTGGACAGGATACGGGAAGAACGGATCGAAGAGCTCATCATGGCTATCAGCCCTACCATAGACGGCGAAACCACCATTTATTACATATCAAAGTTGCTCAGGGATAGCGGCATCAGGATTTCAGTGATAGCCAGGGGCGTTTCCTTTGGAGGAGACCTCGAGTACGCCGATGAGTTTACGCTGGGGCGATCCATTGTGTCAAGGATACCTTATCAAGTGCAAACCTGATCTGATGTACTCCCATGACATCGGCATAGTCATTGTCAATTACAATGTCCGGCACTTTCTGGTGCGATGCCTTCAGTCCATCAGGAATTCTCACACCGGAGGGCTAAAGACAGATGTGTGGGTAGTGGACAATGCCTCCGTAGATGGGTCAGTAGGGTTGGTCAGCAATGAGTTTCCGGAAGTCCGCCTTATCGCAAATGACAGAAATCTGGGATTTTCTGCGGCCAACAACCAGGCCATCAGGCAAGTCAATGCTGAGTATATTTTACTGCTAAACCCTGACACGGTGTTGCAGGAAGATACACTCAAAAAATGCCATGATTTTATGATGTCACACCCGGAAGCCGGAGCTGTGGGCGTCAGGATGATCGACGGCACGGGAAGGTTTTTGCCCGAATCAAAAAGGCAGGTTCCCGGTATCTGGAATTCGTTTTGCAAGCTTACTTTTCTGTCCGGCATGTTTCCCGGTTCAAGACTCTTCAGCGGTTACAACCTCGGTTATTTGCCGGAATTTGATATCAACGAAGTGGAGGTGCTATGCGGGGCATTCATGTTTATCAGGGCGTCTGCCCTTGAAAAAACAGGATTGCTGGATGAGGCTTTTTTTATGTATGGTGAGGACATCGACCTGTCATACAGATTGCTGCAGGCGGGATATAAAATTTATTATTTTCCGGAAACAAGCATCATTCACTATAAAGGTGAAAGCACCAAAAAGGGTAGTCTGAATTACGTTCGCACATTTTACGGGGCGATGGATATTTATGTAAACAAACATTACGGGCAGGGCAATGCCAGGTTATTTGCTCTTGTGATCAAGACTGCTATCTGGCTGAGGGCAGTAATGAGCGGTTTATACAGGTTGGTGGCCGGTGCGTTGCATCCACTGGTTGACTTTGGTCTGATCTGGGTCCTGATGACCGCTGTCAAAGGCTGGTGGGCAGGGTATCATTTTGGGGACCAATCCTATTATGATGGCACGGCTATCCATATTATGCTGGGGATTTATTCGTCAGTTTGGGTTTTCTTTCTCTGGCTTACCGGCCAATATGACGCCAAAGGAAAGCTATGGGGAGCCATAGGTGGAGTGATTACCGGCACTTTTTCCTTGCTGGTGGTCTATGCCCTGCTGCCCGAAACTATGAGGACCAGCAGGATGATGATCCTCCTTGGTAGTATGGCAGCACTTTTCGTTGCTTTGCTGACGTCCTATATTTCAAACCTTTTGAGCAGGTCAAAAAAGCATAGGCTGGGTGAGTCGGCCATAGCCATAGTAGCCGGCAAGGAGATAGCCCTGACTTTGGCTGAGATAATAAGGAAAGCTGGTTCGGCTGCCCGGGAGGTCCATTTTATTACCCCTGAACCGAAATCGGACCCTTTTTTTTCGGGATCACTGGAGGCATTGCCGTCCATGGTAAAATCACTGAATATCGGGGAAGTTATCTACAGTTCTCAGGACTTGCCTATGAAGGAAATCATTAAATCCATGACCTCCATGCAAAAGACCGTCACTTTCAGGATTGGCGGTGACGAGTCATTGAGTGTGATAGGCAGTCACAGTAAAAACCTGCCTGCTGAACTGTACAGTCTTGATATAACCTACAGGATAGCTGAGCCGATTCAGCTCAGATTAAAAAGAATGCTTGATATAGTGGTGGCTGTTTTGGCTTTGCCCCTTTTACCGATTCTTTTTATTGCCGGTGGCCTTAAGCCGGGTGTTTTGGTAAATGTATTTTCTGTTTTAATCGGTCGAAAGACATGGGTAGGTTACGGTGGCGAAACCAGCGACTTTGGTTTTTTACCACCGCTGAAACCCGGAGTAATCCCGTATCCCATGACAGGAAAACGGATAGACTACATCGCCGACCATTTTAAAAATGAAAATATACGTTACGCCCGCGAATATACACTGACTGATGATGTCCGTCTTATTTTGTCTAATTTGAATCAATTGGCAAACAAATAAGGTTTATACAGTAATAAGATACAGTAACAATGTCTGGAAAAATATTAAATCATATAAAATCAAGATCCGCAGAATTGCTGCAGAAAGTTATTGAATACAGACACCATCTGCACCGGAATCCCGAGTTGTCGTTCCACGAAGAGGAGACTTCAACATGGATATGCAATGTGCTTGACAGCCACGGGATCCCTTACACCACAGGCTGGGCTGGTTATGGGGTGGTAGGAGAGATATCAGGCAAGTACAGTAATAAAGTTATCGCCCTGCGGGCGGACATGGATGCATTGCCCATCAAGGAGGAAAATGACAAACCCTACAGGTCAGAAAAGGAAGGTGTTATGCATGCCTGCGGACATGATGTGCATATGGCCTCGCTGCTGGGAACTGCCATCATCCTGAATGAAATGAAGGAAGACCTTCCGCATTCGATCCGTCTCATTTTTCAGCCGGGTGAAGAAAAGCTTCCCGGTGGGGCCAGTGTGATGATAGGCGAGGGGGTACTCAGAAATCCCGAACCAGTGTGTATCCTGGGACAGCATGTGTATCCTGTGATGGAAGCCGGCAGGACCGGCGTACGTGCAGGACTGTATATGGCATCTGCTGATGAGCTATATATTACTGTTAAGGGCAAAGGCGGCCATGCCGCGGCTCCCCAGCGATGTACGGATACCATTTTGGCGGCAAGCCAGATAGTGGTCAATCTTCAGCAGGTCATATGCAGGATGACCGATCCCACAGTCAATGCCGTGCTCACCATCGGAAAGTTTAACAGCATCGGTGGAGCGACCAATGTCATCCCTGATGAGGTGAGCCTCGAAGGGACTTTCAGATGCATGGATGAAAACTGGCGTCAAAAGGCACACACATTGATTACGGATGTGGCCGAAAAAACCGCTGCTGTCTACGGGGCAACCTGTGAAGTCAGGATCATGCACGGATATCCCAGCCTGGTCAATAATCCGGCCCTGGCACAAAATGTCAGGCAGCTGATGGAGCAATATCTGGGTGAGGACAGGGTAGAGGAGTTGCCGATGAAGATGTCTTCTGAAGACTTTGCCTTCTACTCACAGGTGATTCCTGCCTGTTTTTACAGACTGGGTACCGGCAATAAAGCAGCCAATATCACAGCCAATGTACACACATCCACCTTTGATATCGACGAGTCTGCCCTCGAGACTGGTATGGGCATGATGGCATGGCTCGCCCTGAATCAATAGTTTTCTGATTTTCTGACCTCCACTATTTGTCGGGTTACAGAGGTGATTTTTACATGTTCTGAAATACAAATTCCCGGAATGGCCACTATGGAGCTACCACTGATTATCACCATCGTACGGTTTTTATCCAGCCGCGGAATTTTTTTATCTGTCAGGATATCCTGAATCTTTCTGGACTTCCCGACCATGCCCAGAGGGGTCATGCGGTCGCCAGGTTGCCATAGCCTTAGCATAAGCGGAAAGACCAGTGATGCCATGTCAAGATACTGGCAGCCGGGATCAAACTCCATGTCTGTGCGATAGTCAGAAATCATAAACTGCCACAAGAAGTTGCCTGCCCGTATAACAGCAGGAGGATTAACCGGAAATTCTGTCTTACCTGATGATCCTGCTGATAAATGCCTGATGAGTATGGTATTGCGGTCGCGGAGCATCATATGGCTTGGAGAATGGAACAAAGCCCCGGTACCCGAACCTTCTAAGATATCAATTGCTTGTTGATGGGTAAATCCAAAACGCCGTATCAGGTAAAATAAAAGAGTGCTCCCGGTAGTACCGTCAGGCAGGTCTGTTAGCTCCAGTATTGTGTCATCGGAGGATACCCTGCGGTGCGATACAAACCACTGGTCGGCAAGCCAGTGAAGCAGGTCATTTTCTTCTGTCAGATTGCGTATGGTATGGCCGAGTCCTGCTCTGGTACGGGGGTCGACAGATGCCAGCAGTGGCAAAACTTCATTCCTTATGCGATTGCGGCTGTATTTAGGTGATTGGTTGGAGGCATCTTCCCGGAAGGGTATGTTGTTTCCCTCTGCAAATTTTTTAATATCTGTCCTTGAAAACGGGAGCAAAGGCCTGATAATATTTTCCCTTTTGGCCGGAATACCCCGAAGCCCTTCGAGGCCTGATCCTCTCACTGCATGAAGCAGAAAAGTTTCTGCTGCATCGTCTGCATGATGGGCCGTTAAAATATACCGGCACCCGTTTATGGCTGCTGTTTTTTCGAGCCATTCATACCTGATTTTTCTGGCCATTTGCTGGAAATTTCCCGTCTTTTCCCATGTGTCGGGATCGACTTCGAGGAGCTCAAAAGGGATGCCATAAGCGACGCAATATTGGCTGACAAGCCGGCTGTCTGCATCCGAGTCCTCACCCCGCATTTTATGGTTTACGTGGGCTGCCATGACGGAGAATCCACCTTTTATCAGAAGAGCCAGCAATACCATGGAATCCATGCCGCCGGACACAGCGACCAGAAGTTTGTCTTCGCGGGAGAATAATTTTTCCCGGTCTATGTAAGATAAAAAGATCTCAAGCATTACTTTTGTCGTGGTATAAAACACAAAATAATGAATTTATTTAGATTTCATGTCAATGTTTTTGGTCTGCTGACTTTTTCACTGATTATGCTGGCCTCCTGTAAATCAGAGCAGAAAAACAATAATCCACCTAAAACCAGAGAAGAAATGGAGAAGCGGGCAGGTGACAGTTACATCATGCTAAATCAGGATGGAACGCGGCCGGGAGAAGTAACCTCTATGCGTAAGGTAGCCACAGACATTCTGGCTTCCCGGATGAAGGAATCTTCCAAGTCAATTACTATCATGGATAAGGACATATGGGTTTACGATGGGGTGGTGAAAAATAGTGACATGACCATGCGGGATTCTCTGGGGGGTAGCTGGATAGACTTCAGGGAGGACCTTACGTATGAATACGGCAGATATGATAAAAAAGGAGGAAAGGGAAAATACCATTATGACCTGGATAAAGGATTGCTTCTAATGGTCGATGACAATGAGGCCATCAAGCCGCAGGAATTTGAAGTTAAGCTTAGAAATGACATGATGGTGATCGTGGGAGCTCCCACCTATGAAGACAACAATCTCCAGGCAAAACTCGTACGTGAAGCCGCCTATCCGGTAGGTTCTGCCATAAAGTAACAATTTTATCAAAACATAAAATGAGGCACAGATTTCCCGAATGGGCAAAAAACACTAACGTATACGAAGTAAACATACGCCAGTATACTGAGGAAGGAACCATCCGTGCTTTTGCCCTGCATCTCCCGCGACTGAAGCAAATGGAAGTCGATGTGCTGTGGTTGATGCCGGTATTCCCTATCAGCAGGACGAAGCGTAAAGGCAAGCTTGGGAGTTATTATGCGGTATCTGATTTCAGGGATGTCAATCCTGAGTTTGGTACTCTGGCCGACCTTGGCAACCTGATACATGATGCTCACAAACTTGGAATGAAGGTGATTCTTGATTGGGTTCCAAA
>JAGVTV010000009.1 GCA_019136675.1 Bacteroidota bacterium
AGCTTGGCGGTGAAAAATCCCATATGCCCTCCCCGGGTCGAAGTGGTCCTGTCCTGTGAAAATTCGCGGGCAGCCTCTTCAAAGGTCATACCGCCGACAATCCTCGATTTAACATCCCTCAATTTATTTTTGGCATCCTCCTTTACAGACCGGGAAGCATTTTCGGCAGCAGGAATAAAAATATGGCTGAAATCCACATCTGTCTTCATACGGTCATACAACTCCCGGAGTAAAAAATCGGTCACCTCTTTATCAATGAGGTATGAGCTTGCCAATTGCTTGCGGTAGCCATCGAGTTCAGACATCAGAGAAGAAATCGTATCGAGCTTAACCTGCCTGGCCTTGGCCACTTTAAGCTTAAACCTGGTGTACAAATCGAGGTATTCCTCCAGTGATTTTTGGGAATAGTCAGCCTGGGCTCCGTTGTTTTTTTCGTAAATGTATTTGAATTCGCCTACTGTAACATCGGTACCGCCCACTTTCATCAATATGTCATCCTTGTTTTGGCCTGTCACAAGCAGATGCATCACTATCCCAAGGAAGACAACCATCATCTTTCTGATCATTACAAAATCAATTTTCACTCTTTCTATATTTTATTCAGTTTAATAATTACCGGGAATATGGCAATCGGGGTCCTGAGAAGTAAACCATGTCCCAAACTTGATTGAAGCTGCATTTTCTGTACAAAACGCAAAATTAACAAATTTTGTATATTTACAACTTATGATATGTACCGAAAATCAGGTAAGTCAATGAGATGATTCGGGCGGACAGCAGCGGGTTTGTCAAAAACCAACCTGGAAAAAGCAAAACACCTTGTATTCACTTACGCCGTCAAGGCAATAAAAAGTCATCTGAAAATTGTACTTTTGTCTTTTAAATAACCATAAGGATATGAACATTGCACTGATAGGATATGGCAAAATGGGTCAGGCCATTGAAGACCTGGCATTGAGGAGAGGACATACCATTACATGCAAAATATCCAGCAAAAACCTGCAGGAATTTAATCCCAGGGTTATCCAGTGGGCTGATGTAGCCATCGAATTTTCGACTCCCGAATCGGCTTTTGCCAATATCGCCACCTGTCTGGAAGCCGGAGTTCCTGTTGTTTCAGGCACCACGGGATGGCTTCAACGGAAGGAAGAAATCGACAGGCTTTGCCTCAGCAAAAACGGGGCCTTCCTGTACGCCTCCAATTTTAGCATCGGGGTAAACATCTTTTTTGAAATCAACAAACGCCTCGCAGAGCTGATGAACAAATACGAGGTATATGATGTGGACGTCTGCGAGATCCATCATACTGCAAAGCTCGATAAGCCAAGTGGCACAGCTATATCACTGGCCAATGACATCATTCAAAGACTGGAACGGAAAAAAGTCTGGACTATCTCACCTCCGGCAGACAACAACTCCAGGAGTCTCTACATCGATTGCATACGAAAAGACCCTGCACCAGGCACCCACACAGTACGTTATACCTCCGAGATCGATGACATAACAATTACCCACACAGCACACAGCAGGCTAGGATTTGCCAAGGGTGCTATCCTGGCAGCCGAGTACCTTGCTGACAAAAAAGGGGTCTTTGACATGAAAGACGTACTGGCCATATGACCTACGGCTCTGATACATGATTACACAAAAATCCATACAGGAAGTAATAAATATCGCCAGGGTTGAGGAGGTAGTCGGTGATTTTGTCAACCTGCGTCGCCGGGGTGTAAACATGATCGGTAATTGTCCGTTTCATGACGAAAAGACTCCGTCGTTTACCGTATCTCCTTCCAAAAACATTTACAAGTGCTTTGGCTGTGGCAAGGGTGGAGACCCTGTCAGATTTATTATGGACCACGAAAAACTGAGCTTTCCGGAGGCCATAAAATTCCTGGCATCAAAGTACAGAATCGAAGTGGAGGAGACTGAGGATACGGAAGCACAGAAAGAACAGAAACTTGTCACCGACTCCCTGTATATTGTCAATGAATTTGCCCGTGATTACTACGTAAACAATTTGTTTAATCGCACCGAGGGTAAAAACATAGGCCTCAGCTACTTCAAGGAAAGGGGTTTCAGGGAGGTCACGGTCAGGAAATTCCAGCTCGGTTATGCCCTGGAAGACAGAGACGACCTGACCAGCAGTGCCATCAGCAAAAAATACAACATCGAGCACCTTCGTACGCTGGGACTCACGACCCGCAATGACGTGGATTTTTTCAGAAGCAGGGTGATGTTTACCATACATAACGTGAGTGGCAAAGTGGTGGCATTTGCCGGACGTACGCTTTCGTCAGACAAAAAGCAACCCAAATACATTAATTCACCGGAATCTGAGATCTACAACAAACGGGCAGTGCTGTATGGCATGTACTTTGCCAGAGATGCAGTAAGAAAGGAGGATGAATGCATCCTGGTAGAAGGTTATACAGATGTGATATCCCTGCATCAGGGCCAGATCGAAAACGTCGTGGCTTCATCCGGCACATCACTCACCAGGGAGCAGGTAAACCTGATCAAAAGGTACACATCAAATATCAAGATTATATATGACGGAGACCCGGCAGGAATCAAAGCGGCTTTGAGGGGCCTTGATATCGTGCTCGAGTCAGGCATGAATGTCAAACTGGTGCTGCTCCCGGACGGTCACGACCCGGATTCCTTTCTGACAGAAAAAGGAACCGACGAATTCAGGAACTTCCTCAATACCCATGTGGAAGACTTCGTTTTTTTTAAGACCAGGGTCCTGATGGAAGAGGCCGGACATGACCCTATCCGTAAATCTGTCGTCATACGTGATGTCGTTGGGTCCATCGCAAAGATTCAGGATACATTCGCCCGCACATTGTACATAAGGCAGTGCAGTGTAATGTTGCAGATAGCAGAGGAAATCCTGGTAAGTGAAGTCAACAAGGTAATCAAAGCTGAACTAAGAAAAAAAAAGGAAGAACAGAGAAGCGGCGAGCAGGTCCCTGAAATGTCAAGAGAGGAAGAGTGGATTACGCCCAAACCTGTCCTGTCACAGGAACCGCCGGAATTTGTGCAAAACGATGCCTGGCAGGAGAGGAGCGTCTGTTCCGTCCTGATCAATTACGGCCACAAGATAATGGAAGGGGACGAAAACCTGTCCACAGCTGCATACATCATCGAAAATGTCATGGAAATCCTTCAGTATTTTGACAGTGACCTTTGCCGACGCATTCTGGAGGCCGTGGGTCATGAACTGGCTGCCGGACATACGCCAGGACATAACTGGTATCTGGGTCATGAGGACGAAGAAATACGGACCTTTGCGGTCAATGCCCTTTCAACCCCTTATGTCTATGCTGACTGGGAAAGAAAGGAGACCTTTCTTCAGACCCAGAAGATGCCTGACGATAATTTTGTCCGTGATGCCGAAAATGCCATCTTCAGGTTACAACTACGAAAAAGCAACCGTATCATCTCCGAACTCCAAAATTGGCTAAGGGAAAATATGGCCGCAGACAATACAGGGGAGGAGTATGTTGTTAATCTCAAGGTCCTGCAGGTGCTGACTGAGCGGAGAAACGAACTCGCCAGTAAATTGGGTACAGTCACCCTCTGATGCCACCATCCGGCCAGGCTAATATATGACAGTGGTCATTTTGTTTAATTTTGTGGGCTAAAAAATAATCTGTTAAATACAAAAAAATTATATTTGTCGAATTAAGCCAGGCCCGGCCTGCTGTCAAACACAGAACATTATGCAACCTACTAATTACCACGATCCTGAATATTACCACAAAGTGGTTGACTGCCAATATGCCTGCCCCGCCCATACCCCTGTACCGCATTACATAAGGCTGATAGCTGCCGGAAAGTATACAGAAGCATATATGGTAAACTGGGAATCAAATGTATTTCCGGGTATCCTGGGCAGGACATGTGACAGGCCCTGTGAACCTGCATGCCGACGAGGCAGGATAGAAAAAGAACCAGTAGCCATTTGCAGGCTTAAAAGAGTTGCTGCTGACTTTAAGGAAGACATCACACATCTTCTGCCGGAAATACCCAAGGTAAAAAACGGAAAAAAAGTAGCCTTGATCGGAGGCGGTCCGGCATCGCTCTCAGTGGCCCGTGACCTGGCACCTCTGGGATACGAACTCCACCTTTTTGACGATCAGTCCAAGGGCGGAGGCATGATGAGAAGCCAGATTCCTTCCTTCAGGTTGCCGGAAGAAGTCCTCGACCAGGAAGTGAACTACATCCTGGATATGGATGTGATCACGCATTTCAATACCTATGTCACCAGCCTCAAAGGGATCGTGGACAAAGGATATGATGCCATTTTTGTGGGCACAGGTGCACCAAAGGGAAAAGACCTTCAAATTCCCGGAAGGGAAGAAGGAAAAGCCAATATACATGTAGGGATAGAGTGGCTGGCCAGCGTGGCATTTGAACATACCCACAGCATAGGTAAAAAAGTCATTGTACTTGGAGGAGGAAATACGGCAATGGACTGCTGCCGGACTTCCAGAAGATTGGGCGGTGAAGAGGTAAAGGTTATAGTGAGAAGCCCGTTTACTGAAATGAAGGCCTCTCCATGGGAAAAGGAAGATGCCATGCACGAAGACATACCTATCCTGGACAATCACGTACCGAAGGAATTTGTCATAGAAAATGGGAAACTCACGGGCATGACCTTTGAAAAAGTATATGCACACTGGGAAAACGGAAAACGTAAACTCATACCTACCGGCGAACCAGAAGTGTTTTTCCCCGCTGATGACGTAATCATTGCCATTGGGCAGGAAAACAGGTTTGAATGGATAGAAAGGGATCTGGGATTAGAATTTGACCAATGGGATATGCCTGTGCTCGATGAAAAGACGTTTTCAAGTACCAGGCCGGGGATATTTTTTGGCGGTGATGCAGCACTGGGTCCCAAAAATGTAATCACGGCCGTTGCACAGGGCCATCAGGCTGCCATTTCCATCGACCTCTACTGCCAGGGGCTGGATATTGCCGAAAGGCCCGCACCGGATGTGAAGTTGTTTAACAGTAAAATGGGCATCCATGAGTGGAGTTATGACAATGAAGTGGTAGCTGACTTAAGGTATGTGGTCCCACAAGCTGACAAGAAAGAGACCCTCACCAACCGTAAAAAGGAAGTGGAACTGGGTTTTGACATCAGCACGGCCTTCAGAGAAGCACAGAGATGCCTTAACTGTGATGTGCAGACCGTCTTTACAGAAAATAAATGTATAGAGTGTGATGCCTGTATGGATATTTGTCCGACCAATTGCATCACTTTTACGATGGATGAGGAAGACGAGGACACACTCAGAAACAAGCTGCTGGTACCGGCATTAAACAAGGAACAGGATATATTGGTATCCGACAAACTAAAGACCGGAAGGGTCATGGTCAAGGATGAGGATGTTTGTCTCCATTGCGGACTGTGTGCCGAAAGATGCCCTACGGCAGCGTGGGATATGAAACAATTTTTATATAATACTGCCAAGGCAGGTCATATGTGTTATGCATGAGCAAGATTAATGATTTTGTCGTAAGGTTTGCCAATGTAAACGGAACGGGTTCAGCAAGTGCCAACTCACTGTTTGCCAAGGCAATTTTCAGGATGGGAGTGCCTGTCTCTGCGAAGAATATTTTTCCATCCAATATCCAGGGTCTGCCTACATGGTATGAGGTCAGGGTAACAGAAAAAGGTTACCTGGGACGCAGAGACGGTATTGACCTGATGGTAAGTGTCAATCCGCAGAGTTTCAAAAAAGATATAGCCAGCGTAGTGCCGGGAGGATATTTCCTGTACGACAGTACTAAAAAGCTTCATGACGACTTCCTGCGTGAAGATATCCATTTTATAGGTGTACCACTGATGGAAATCTGCGACCGTGAGTTTTCTGATCCACGCCAGAAACAACTGTTTAAAAACATCATGTATGTAGGTGCTCTAGCTGCTTTACTGAATATTGATACCGACATCATCGAAGGGCTTTTTGCAGATCAGTTTAAGGGCAAGGAAAAACTTATCACTCCCAACGTCAAGGCGATGAAACTGGGTGCGAATTATATCAGGGAGCATTATGAATATCCTCTTTATTTTAAGGTGGAAAAAAGAGACCTTGTAGGAGACTCCATCATCATTGACGGAAATTCGGCTGCGGCATTGGGGGCAATTTACGGAGGAGCCTCAGTAGTATCCTGGTATCCCATCACACCGTCTACTTCGCTGGTCAGTGCCTTTGAGGATTATGCCAAGACCCTGCGAGTCGACCCTGTCACTGGCAAAAACAATTTTGCCGTAGTGCAGGCTGAAGACGAGTTGTCAGCCATTGGCATGGCCATCGGAGCCAATTGGAACGGGGCCAGGTCATTTACCGCAACAAGCGGCCCGGGTGTGTCATTAATGAATGAATTTCTGGGCCTTGCCTACTACTCTGAGGTGCCGGTAGTGCTGGTAGATGTACAGCGTGCCGGCCCGTCTACAGGTATGCCCACAAGGACACAGCAATCAGATCTGCTGCTTGCAGCTTACGCTTCTCACGGTGACACCAAACATGTCCTTTTATTTCCTGCTACCCCAAAAGAGAGTTTTGATATGATGGCTGATGCATTTGACTATGCAGAGTTTTTGCAGACGCCTGTGATCGTTATGATGGATCTGGACCTGGGTATGAACGACCATATGACACCGCCTCTCACCTGGGACCACAATCGAAAATACAACCGCGGCAAAGTGCTCTCTGCCGAAGAACTGGATAAAATCACCTCATGGGGCCGATACCGGGATACTGACGGTGATGGTATACCCTACCGCACGCTGCCAGCTACCCACCCTACTAAGGGATCGTATTTTACACGGGGCAGCTCGCATGACGAAAATGCCGCCTATTCTGAGGACTCTCCGACTTATGTCAGGATCATGGACAGGCTGGTGAGAAAACTGCAGACAGCAGCCAACATTATACCCGGACCTGTATATTACCAGGATAGCAACAAGGCCGATACAGGAATTATTTTTTTTGGAACATCGGCCTATTCATGTGAGGAAAGCCTGGATATACTGAGAGATGAAGGCTTTAAAATTGATGCCATGCGGCTCAGGTCCTTTCCATTCAGTGACGAAGTTAAAAAATTTATCACCGAGCATGAGCGGGTTTTTGTGGTGGAGCAAAACAGAGATGCCCAAATGAGGACACTCCTGATCAATGAACTGGAAATAAATCCGGCCAAACTCACAAAAATCCTCAATTACGACGGTACCCCTATAACTGCCGAAATGGTACTCAGACAGATAAGGCAATATTCATTTCAACCTGCAAATTAAAAACAGACATGTCATACTTCAAGCCAAAATTTGCCCACCCAAGATTGCCTAAAAACGAACTCGGTTATACCCGCCGGGATTACGAAGGATCCTTGTCGACCTTATGTGCAGGTTGCGGTCACGACTCAATAAGTGCTGCTATCGTGGACGCCTGTTTTGAAATGAATATTGCTCCTCACAGAGTAGCCAAGATGTCCGGAATAGGGTGCTCTTCCAAAACACCGGCTTATTTCCTGTCCAATTCGCATGGATTCAACTCGGTACACGGCAGGATGCCTTCTGTCACCACAGGTGCAAACCTGGCCAACAGATCCATGATTTATCTTGGAGTATCCGGTGACGGTGACACCGCATCAATTGGCATGGGACAGTTTGTCCATGTCGTGCGGAGAAACCTTAACATGACCTACATTGTCATGAACAACGGATGCTACGGCCTGACCAAGGGGCAGGACTCAGCGACAGCTGATTATGGTTCGATATCCAAATCAGGACACATGAACAATTTTGAAGGCATCGACCTGTGCAGCCTTGCTATAGAACTGGGTGCTACTTTTGTAGCCCAGAGTTTCAGCGGCGACAAATCACAGCTTATCCCTCTTATCATGGCCGGTATGTCCCACTCCGGATTTGCACTGATCAATGTAGTATCACCGTGTGTTACATTTAACAACAATGCGGGATCCACCAAGTCCTATGATTATGTCAGAGAACACAATGCGGCTTTATCAACCCTGGATTTTGTACCTTTAAAGGAAGAGATTACCACCATCTACGACCACACAAAAGTAAAAATGGTGGAAATGCACGATGGTTCGCACATCAAACTGCATAAGGTCAACCCACACTGGGACCCGGAAGATAAGATTTCAGTGATCAATGCCATACATAAGGCAAAGTTAAAAAATGAGATTCTCACAGGCCTTTTGTACATAGATAACGATAGTGTGGAACTGAATGATCTGCTCAATGTGACAGCTACACCACTAAATCAGTTGACAGAAAAGGAACTTGTACCTGCACCGGGCATACTTGAAGATATCTGTGCAACCCTCAGGTAAAAAAGGCCTTAAATAGCCAGAATATCCGGCTCCTGCTGACTC
>JAGVTV010000213.1 GCA_019136675.1 Bacteroidota bacterium
GTGAGCTCGATAGTGAAATAACAGGATTTCAATGTGATACATTTGCACTTAAAGTTAGACGAAGTAATAAAACCCTGAAAGGGTAAAATAGTAATAACCACGGGTGAAAACCCGTGGTAAAGTGAATCAATAACCGTGGTTTTGGCGGGATTTTTGCTAAAAAAGTGCAAAAATCATGACAAAACCATTACCATTTTTACCTTGTACCCCAGGCTATCAGGATGATACCCTGACGGTGTTTTTCTCCTGCTCTTGTTTGGGGCCTCGGAGATAAACCGTGGGATGTCTGTGGGCCATCACAGATAATTACAGCTGTCACTTCAGTTTTTTCATATAATTTACCAGCAACCTGACTCCATAGGCTGTGGCTGTCCTCATCCTGGCAAATTCACTGTCAGTAAAGGCAACTCCCGCAATATCCAGGTGTGCCCAGTTTTTATGCTCCGAAGTGAAAAATTCGAGAAACTTTGCTGCGGTACTGGCCCCTGCCACGGGTTTTCCGCTGAGGTTTTTGATATCTGCCATGTCTGACTGCATCTCGGCCATGTAATCGTCAAACAAGGGCAATCTCCATACCCTCTCATTAACTGGTTCGCCGGCATGGGACAGGTCAGCTGCCATCTGGTCATTATTGGTAAATAGGCCTGCCGCAGAATAACCAAGAGTAGCTACACAACTTCCTGTAAGAGTTGCCAGGTCTATAAGGTATTCAGGGGTAAAATTTTTAATAATGTAAGCTAGACCATCTGCCAAAACAAGTCTGCCCTCAGCATCTGTGTCAAGTACTTCTATAGACTTGCCACTGTAGGAGGAGATGATGTCTCCGGGTCTGATGCTATTGGCATCCACGCTGTTTTCTGCTGCAGGCACCACTCCCACTACATGAATATTAAGTTTGAGCCTGGCCGCCAGTTCCACTGCACCGATGACAGCAGCAGCTCCGGCCATATCACATTTCATGTATCCCATATTGGCCGATGGCTTGATGGATATGCCACCTGTGTCAAAACTGATGCCTTTGCCCACAAGTCCAAGCCTGGGTTTTCCGGCTCTCTTGCCCTTGGGTTTGTATTCCATAACAATAAGGACAGGTGGGTTGGCACTGCCCTGCCCCACGGACATCAGGGCATCCATTTTCATCTTTTTAAGGTCTTTAAGCTCAAATACCTTTACGTCAAAACCGTGATTCTTGCCTGAATTTCTGGCATAGGAAGCCATAAAAGTTGGAGTCTTGATATTGGATGGGTGGTCTACCAGGTACATGACGCCGAGCTGGGTTTCTACAGTCTCAAGGGCTTCATTGGCCAATGCAAAACGCTTCCTGTTGACGACGATGGTAATGTCGGGTTCAGTTGTTTTTGTGCCGTTGGTCTTAAAAGTGCCAATATTCAGGAGGCCCTTCCTCAGCCCTATCACGGCATTGGTGAGCTGGTCATCATCCAGGTGATCACACAGAACACACAGTTTGAGGTCGCCCTTGGTTTTTTGCTGATGTACAAAACTCCTGTAAAACAAATATGACTTTGGCTGGTCCTTGCTTTCGCCCAGTCCGAGGACAAAGGTTTTATGTTTTTTTTGAGGGTGGTGAAAACACGTCAGGTCGCGGGGACCGGTTGTAAATTCCGGATCATAGGATAATCCTGTATATTTTCTGACTACCTCCTTGTCAATCTTATTTTTTGCAAAAGGCAGAAGGACTGTAGTTGCCGATTTGGGCTCCGCAGATTTAATATGCAGTGGCATAGTAACGTCTAATATTTATTGAAAAATAACCACTTGAGAGCCATAGGAAACTGCTCTCCCCAATGAATCTCCCTGTGCTGTCCGGTGGGGTTGTGGGCAAAAATCAGGTCAAACTCGTCGTATTTCCTTTTTTCCTGCAGGATATTCTCCAGTCTTAGGACCTGACCGTAGTGATTGGCACTTTCCATACCCCCGGCATACAGATAGATGTCCGTAGGCGGCTGTGGTAAGAATGATTTTGCCCTTTGATAAATTTCTTCTGATATCCACAGGCTAGGCGAAAAAATCATTTTTTTACCAAAAATCTCTGGATACTCAAACCCTGCATACAGGCTGATGAGTCCGCCGAGGCTGCTACCTCCTATGCCAGTGGATGCCCTGTCTTCGAGTACTCTGTATTTTTTATCAATCATAGGCTTGAGGTCCTCGAGCATAAATCTCAGGTACAGATGGCCCTCTGCCTCCGTGTAACGGGGTGTGGAGTATGGAAGGTATTCCTGGATACGAAGCACACCACCATGGTCTATAGCCACGATGATCACTTCACCCATACCCTGGGATGCCATCCTCTCCAGAGTCTTGTCGACCCCCCAGTTGCCATAGGGAGCGTATTCGTCAAAAAGGTTTTGGCCGTCATGCAGGTACAGTACGGGGTATTCCTTTTCGGTTTCGTAATAATTGTATGGTAAAAGTACAGATATCCTCCTTTTACGGCCTAACTGCGGAATTTCATAGGCCTCGTCCAGAATTTCTATCCTGGGATAAAATGTTCTTACAACTTCTCCGGTCATAGGAGACAAAATTAATACTTATTACCCATCCGGAACCCAAATGTGATAAATATCATTCAAAAAACAAGGTAATTTATACAATTCGGGGCCAAATTGAGTGAAAAAAGGACCAACCGTTTGTTACAGACTCAAGGTATAAATTTTACACCCGGTACTAAAAATATCGTGGTGCAAAGGGTATCCGGCCGGTATTTTAACCTTTGCTTTGGCAAATCAAGCGGCTAAGACCCAATAATTATATTTTTTGTGTATTAGATTTTGCAGAAAATAAGCCAAATAGTATCTTTGCACTCCATTTGAAAAAGTTCTTTAGTTTGTATGCATATTTCAGATCATTTTTCGTTGCCTTACACTGGGATGAAAGATGGCCTTCACAGGTACACGTTTGTGGCCGGGGATGAATTTTTCAGTAATTTTCCCGATTCTCCTATACAAAAAGGAGACTTCACGATCAGGGTTTCTGTGGACAAAAGGCCGGGTTTAAGCGATCTGAACTTTGATATATCGGGCAGAATGGCAACGGCCTGCGACAGGTGTACGGCTGATATCCAGTTGCCTGTGTATGGAAGTTACCAGCTGGTAGTAAAGACGGGCCAGGAAAACGCTGACGACGTGGAAGTGATTTATATCCGCGAAGACCAGCCAACTCTTGATCTGACGCAGGTGATCTATGAGTTTATCTGCCTTTCAATACCCATGGTTAGAGTGTATGCCTGCGAAGATGAGAATCCAAAGGTTTGCAATCAAGAGGTATTGTCAAAACTGCAGACTCCCGGAGACGATAGCGAATCAGGAATGAGGGGGAGTTTATGGGATGCTTTTATGGACATTTCAGATGAATGAACAAACAAGGTTATTAGAACATATTAAAATATTTTAAATCATGGCACATCCGAAGAGCAGAGTCTCTAAATCAAAGAAAAACAAAAGAAGGACTCATCACAAGGCTGCAATGCCACAGATAGCTATCTGCAAGACCACCGGCGAAGCCCACATGATGCACCGGGCCTACTGGCACGAAGGAAGCATGTATTACAAGGGACAGGTTGTCATTCAGGCCAAGGAAGCCGAAGTTTCGGAGGATTAACACCTGGCTTGTAAGCCTTACACAATGATATAAGCTCCCTGTTTACGGACACGCGGAGCTTTTTCTGTTTATAGGAAAATAATAATTTACATAAATCAGCTGTCAAATGAAGACCATCATCCACAACCCAAATGCACCTGCTCCTGTAGGCCCTTACAACCAGGCCATCCTGGCCGGAGATACCCTGTATGTTTCAGGCCAGATAGCCATCAGACAGGCGGAAGGCACCATCATTATGGACACCATAGAAAATGAAACCCACCAGGTGATGAAAAACCTGGGATACATCCTTGAGGCTGCAGGTATGAATTATGAAAATGTGGTCAAGTGCTCAGTTTTTGTCAAGGATATGGAAATGTACGGCAGAATCAATGCAGTGTATGCAGGTTATTTCAATGACGACACCGCTCCGGCCAGAGAATTGGTCCAGGTATCAAATCTGCCGAAGTATGTCAATGTGGAAATCAGCTGCATAGCTGTCAAGTAAAAAGGCTCATTTTGGGCATTTTTTGCCAATCCATTTCACAAAAAAGGCAAAATTATTCCAGTTTTAAGGGAGCATGGCTGATGTTATAGTTTTCTGTAAACCCGGATCAACCGACCATCACCTGCACCAACATAGCTCCAAAATAGGCCAGCACACCCATAAATACAAACTGTACTACCGGCCACTTCCATGTACCTGTTTCTTTTCGTACAATAGCAAGCGTGCTCATACACTGCATGGCAAAAACATAAAATACGAGCAGTGCAAATGACGTTGCTCTTGTATATACCTTATCAGAGGTACCCGGCCAAACCTCCGCAGCCATTCTTTCACGTATCGTCTTTTCATCATCAGTGGCCCCTATACTGTAAATGGTAGCCATAGTTCCGACGAAAACTTCCCTTGCGGCAAATGATGTGATCAGGGCTATACCTATTTTCCAGTCAAAACCCAGAGGCCTGATAGTCGGTTCTAAAACCTTGCCCATATGGCCTATCCAGGAAGATTCCAATCTCGCAGCGGCTACCTTATGATTAGTTTCTTCCTCCGCCGTGCCGAGGGTTAATGCTTCGGCCCTTACCAGCTCCTCAGCCTTACTCATCCTGTCGCCCGGTCCGAAACTGGCCAGAAACCAAAGAACAAGCGATATAATCATAATAATCTTGCCTGCTCCCGCCACAAAAGACATAACCTTTTCCCACACGGAGATAAAAACATTTTTCCATATCGGCGGCTTGTAGTCAGGAAGCTCCATCATCAGGTAGGATCCGGATGTGGTACGAAGGATGAACCTGAAAAAAAGAGCAGCAGCCAGGGCTCCCATAATACCCAGCATATAGAGCCCCATAAAAGCCATACCCTGGAGGTTAAACAACCCAAGCCATTTTTCATCAGGAACAGCAAAGCCGACCAGTACAGCATAAACAGGCAGCCTCGCCGAACAGCTGATGAGCGGACTGACCAGAATAGTAATGAGCCTTTCTTTCTGGCTGCTGATGGTCCTTGTGGACATGATCGCCGGAATGGCACATGCCCCGCTGGATATCAGAGCCACCATACTGCGGCCATTCATCCCGAATTTTTGCATGATGGAATCAAACATAAAGACCACACGGCTCATATAACCGGATTCTTCCAGCACAGAGAGCAACAAAAAAAGAATGGCAATCTGAGGTACAAACACCAGCACCCCTCCCAAGCCGGCGAGGATGCCGTTGGCGAGGAGGTCGGCCCACCACATACCCGGAAATAGTCCCTGTAGCCAGGCCCCGGCTTTGGCAAAAGCCATCTCTATCATATCCATCGGAAAGGCACTCCAGGTATAGATAGCCTGAAATACAAAAAACATGATTATAAAAAAGATCAACGGCCCCAGGAACTTATGGGTAATAACACCATCGATTTTGTCGGTGAGCGTCAGTTGAGCCCTCCTGTTTGATTTAACCACCTCTCGCATGACCTCATCATAATGGTCATATCTGCTTAAGGTTTCCCTGACCTGAAGTTTTAGGGAGTGAAAACCTGCCTCAACACAAAGTTTTGAAATCCTCAGGCGGTCATCGGTGGACAGACCCTCAACCCATTCATGGTGATGAGCTATGACCAGAGCCTGGTACCTGTTGGTTACAGGAAGGTGGCCCATAAGAGTATCTGCAACACCTTTCTCAGGGTCTGACATTGTATACAATGCCCTGTCTGAAGTCACCGGCTCCCTGGTGGTATGTTTATTGATGAGTCCTGTCAATTCGTTCAGATTAGTACCATTCCTCACCGATACCTTCACCACAGGCACACCCAGATAACCGGCCAACGCATTTTCGCTGATGGTCCCGCCGTTCTGCTCCACCAGATCGGCCATGTTGAGCACAAAAATCAAAGGGTAACCATAGTCAGCGATCTGTGTAGCCAGCAGCAGATGACGTTCCAGTTGTGTGGCATCAGCTACATACAGGATCAGGTCAGGCTTTGGAAGGCCATTGGGAGCAACCAGCAAATTGACCACAATTTTTTCCTCAGCGGAGTTTGGGTACAGGGAATACAGGCCCGGAAGATCAATTACCTCCGCCATATTGCCATTGTCAAGATAAAAATCGCCGGTCTTTTTTTCGACGGTGACACCCGGAAAATTGGAGACATTTTGCCTCAGGCCGGTCAGATAATTAAACAGGGATGATTTTCCCGAATTGGGGTTGCCCACCAGGCCTATATGAATTGTTTTGACTTCCGTCATTTGGTCTTTTCAATGATTATCGTTCCGGCCTCTTCCTCTCTCACAGCCAGCTGATGTCTTTCCAGCTTGACGTAATAGGCTCCTCCAAACGGAGACCTTCGGATCATAGTCACCCGTGACTTGGGCAACAACCCGAGGTTAAGCAGCTTGCAGGTATAGGTTCCTTCGTCCAGCAACATTATCGTGCCGGTCTCTCCGGGCCTCAGGGTGGCAAGCGTTTGCATGGTTCTAATATTATTTAGACTAAATTTAAATTGCAAAGATAATAAGGTCTTTTTAAATATTGGCCAAAGCCGGAAGAAAATCAAGATATGATCATTGTCATATGAATTACCGAAGTACCCTTGGACTGGACAAATGCCAAAACCTCTGGAATTTGAACATGTGGAGTCCAAATTGTTTGAAGGGCAGATAGTCCAGGATTATTACAGGCGTAAGAGGTAAATATCTCAGGAACTCCTCGGCCAATAATATTGAAATGACGGTGAACCTTTGAATAAACCCTGTTGTTATGACAACATTAAAAAACAGAATAACAATGTATCCACCAGAATTGACAGCCCCCATAGCCAGGGACCTTACTGATTTTGGATTTACCGGCCTGCATGATGCCGGAGATGTCGAAGAAGTTTTGGATCAGAAGGAAGGCACTACCCTGCTTGTGGTAAATTCAGTGTGCGGCTGTGCTGCCGCCAATGCCAGACCGGGCGTAAAACTGGCTGTTGCCAATGGCAAAAAACCGGACAGAATGGTTACCGTCTTTGCCGGTGTAGACCGTGACGCCACAGACAAAGCAAGAGAGTATCTGTTGCCCTACCCTCCTTCGTCTCCGTGCATTGCCCTTTTTAAGGATGGAAAACTGGTTCACATGCTTGAAAGAAGGCACATTGAAGGTAATTCGGCTATGGCTATAGCCCAAAACCTGGCGGGAGCCTTTGAAAACTTTTGCTAAAAGACCAGACCCAAAGGGTAACAACCAAACAATAAAAAAAAAGGCGACCAGAATTTCTGACCGCCTTTTTTTTATTTCCTGAAAATTGAACTTATCTGTTTTCAAACCTGGTAAATGCCTTTTTCCAGCTGTTTGATTCCGTTTTAATGTGGATGGCATATCTGCCTGCAGGCACACGCCAAAGATCTATCGCCTCATCATTGGACGTAATAATGCCGTTTAACACAACCTGCCCTGCAGCATTGATGATATAGTACTGGCCTTCATATTGGCCTTCAGGCAGTCTGACCCTTATATCGCCGATGGTCGGGTTGGGGTAGACAATAGCTTCCCGGATCTTGTCATCATTTGTCAATTCATGGATACCGTTTACACTTCTGTAACCGAAGTCAAAATGCTGCAATGGAGTGCCTGCCACCATGGTCACCAGCCTTGAAGTTGCCTGGCCGTACTGATTGGTAAACTCGCTGTCCACATCGGGATTATTGCCAGTAAACATGACGTAGGTCAGGTCAGGATACTCCGGCAATCTGCAGTAATACTGGCCGGAATCCAGGTTTTTAAGCGAATATTCACCGTTTTCATTTGTTTTGGTGGATTTTATAAAGATATTCCATTTGTTAAAGAGGAAAATAACCACATTAGGCATAGGCTGGTCTCCTGCATCCCGAATCCCGTTTTTATTGATATCTTTCCATACCAGGCCATTCAGAGAGGTCTGCAGTTTGAAGTACAGCCCGGCGTCCACATATTTCATCGGGAATCCCGTTCCCAGAGTTATCATGTCCGACCTGCCATCCGGGTTGAAATCACAGTCCATATCGGGATTTGACCCTGCATTTTTATTACTTATTATGTGGTTTTCCGGAGCTTCCACAAATACATAATGGTCACCAGGATTGAGCGTTTTAAGACAATACATACCCGCGTGGTTGGTGGTAAATTCGTCCACGATATCATTGGCTGAATTTTTTAAATACACCCTGATATCCTTCATCATGGACTCTGTATAAACTCGCATGCCATCCTGGTTTATATCGTTCCAGATATTGCCCATAACAAGC